>JADLFV010000022.1 GCA_020849625.1 Phycisphaeraceae bacterium
TCTTCCGCCGCTGCCGCAGCCGTGCGCCAACGGCGCCGCGGCGATCCTCGGCAACGTGGTGTATCTGGCGGGCGGCCAGTCGGGTGCGGGACTGGAAAGCGCGATGGACAACTTCTGGTCGCTGGACCTGTCGCAGATGGACAAGCCGGGCGGCGAGCTTGCGTGGAAGCCGTTGCCGACCTGGCCCGGTCCGACGCGGGCGTTCAACCTGACGGTGATGCAGCACAACGGATTTGACAATTGCATCTACGTGATCAGCGGGCGCCGTCAGCAGGCAGGCGTGGAAGGCAACGCGGGCATGACGCCGTTGACGGACATGTATGAGTTTGATCCGACGACGTACGCGGGCAAGCTGAAGCGCGGCGCGACCGAGCAGGAGGCGGCCGAGGCGGCGTGGATCCAGCGGCCGGACGTGCCGGTGTGCGTGATGGCGGGGACGGGCATTGGCATCGGGCAGTCCCACGTGTTCGTGTTCAGTGGCGCTGACGGCAGTCTGTTCGCCAAGGCGGATGAACTGAAAGATGCCCATCCGGGCTTTCCCAAGCGGTTGTGGGCTTATCACGCGATCACCAACACCTGGATCGATGCGGGCGAATTGCCTGCGAATCAGGTGACGACGCCGGCGGTTCAGTGGGGCAAGGACATCATCATCGCGGCGGGTGAAGTGCGCCCGCGGGTGCGCACGGCCGCGGTGTGGCGAATTGAGCCGCTGCGTTACAAGGGCGCGTTCGGCGCGATCAACTCCACGGTGCTGGTGATGTATCTGCTGGCGATGGTGGGCGTCGGTGTGTATTTCGCCAACAAGAACAAGGACACCAACGACTACTTCCGCGGCGGCCAGCGAATTCCCTGGTGGGCGGTGGCCTGCTCCATCTATGCCACCATGCTCAGCTCCATCACCTACATGGCCATTCCCGCCAAAGCCTACGCCCAGGATTTGGTGTACATGGCCGGGCACCTGATGATCGTGGCCATGGCCCCGGTGGCGATTTACGTGGCGCTGCCCTTCTTCCGACAGATCGACGCCACCAGCGCCTACGAATATCTGTCCAAGCGCTTCAACATGCCGGTGCGCATGGTGGCCAGCGGCCTGTTCACGCTGTTTCACATCGGACGCATGGGCATCGTGCTCTCGCTGGCAGCCCTGGCATTGACTTCGGTGACGCCGCTGACGCCGGTGCAGTCGGTGCTGATCATGGGCGTGCTGTGCCTGATCTACTGCACGCTGGGCGGCATTGAGGCGGTGATCTGGACCGACACTATCCAGACTTTCGTTCTGCTGGGCGGGGCGCTGTTATGCCTGGTGTTGATCATCCTGCGGATTGACGGCGGCGTGTCGTCAATGTTCTCCACCGCCTATGCCGACGGCAAGCTGCACACCGTCAACTGGGACTTCTCACTCAACAGCTACACCAGTACGGCCCTGTGGGTGGTGCTGCTGGGCGCGTTCGGGCAGAACTTCTCAAGTTACGTCTCCGACCAGGCGGTGGTGCAGCGCTACATGACCACGCCCAGCTTCAAGACCGCCGCACGTTCCATCTGGACCAACGCCTGGATGGCCATCCCTTCGGCCCTGATCTTCTACGGCATGGGCGTCGCGCTCTACACCTTCTACAAGCAGCACCCGGCCCGACTCAGCCCCACCATGAACACCGACCAGGTGTTCCCGCTGTTTCTGTCCAATGAGGTGTTCGTGGGCGTGGCGGGATTGGTCGTGGCCGGCATCTTCGCCGCGGCGCAATCCACCGTCTCGACCAGCATGAACTCCACCGCCACCACCATCGTCACCGATTTCCTGCGGCCAATGAAGGCGTTCAAGAGCGAACGCGGTTATCTCCATGCCGCCCGCGCGCTGACCTTCACCCTCGGCGCCCTGGGCACGCTCATCGGGTTGCTGTTCATCGATCCCAGCATCAAGTCGCTGTTCGACAGCGCCCTGGCGGTTATCGGCATCTTCATGGGCGTGCTGGGCGGACTGTTCGCGCTCGGACTGCTCACCACCCGTGCCAACGGATGGGGCACGCTGGTCGGCCTGATCTGCGGGGCCCTGGTGATGTTCTGCCTGCCTTACTACAGCCAGTTGAACCTGCTGATGTACGCCACCACCGGCATCGCCACGTGCTTTGTCATCGGTTACCTCGCCAGCATCGTGCTGCCGTGCCAGAGCGGCGATCTGACCGGGCTGACCGTGTTCACCATGAGCAAAGCAGCACGGGTTGCCGCCGAAGCTGGTTAAGCGTTGACCACATTTTGTGGTTTGCCCGCCTGAAATGCCGCGAGATTCTCCACCACGGTGGCCAGCAGTCGCTGCCGCGCTTCGCGGGCGTACCAGGCGATGTGGGCCGTGATGATGCAGTTTGGCGCCCGCAGCAGCGGGTTGTCGGCCGTGGGCGGTTCGACGTCCAGCACGTCCAGCGCCGCACCGGCGATCTTGCCGTTTTTCAACGCCGCAGCCAGAGCGGGCTCGTCGATCAGCGGTCCGCGACTGGTGTTGATGATCCAGGCGGTCGGCTTCATCGTGCTCAGATGCGCGGCATTGACCACGTGCTTGGTCTGCGGCGTCAACGGACAGTGCAGCGAGATCGCATCGGACTCGGCGAACAATTCATCCAGTGAACGATAGGTCAACGTGACGCCGTCTCGTTTCTCCGGCGGCAACTGCATCGCGTCGTGAGCGATGATGGTCATGCCCATGGCTTGCGCGATCCTGGCGAACGCCAGACCGATGCGCCCCAGTCCGACGATGCCCAGTGTTTTGCCCGTCAACTCCACAATCGGCGCCACAGGCAGGCACCATTCGCTACCGGCCCATTTGCCTTCCGCCACAGCACAGGCGTGGGCGCTGGTGTGCCGCGCCAATTCCAGCAGCAACGACGCGGCATGTTGCGCCACGGTGTCCGTGCCGTAGGTCGGCACGTTGGTGACTGCGATGCCGCGCTGTTTGGCGGCCGCGATGTCCACCACGTTGTAGCCTGTCGCCAGAACCCCGACGTATTTCAGTGCCGGCAGTTGCGCGATGGTGGCAGCGGACAGAGGGGTCTTGTTGGTCAGCAGACACGGCGCACCCGCAGCGCGTTTGAGAATCTGGTCCTGCGGCGTGCGATCATGCACGGTGACTTTGCCCAGCTTGCGCAGCTCGTCCCAACTCAGGTCGCCGGGGTTGAGCGTATAACCATCCAGCACGACGATCGAATCAGCCAATGTGCATCCTTTCCGTGGAAGGCGGGCTCGGGTTGGTAAAGACGACGATCATAATGCCCCATGGCCGCGAGGGCTGAAGGCAAACGTCACAACTGCTCGCGTCTTGTCCAAACTGAAATTCCCCGCTGCAGCACCAATCGTGACCAGACGAACACCCGCGAGAAGCCGCCGGGTCTCACACATCCTCTCCGAATCCACCCGTCTTTGTTAAATCACGGTGATTGTTGTGTTTAGAGAAATACCAAAAACATGCCTCACCCAGTCTCAGGGAAATAATTTCTCGTATTTAAGGAATCTGATTGTGATCTTAGTAAAAGATTCTTATTTTTCAATTAAAAGACATTGACAATATAGAAATTTTTCATATCCTGATTTTTGTGAATGTCGAACAGGCACAAACTCCTCGCGTGCTCGAGTTGGCGCGGCAGATCGAGCTGGACATCGCCAGGCGGGGCCTGCAGCCGGGGGATTCCTATCTGAACACCGGCGAGGTGGCGCAACTGCTCGGGGTCAATCGCATGGTCGCCAACCGTGCCATGCAGCTCTTGGCTCAGAGGCGGCGGATCGTCCGCAAACAGCGGCGCGGCACCACCATTTCGGAGCCGGCTCCCATGCATCTATCGCAACCGATCGAGTCGCTGCTGCTGTTGGTTCAGGCTCACTATCTGTCAAGTGAAGGGCTGCTGGGCGACGGCGTCATCGTGGGCATCAGCCACGAGTTTCCCGGCCTCGATGTGCAATTCATTTACGTGCCCTCGGGCAATGAATCGGCGCTCGTGGATCAGACGATCAATCAATGCCTGCGCGCCGAGAAAACCACGGGGCTGCTGCTGGTGCGTTCATCACTGGAAACGCAGCGGCTGGTGGCTGAGAGCGGACTGCCGGCGGTGATCTACGGCACACCGCAGCCTTCGATCACTTCGCTTTCCTCCATCGATCGCGACCAGTATCAAATCGGCCAACTCTGTGCTGAGCACGTGCTGTCGCGCGGACAACAGCGATTGCTGGTGCTGATGCGTGACCGGATGTATGCCGGTGAGCCCGCGTTCCAGGATGGTTTGCAGGCTGCCGCGTCCAGGCGGGGGCTGAAGCTGGACTCGGTGTATTTCCGCGATCTTCCTGCGGACAAGGCTGCGGTCAGCGCTGAAGTGGGCAAGCTGTTGCACGATGATCCCACCTCGCTGGGCATCATCGCCCGCAGCGAAGCTTTGGCCGAGGGCGCGGTGGAAGCCATTGAAAACCAGGGCCTGGCGGTGGGCCGGGACGTGGCGCTGGCCGTGGCCGACGTGTATCGTCGCGGCACGGCCGCCCCACCGCGGTATCCCTACATCAAGGGCCGCTTCACGCCCGAGCAGCAGGGTCGCGAAATTGGAACTTTGTTGAAAGACGCGGTCATGGGCCAGCCCGTCCGACACGTGACGGTCCCCGTTGATCTGGTTTAGTCCTCACTCATGGAACCTCTGCGCATGAAGAATCTGTCTCGTGATTGAGTGTTTACCTTCGACCTCCACTCGGCGTGGAGGCAAGTCTCGAATGGTGGCATTTCATTCTTATATGGAGGATTAGGTATGCGAGTGATTCACCAAGCAATTGCGGCAACATCGGCGGCAACCTGCGTGTTCCTGCTCCTGGTGGCGGGCGACACGCAAGCGGCCATCACTACCACCAACCTGTTCGCTCATCAGGATGCGGCCCTGGATGTTTACAAGAACGCTGCCAAGGGAAGCAGCCTGACTCCCGATCCTTCTCTGAACGGTGAGCTGGTGGTGGAATGGTGGGACCAGGCCCGCGACAACGTGGCTACCAGTGGAATAGACGGCAACCAGATCGTGCAGAGCGGCGCGGGGCCTCTCTACAAGACCAATGCCATCAACGGATTGCCCTCCATCCTCTGGCAGGGCAACACCGGCTCGACCAGCACCACCGCGCCCTATGGCGGTTTGACTGGCATCAGTAACTCGGGTGGCACCGACAGTTTCGGCACTGATCTGAACACCAACAATATCAGTTACATCATCGTCTTCAAGCAAAACGTGGACCCGGCTGATAATCGTTGGCTGTTCATGGTGGACCTGCACAGCACGGGCGGCAATGAGAACACGCTCGGTGTGCGCTTCAAGGCCGGCAACCGCGAGACATGGGTCCTCGATGGCAGCGGTACAGAGCAGATCATTTCCCATTCCGCGGCCGGCACCGCCGATCAGTGGATGGTCATCAGCGTGGTCTGGGACGGTGACGCCGGCACGCTCACGGAGTACATCAACGGCCAGTTGAGCGGCTCGCTCAACACCGCCACCAACGGCAACGCCATGAATGCCATCCGTTTCCGTTATGGCGCTGATCGCGGCAACGGCGCCTCCACTCGCTTCAACGGTGAGATCGCTGAGGGTCTGCTTTACAACGCCACTCTGTCTGATGCCGACCGTATCGCCAGCGAGCAGGCGTTGCTGACCAAGTACGCGATTCCCGAGCCGGCCAGTCTGGGCCTGCTGCTGGGTGGAGCGATACTGATGTTGAACAGACGACGCGGCGCCAATCACGAGGCCGCTGGGGTGGCTGGATGAGGTTCTCCTTTCAGGGACGGGTTCCGGCAAGGACTCGTGATCTTGCCGGAACCCGCCTGAACCCTGTGATCGCAGACATGATGCAAAATACCCAATTATTCAGGAGAAAACACCGATGCGAATCTTGATTTGTCCATTTGCCCTGGCCCTGACGTCCTTCATCGTGCTGACCACCTCACCGCAAGCCGGCGCCGCCATTCCTACAGCCAATCTGTTCGCCCATCACGATGCGGCAGTCGATGCTTACAACAACGCCGCCAAGAAAAACAGTGAAACACCAGTCCCTGCTCTCGACGGCGCAAACGTCGTCGAATGGTGGGACCAGGCGAGAGACAACGTCGCCACCTCGGGCCTGCTCGGCAACCAGATCGTACAGAGTGCCGCCGGCCCGCAGTGGAAAGCCAACGCCATCAACGGCCTGCCCGCCATCAAGTGGGACCTCACCGCCGCCACCTACGGCGGGCTGGTGGGCATCGATAACCTTGACGGCACCGATGACTTCGGCACCGACCTGGACACCAATAACATCTCCTACTTCATCGTCTTCAAACAGAATGTTCCCGTCACCGACTTCCGCTACCTGATGATGTTCGACCTGCACAGCAGCGGCGGGAACGAAAACACCTTCGGCACTCGCTACGTCGCCGGTAATCGAGAGACCTTCGTGCGCGACTCTTCCAACGTCGAGCAGATCATCTCCCATGACGCCACCTCCACCCTGGATACCTGGCAGTTGATCAGCGTGGTCTGGGATGGCGATGCGGGGACCCTGAGCGAGTACATCAACGGTCAGTTGACCACCTCACTCAACACGGCGGCCAACACGAACACGCTGACCGCCTTCCGATTTCGGTATGGGGCCGACCGTGGCAACGGCAACTCTTCTCGCTTCCAGGGCGAAATTGCCGAGGGCCTGATCTACAATGCCTCACTCTCGAATGCGGACCGTGAGGCCGTCGAACAGGAACTGCTGGCCAAGTATCAACTCCTGCAGCATCCCGGCGACGCTAACGGTGACGGCCTGGTCAACCTGTCTGACCTTCAGATTCTCGGTGACAACTGGCAATCCACCACCGCCACCTGGGCGCAAGCCGACTTCACCGGTGACGGCATCGTGAATCTGGCCGACCTGCAAATCCTCGGCGATAACTGGGGCTTCGGCGCCGGCCCCGATGTGTCTTTCGACGAAGCGCTGGCCGACGTGCTGATCCCCGAGCCGGCCTCGTTGGCCCTGCTGGGTATCAGCGTGGTGACGCTACTGCGGCGACGCATGGTTCGTTGATGATGCACATAGTTCCTCACGCGGGGCCAGCCTGACCGCCGGCTCCGCGTTTGAATCGGATGCACGCGACCACCCTTAAGCATGGAGACTGGCGATATGATTCAGCGCAAAGGATTCACGTTGATCGAACTGCTGGTGGTTATTTCCATCATCGCTCTGCTGATCGCGATTCTTCTGCCGGCACTGAAGAAGGCCCGCGACACCACCCGCCAGGTGCAGTGCCTGTCCAACTTTCGCCAGATCGGCATGGGCCTGGGCGCGTATCTGACAGACTACAAGGATCAATATCCACCCAAGACCATCCGCAATGGGGCCGGGGCCACCACCTTCGGCACGCAATATTGGCTTGGACGCAAATCCGCAACTTATTCGATCGGGCGTCTTTTTGGCGCGCCCTGGCGACCACTGAATCGTTACGTGGGTGGGCCGTATTACGACAACGACGACGAGGTGCCGGCCGCACAGTGCCCCAGTGACATCCTGCGCGGCGATTACTCGTTCTACAATGGGACTGTGGCGCCCTATGGCATTGGCACCTCCTATCGCGCCAACAACGCCCATAACAAGGGCATGAATTTCCCGCCCTCCATCGACCCTGGCAGACCAGGACGACAGGCCAATGAAATCCATTCCCCATCGCTGATGATTGCCATGTTCGAGTCCCGATCGTGGGAGTACACGGTAAACACCGCGGTGCTCGTGCCGGCGGATTTCCTGCACACTGAGTATAACGACAATCGCTGGAACACCCTTTTTGCCGACACCCATGCGGAAATGATCGAATACATTCGTCTGGAGTATCTCAATGCAGACTATTCGTACTGTTACGATAACGACACCACGGGCAGCGGCTTGCCAGGTGCACCATAAACGACGGGGGAACGGGTCGCGTGAAGGTTGCTGCCGCTTGTGTCAATATGGTAACCACTCATCCAAGGAGTTCACATGACCGGTCGTGAGTTTGCCGCTGCGTTACGCAATGGGGATCGTCTCTTCGGGACGCTGATCGTCTCCACCTCGCCCGCCTGGCCCAAGGTGATGCACCGCATCGGGCTGGACTATGTCTTCATCGACACCGAGCACATCGCCATCAGTCGCGCTGAACTGTCGTGGATGTGTCGGACCTACGGTGCCATGGGGCTGCCGCCGGTGGTGCGCGTGCCGGCTCCCGATCCTTATCAGGTGACGATGGCCCTGGATGATGCGGCGGCGGGCGTGATGGTGCCTTACATCGAGACCGTCGAGCAGGCCCGCGAACTGGTGGGCGCTACTAAGTATCGGCCGCTCAAGGGGCGCAAGCTGCGCGATCTGCTCAGCGGGCGCACCAAGCTCAGCGGGCAACTGGCGGAATACATTCGCAGCAACAACGCCGGGCACAGCCTGATCCTCAACATCGAAAGCGTGCCCGCCATGGAGAACCTGGAGCAGATTCTCAGCGTGGAGGGTATCGATGGCATCATCATCGGGCCGCATGATCTGTCCACCAGCCTGGGGCTGCCCGAGCAGTATGACCATCCCGACTTCACCGCGGCCGTGGACACGATCATCGACAAGGCCAAGGCAGCCGGCGTCAGCGTCGGCATTCACGGGACCTTCAGCACTGACGACAACCTTGATCAGGAATTGCGCTGGATCGAACGCGGGGCCAACCTGGTCCTGCACAGCGGCGACATCATTGCTTTCGAAAACACCATGCGCCGCCAGATCGGCAACCTGCGCGCTGCCCTGAATCTGGCTGTCAAAACCAAGGTGGTTCTGGACAAGATCAACATCTGATCCATATGGAGACGCGACATGAATCGTCGGCGAGTTATCGGCGTCCTGGTCATTCTCTCGACTTTTTTAGCGGCGATGTCCCCGCTCAGCCTTGCCGCGGATGAGCAGCCGCTCATGCAGAGCATGGACCTATTTGAAGCCGGGCAGAACGGCTATGCCACCTATCGCGCCCCGACCTTCGCCCTGACCCCGGCCGGCACGCTCCTGGTCGTGGCCGAGGGCCGCAAGGATGGCTTCACCGACTGGGTGGACATCAACACCATCATGCGCCGCAGCACCGACGGCGGCCGGACCTGGAGCGACCCGGCGGTGGTCATCGACGACGGCCTCAACACCGTGCACAACAACACCCTGGTGGTGGATAATCAGACCGGCACGCTGCACCTGATGCACGCCATCAATTACGCACGGGTTTATTGGCGATCCAGCGATGACGACGGTGTGCGCTGGTCAGCCCCGCACGAGATCACCGACACCTTCCAGACCTTCCGCACCCGCGACGGCTACGAGTGGACCGTGGTCGCACCCGGCATGAGCAACGGCATCGTGCTGGAGCAAGGACCGCACAAGGGACGTTATGTCGTGCCCGTCTGGCTGGCGACCAGCCACAGCCACCGCCCCTCCATCAGCGCCACCGTGTTCAGCGACGATCGCGGCCAAACCTGGCAAGCCGGCCAGATCATCGCTCGTAACGACGATATCACGCCCAATCCCAGCGAAACCGTGCTCATGGAATTGTCCGACGGCCGGGTCATGGCCCACATCCGCAACGAGAACATGCAGTACCGCCGGGCTGTCAGCTTCAGCAATGACGGCGCCACCGACTGGACTACGCCTGTTCTCGATGAGCAACTGTTCGATCCGATCTGCATGGCGGGCCTGGCCCGTTACGACTACCACACGCTGATCTTCTCCAATCCCGACAGCAGCGCGGACCCGCAGCAGATTCTCAAGTGGAAGGCCCGCCTGCGTCAGAACCTGACCATCCGCCAAAGCGTTGACGACGGCCGGACCTGGCGGGTGTCTCGTGTCCTGGATTCCGGCCGCGCCGGTTACAGCCAGCTTCTGGTGGGGTCCGACGGCACCATCTACTGCTTCTACGAGCGCGGCAACATCTACGAGGATGTCACCAAGTTCGCCCCCCGCTATCTGTCGCTGGTCCAATTCAACCTGGCGTGGCTCCGACAAGGCAACCCGTAAACCCGCTGGCCGCATGACGCGGCAAAAGGATCATCAGCATGAACCTGTCGCAACGATTCTGTATGAGAAACCTGACCATGATCGCCATCATTTGTTCCCTTGTCGCCTGTGTCGGGATGCAGACCGCGACAGCGGAAGAGGAGGTGATGGCGTCGCTGCATCAGATGCAGATTCCGGTGCTCAAGCTCAAGCAGCGCAACGAGGTGTTGCAGATCAAGCTGGTCGTACCAGACGATGGCGTGGCGCACGAGGTGACCAGCATGACGATCAGCACGCAGGGCACGGATGATCTTGCGGACATCCGGACCGTGCAGCTTTTCTATCTGGGGCAGGATCCGTTTTTCATCCGCTACGAGCCGGACCCCAAGCACGCGGGCAACATCGTGGACCCGCTCTATGATCAGCCGGTCGAGATTGTGCAGGTCGGCGGGGACCAGGCTCCTGCTGACAGCATCACGTTCGTGGCGAATCAGAAACTTCGAGCGGGCGAGAATTACTTCTGGGTTTCTTACCAGTTGACCGACGCTGCGGATCTGCACCACAAGGTGGATGCCGGCTGCACCGAGATTCGCCTGGACGCCGACAGCGTGATCATGCCCGATCCCATCAGTCCGCCGGTGGTGCAGCGCATCGGCGTGGCGGTGCGGCAGCATCTGGATGACAACGTGGACTCATACCGTGTGGCGGGGCTGGCCACCACCAACAAGGGCACGCTGCTGGCGGTGTACGACGCACGCCACGCCAGCAGCCGCGACCTGCAGGGCGACATCGACATCGGCCTCAGCCGCAGCACCGATGGCGGCAGCACCTGGGAACCCATGCGCATTGCCATGGATATGGGCGAATGGGGCGATCTGCCGCAGAAGTTCAACGGCGTCAGCGATCCCTGCATCCTGGTGGATAAAAACTCCGACAACATCTTCGTCGCCGCTCTGTGGATGTACGGCCTGCTCGATGAGCAGGGACACTGGATCGAAGGCCTCACGTCGCAGAGCACACAGTGGGAACATCAATGGAAAAATAAAGGCTCGCAGCCCGGCTTTGACGTGAAGGAAACGTCGCAGTTCATGCTCGTGACGAGCAATGATGACGGCGTATCCTGGAGCGAGCCAGCGAATCTCACGCAGATGTGCAAGAAGCGCGAGTGGTGGCTGTGGGCTCCGGCCCCCGGGCGCGGCATCACCATGGACAACGGCACGCTGGTGTTCCCCTCCCAGGGACGCGACGCTGAGGGCACGACCTTCTCCAACATCACCTGGAGCAGCGACGGCGGCCACACCTGGACGACCAGTGAGCCGGCCCACAGTTACAGCAACGAATGCGCGGTGGCACAACTCAGTGACGGCTCGCTGATGCTCAACATGCGGCAGAGACCGGCCAAAGGAAACATCAACCATCGCGCGGTCGCGGTAACCAGCGACATGGGCCAGACCTGGCAGGCGCACCCCACCACCGACGTCGCCCTGCCCGAGCCGGTGTGCATGGGATCACTGCTCAAGCATCGCTACACCGACAACGGCCAGCAGAAATCCATTCTGCTGTTCGCCAATCCCAACGTCGATGAAAATCCGCGCGAACGCACCACCATCAAGGTGAGCTTTGACGATGGCATGACCTGGCCCGAAGAATACTGGCTGCTGCTGGATGAGGGCTTCAACCGCGGATACTCGTGCCTGACGTCAATCGATGAAGACACCATCGGCATCATCTACGAGTGCAGCGGGTCGGACCTGGCGTTCGAGAGCATTCCGCTGGATGAGCTACTGCGCAGGTGATCTACCCACTATGAACGCCTACGACTTCCTTCAACCGCAACAGAAAAAACTGGTCGATGACCTTTTGTCCCAGATGCAATCCCACGACGGCCTGGCGCCGGTTGACCTGGATCGCTTCTGGGCTGATCAGGAACCGGCCATGCGCGATCCATTCGCGGCTGACATTCCGCAGGTTCCGCTCGGGGCATTCTGCACCTGGGAGTGCGTGTTTGCCGAGTTGGGCATCGAAGAGGATTACCGATGCTTCGAGACGGATGATGCGTACCGCGTGGACGTCAGCCGCCGTTACAACGACCTGGCAGAGCGAATCGTCGGCCGCCGCCTGCTGGATGAGAAGCCGCGCGATCCTGATTTGCAATACCCGGCCTGTGGCGGACTGCACACCGTCTTCGAGGCCCGCAACGAATGGCTCGGTGGCCCGGCCGGGTCGTGGTGGATGCACCAGGCGGCTGACACCCGAGATGAATTGAAGGCCTTGCTCGACCGTGTGGAACAGCGAGACATCCGCGCCACGATCCTGCCGCCGGACTGGGAACAAGCCAAGGCGCGCCTGCTGCCGCGAGGGATCAAGCCTCCGATCTATCGCCATCAGCGCGGCCCGGTCACTTTCGCCACCAGCATCTTCGGGCCGGAGAATCTGATCTATCTGATCCTCGATGAGCCGGACCTGGCCGCCCGCCTGAGCGATCAGATCAAGCGCGTCATCCTGGAGATCGCCCGCATCCGGGACGAAGAAGCCGGCTACAGCCCGCAGGATGCGCCGCGTGGCTGGAGTTTTCATGACGATAATTGCGCCCTGTTGAACGCCGAGATGTACGAGTTTTTCGCGCTGCCCATCACCACAGCTGTGTACGGGCGCTATTGTCCGGACTCGGGTGACTGGCGCTATCATCACTCCGACTCGGCCATGGCTCACCAACTGCCCAACCTCGCGAAGGCCGGCGTCACCGTGGTCAACCTCGGGCCCACCCTCACCGTCCGCGAAATCCGTCAACAACTACCCAGGGCGGCCATCCACGGCCAGCTGGCCCCATTCACCTACAGCCGCAACGAGCAGGCCAACATGGTCGCCGAGTTCCTGCGCGATTTTGAACAGGCCCAGGCCCAGCGCGGCCTGGTCTTCGCCACTTCAGGCTCAGTCAACAACGGCTCGCGCCTGGCCGGCATGCGATTACTCATGGCGGCCATCCAGCGCTACGGCCGGTATCAATGATGATCGCGCGCAGAATCGCCGCTTCGGCGAGTATTTACTCCGCCCGCCGGCCCCATTCGCGTTCGAGGGGTTTAAGCTCAGATTCGAGTTTCTCCCGCTCGGCTTTCAGTTGCCTGACCTTGTCGCCGTCGCTGAACACCGCCGGGCTGGCCAGATCAAAATCAATTCGGTGCAGTTCCGTTTCAAGGCGCTCTATCTCTGCTTCGAGTTTTTCCTGCGACATCCTGCCGAGCCCCCCACCGCCACCACCGCCGCCCTTGGAAGGTCGGGTGGGTTTGGACTTGGGCGCGGGCTTCGGCTTTTCAGGTTTGGGTTTTTCAGGTTTGGGCTCGGCAACCGTCTGCTGCCGGGCCTGCTCGGCGAGGTAATCGCTGTAAGTGCCCAGAAAGTGCGTCACGCGGCCGGACCCGTCGAACACCAGCAACTGATCAACCAGGCGATCCAGCAACCAACGATCGTGCGTGACGAGAATGAGCGTGCCGGGATGGATCTTGTTGGCGCCTTCCTTGGAGTAGCGCTTTTCCGCCCGGTTGAAGCGGAGCAGCGATTCCTCCAGACGCTCGCAGGATGGGATGTCCAGGTGATTGGTCGGTTCGTCGAGCACCAGCACGTTGTGGCCGCTGACGACCAGGCCGGCAAGCACGGTGCGGCTGCGTTCGCCGCCGGATAGAGCGCTGAGCGGTTTGTCCTGGTCGCCCCCGGAGAACAGGAACGCACCTGCCAGATCGCGCGCGGATTGCTCCAACTGATCGGGCACTTTGAGGCGCAGGTAATCGACGACGGTGAGTTGGGTGTTGAGACCTTCGTGAGTCTGATGGTAGTGGCCGATGTCAACGGAGCTTCCGATCCTGATGACGGTTCTGGGATCGGGATCAGCATCCTGTTCCCCCAGCAGGCAGCGCGTCAATGTGGTCTTGCCGGCCCCGTTGGGGCCGATGACACCGATGCGGTCGCCGCGCTGGATCGTCAGCGTCACGTCACGAAACAGAACCTTCTGGCCATAGCTTTTGGATACCTGCACCGCGACGACGATCTGATCCCCGGCCCGCTGGATCGGCGCGAATCGAATGTTGACTTCATCGAGTTCGACCGGCCGCTCGAGTCCTTCATCGCGCTTGAAACGTGCGAGGCGCTTCTCGCGGCCCTGGGCCTGCTTGGCGCGCTGGCCTGCCCGGTAACGATCGATGAAGGCCTGTTCGTGGCGGATCTTCGTCTGCTGCTTCTCAAATGCGCGATGCTGGGCGAGGATGCGCTCGGCGCGAAGCTGGCGGAATTTGTCGTAATTGCCTGGATATTCCACCAGTTGTCCAGCTTCCAGTTCGTAAATCCGGCTGACCGTGCGGTTGAGCAGCCAGCGGTCGTGACTGATGAGAATCACCGCCCCGGGAAACTGGTTGAGGAAGTTTTCAAGCCATTCCCGCCCCGCGATGTCCAGGTGATTGGTCGGCTCGTCCAGCAGCAGCACGTCCGGCTTGGAAAGCAGCAGCTTCGCCAGCGCGAGCCGGCCTTTTTGTCCGCCGGACAGATCACGCACCTTGACGTTGAATGTCGAATCATCAAGACCCACTCCGTGCAGCGTGGCCTCGATCAGGTGGTCAACCGCGTAACCGCCAGCCTGCTGCATGCGATGCTCAAGCTGCTCGTATCGCCGCAGCAGACGTTGCATCGTTTCACCTGCGCCATCGGTCACCTCCGCCATGGCGTGAGCGACTTTGTCCAACTCATCGTGCAGGCGGGTCAGTTCAGCAAAAGCTGAGCCCGCTTCGTGGCGCAGGGTCTGGTCGAGATCGAGGTCGGGATCCTGGGTGAGATACCCCACCGTGGCGTCGCGGGAGATCTGGACCTGCCCGGCATCGGGGCCGTGAGCCGACAACCCGGCGATGAGTTTCATCAGCGTGGTCTTGCCGCATCCGTTGCGTCCGACCAGTCCGACGTGATCGCCTGCGTTGAGCGTGAGGCTGGCGCCGTCGAGCAACACGCGCTCGCCGATGCGGTATTCGAGATTGGCGATCGACAACAGGGCCATAAGGCCGCGTAGTTTACCGATGTCGCGGCCGGGATGTCGCCCCAGCCGCGGGCGGTCTTCACCCAGGGGAACACGAACAGTGCCGGCCGGCGTGCTTCAGCGCACCACGCGCCCGTTGGTTGATCCGCCGACCAGTCGTTCGACCTCGCTGCGCGTCACGTAGTTGAAGTCGCCCTTGATGGAGTGGGCCAGGCACGAGGATGCGACCGCGAAACGCACCGCCTGGGCCGGCTCGCGCCACTTCTCATCGTTGAGCGCGAAGATCAATCCCGCGGCGAAGGAGTCGCCGCCACCCACGCGGTCCACGATGTCCGTGATCGGGTAAGGCGAATAGGCGCCCTTGTCATCGCACGGTGCCATGTGCGCGGTATCAGCCTTCGCGTCGTACAGCATCGCGCCCCACAGGTTGTGATCGGCGGAGATGCTCTGCCGCAGCGTGATCGCCACCAGCTTAATATTGGCGAACTGGCTGCACACGCCGCGGGCCACCTGCGGATAGCGTTCCACCGCCAGCTTGCCCTGGTCGATATCGCTGCCGTCAGCGGTCACGCCCAGCACGTCGGCGCAATCCTCTTCGTTGGCGATCAATACATCCACGTGAACGAGCAGTTTGCGCATGACCTGCTCGGCCAGATCGCGCGGCTTCTGATTGCCCGCGTGCCAGTTCCAAAGTTTCTTGCGAAAGTTCAGATCGCAGGACACGGTCAGCCCGGCTTTCCTGGCTGCGGCAGCCGCGCTGATGGCAGCCTCCGCCGCTTGGGCGGACACGGCTGGCGTAATGCCCGAAACGTGGAACCAACCGGCGCCCTGGAAAATTTTCGCCCAGTCATAACTATCCGGCTCCGCCATCGCCACGGCCGCGCCTTCGCGATCATATACCACCTGGCTCGGCCGCTGATTGGCGCCGGTCTCCACGAAATAAAGCCCCAGCCGCCCGCGCTTGCTGCGCTGCACATGCCGTGTCTCGACGCCCATCGAACGCAGGTCCGCAAGGCAAGCATCGGCCAGCACGTTGTCCGGCAAGGTCGTCACAAACGACGCGCTACCGCCCAGCAGACAGATCGACGCCGCCACGTTGGCCTCCGAGCCGCCAAAGGTCACCTCCAGCGTGCCCGGCATCACCTGCCGCAGACGCAGATGTCCCGCAGGCATAAAACGGGCCATCACTTCACCGAACGTCACTACAGTCTTACTCATGTGATCGAGTCCATCCAATGTTGTAGTAATCTCGCGCGCTCCAACTCAAGGAGCATCCGGCTCACCGGCGTCATTGACTACCACACGCAGTCGGCTGCCGTCACTCACCAGTCGCCCTGCCGCCACGTCCTGCTCCGTGAACACCGCCATGTAAATCTTCATCTGCCCCATGCGATCGTAGTCATAGATGGCATAGATCGTGCCATCATTCGCCTGCACCGCGTCGGGGTACGACACATTCAGCCGTTCATCGATCATCAGCCCGCCGCTCCAGGTCTTGCCATCGTCGGTGGAGACAAACGCCTTGAGGTCCGAACGTTTCTTTTCATCGGGCGGGTCATGGCGGATCAACAGCAGGCTGCCGGAGTTGAGCCGACGGATGAAGAAACGCGACACCGGGTGCGGGATGCCGGACGGCTCTCCCGGCGACCAGGTTTTGCCGCCATCGGTTGAGAAACTCTGCCCGATGCCGTACCGGGTGCGCACCAGCACCCAGATCGAGCCGTCCTTGCGTTCCACGAACATGTGCTCATCGTACTGGCGATCGGGCACATCGGGTTGGCCGAGCAACTGCCAGGTGTTGCCCTGATCGCGCGAGCAGAATGCGTTGGAGTATTCCAGCTCGGGCAGGTCGATGATAGCGCCGGGTGCCGTCACCGGGCGCTTGCCCTCGGTGACGCTGGGCTCCCTCGTCCATACGGCCACCGGCGCCAACCAATCACCATTGGACAGCACGGTGGGCTTGTTCATCATGATGCCGTCGAACAGCCGGCGCGGTTCGGACCAGGTGGGATTGGCATCACCGGGATTGTCGGTGGTGATGGCCCACACGCCTGCCCGACCGTCCCAATGCGTATGGGCCTGGGCCCAGAAAAACCACAACCGCCCCGTGGGATCGATCCACACCACGGGATCAAACGAACGGATCATCGGGTCGGCTGGATCGATCACCACGGCCGGCTTCGACCAGGTTTTGCCGTCATCGCCGCTGGTCACCAGCAGCGAAAAGTTGCCGGGCCCTTCGCCCCAGCCTTCGGGGCTGTCGCCCTTGTTGTTGGCGTACCACGTGACCCACAGCCGCCCGTTGGCCGCCCGCGCGATGCCGGGAATGCCTTGGAAATCGCGGCGATCCAGGTCGTAGGTGTGGCCCTCGGGATACACCTGCACCTCGGGCGGCTGCAGGGCGAGTGTCGTCGCGTCCTGCGCCCGAGCCGCCGAATTCACCCACTGAAAGCAGCAGGCGATGGTGACCAGAATTCTGACTGACCGACGTGTCTTCATGAGTGTGACCCTTGGTGTCTATTGCCCAGCCATGCGCTATTGACCTGAACGCCTTAATCATTCGTTCAATACACAAGATCGCGGAAATTGCGAATCGTATGGAGCGTGATGATATTCGTATTGTGCGCTGAGGCCGCCTCACTGTTACCCGAACGGCTGAGCACGTGCAGGTCGTCGCCGTCGATCACCATGCTGGCGTAATGCCGCGAATCATAGTGCGTTTTGCCGATCGCCACGATACCCGCGAAGCACCAGTCCACCGCGTTGCTCGAGAAGTGCAGTTGCAGCCGCCGCCGTTCATTGTCCGCCAGCCCGAAACGTCCTTCCTCCAGCAACTGCGGCTTCTTCATGCTGTCCACCGCCTGCGTGCTCAGCAGCCAGTATAGCTTCGTCTGCTCGTCGTAAAGAATGTGGAATTTCATCTGACCACCCGGAAGCGGGATATACACCAACTCTTTGCCCGATGGGGCCTTCTCCAACATCGTGGTCATCGTACCGTCAGCGTTCTCGACCACCTTGGCGATGGCACCGATGTTGCTCCTGCCCGTGTAGGTCCGCATGTACAGGTGAAACGTGTGGCCACTCGGGTCGTACCAGATGTGATCGGGATCGACGATCTGCAAGACGTTGGTTTCCAGCCAGCCCAGGGTGTAGTTCTTGCGTCCGGGCACGATCTCGATCGAGGCGTTGGGGTCGTAGGGATAGAACGGCACGCCCAGGTACTTCACCTGGTTCGGATCGACCACGTCGTGGAAGAACAATTCGCTGGCGAATGTCCACGACTCGCGCCTGGTCAGGTCGTCGCCGACCTTGCCCCGCATCAGCACCGGCGCGGTGTAGGTCACGGACCAGCCTTTGAAATCCTCCGGCCGCTCGATCCGCTCCATCACCAGATAGACGTTGCCGTTGGCGTACCAGACGTTGCATGGCGCCTGGTGCCAGCGCTGGCCCTCGGTGAGCTTGACTTCCTCGGACCAGGTTTCACCGCGGTCATCGCTGCGGATGACCATCAGATCGTTGGAGTGACCAAGGATGTATACGCTATTGCCAGCGCAGAAGGGGCGGGCATGTCGGAAGCTGAAAATGCCGCGATCCTGCCATGTTTGGCCATGATCGTCGGAGGTTTTGATGAAGCCGCGGCGCAAGTTGTAGGTCGCGATGAGGCGCCCGTCGGGCAACCGCGCCAAGCCGGGATTGTAGGCGGAAATCTCCGCTGGTTCAGGCGAGCTCGCCAGGACCACTTCGCTGGCGATCACGCCGCGCGGCCCCTCGGCGGTGACGAGCGGAGCGACCACCGTCTGGCCGCAGAAACTGACGGAGACCAGGACGCAGATCAGTATATGTTTCATGGGTTGTCTATCGCTGTGGGACCAGGTAGTCCTCGGACGGCGAGCTGGTGGAAGGCGCGGCCCGCATCCGTTCGTCGTTGCCGCGGAACAGCGCGGCGCTGCCGTCGGTGAAGGAGAAGTTGGTGGTGTACTGCGATCGCAGGTCGTCACTGTAGAACCCCTCGTAGTAGCTACCCACGAAGTTGCCGGCCGCGGCGGTCACCTTGTTGGACACGCCGAATCCGTCGCTGCCTTTTGGGTGGTTGACGCGAGTGCGGCCGGTGGCGTGGACGCGATACAGGTGGTCGCCCACCATGGCGGACATGCGTTGGCCGTCGTACGTCCACGGCTCATGCGACTTGGTGAACCGCTTGAGCGGATCCGTGCTGTAGCCGGCGCCGGTGATGTATTCGCGGAAGTACCCGGGAGCGAGAACGTAAGGTGTGTAGATGCGGACGGCGCTGGGATAAGCGAAGTTGGAAAAGCCGTAGTTCTGCTTGTCGAAGAACGGGCAGACGAAAAACTCGATGCCGACGTAGGGCGCGATCTGCCGGCGCATGTCGTTGTTGGCCCCGCCGTTGGCGATGATAGTGGGAAACAGCGTCGTGCCGCTGGACACGGTTTCCGCCACGTGCCGAGGCAGCCGGCCGGCGTCCACCTCGTAGGCCAACATCCCCGTGGCGATCTGGCGGACGTTGGCCATGCAACTCATCTCCTTGGCGGTGAAGCGGGCCTTGGTCAGGGCCGGCAGCAGGATCGAGATCAGCAGAGCGATGATCGAAATCACGACCAATAGTTCAATGAGGGTGAAACCTTTACGGCTGAACATTCATTAGTCTCCAGATAGTCCCGGTCTTGGCCGGGAGCAATGCAACAGCCCGGCCAAGGCCGGGGCTATTGGGTTACCAGCGCCGGCGCAAGACCAGCGACAGGGGCAGGACCAGAAGCGTCAGGCTAGCCGGCTCAGGAATGACGATACCCACCTGTTGCAGCGCCGCATCGAAACTGATGTCCGGGCCGGCGCCGTAGCCCCAGTTGTCGCCGATGATCTGAAGGTCAGCCAGGTTGACCATGCCGTCCCAGGTGAAGTCGGCCAGGCTCCACTTGGCGGTAGTGGATTGCCAGTTGTCGCCGAGGATTTGCAGGTCAGCAAGGTTGACCATGCCGTCGCCGTTGGCGTCGCCGGGATGGGCGAAGAAAGTGGTGAACAGATAATGCTCGACCTGTTTCTGCTCATTGGTGTCGAGGGCATGGTCGTAGATCAGCACCGCAGCCAGGTCGCCATTAAAGTAGCCCGTCGGAGCAGCATGGGGATCGCTGGTTGCCCCATTGGCGCCAAGGAGGGTCTTGACATGGTTCTGGCCCACTGCCGTGGCTACTCCAGTAGTGTTTTCAGCAGAAGCAATCGTGCCGTCTTTTGTGTATAGCGTCACTTGCATATTGCCGCTGTCATAGATGGAGTAAGAGCCGAGAAAGAAGTCCGTGTTGTTCGTCAGACCGAGGCCGGTCGACACGCTTGCGGTTGTGCCGTTTGTTGCGGTGCGTCCCTGAATGATTAACCGCCCGTCAGTCTGCATGAATGAACCATTCACCCGCCCGCTGGGCGTGGTAATGCCAGGGTCTGGATTGACGTCATCGAAACCAAAGTTCACCAATCGGGCGCCGCTGCTGAACGTGGCAGCCTTGAATACGACGTAGACCGTCACCGCCTGGCCGTCAAAATCGGTGGGATTGGAGGCGATTTCCAGGTACTGAGTCAACGTGTTGTCGAAACGTAGCGCATCCTGACCCATTGGCGTCACGCTGCTGACCAGCGTGGGGCCGGTGGTGGCGTTGGCGGCGTGATTGTTACGCCCTGATTGGTCGTTGGCCTGTGTGATGACCCCGCCACTTTCTGTCACGTCACCGGCGTCCATGGAGAAGATCAGGCCATCGGTCACTGGCGGCGCCACCGCCTGCACCGATCCCGCTCCCAGAAATGCCAACCCCGCGATGCCAAATACTCCCAGTGCTGTCACGATCCGTCTTTTCTGCTGCACTTGAAACATGAGATGACCTCCGTTGTGTGATAAACCTCAGAAACGCACCAGCACAGAAACGATTTGAAACGATCCGATCATGAATGGAGCAATCCGTCGGACCCGCTGCGAGAGCGGCTGTGATGAGCTAGCGACATAGCTAAACCTCCAGTCCAAGCCACTGATCATGGAGCTCATTATCATAAGTCTAGTATACTAGATTTCAATATTGATATCCATATTTCAATGCAAATATACCGAATTCTTAATGTGGTTTGTGCTGGCGTGGTGTGGATTCGCGGTCAGAATCAGCGCAACGTTTGTGCGCGCCCTCAAGCGCCATGACATTCGCAAATATTGTATAAATAATATGTTATGCTGGAATGTTCCGCACGCAGAACGGCTGTTTGGCCGAACCAGTTTGTGCGCGCGATCAGCCCCGTACCGCCTGGCTGGACCGCAGCTTTCGTAGCAGCGGTAGGGTCCAGATAGACACGAAAATGACTGCCAGCAGGGCCGAGCCCGGCCGATCCACAAAGCCCAACAATGAGCCGTCCGCGCCGCTGAGCGTCTGAATAAAGCGCTCCTCCAGCGGCCCGCCCAGAATGATACCCAGCACCACCGGCGCCAGCGGAATGCTGAACCGCTCATACACAAAACCCAATGCCCCCAGGGCCAGCATCACCGCCACGTCAAAGTAGCTGCCGTTGATCGCATAGGAACCGACCACGCAGAACACCGCGATCAATGGCATCAGCACCCGCTGCGGCACGCGCACGACCCACCCGCCGCACCAGATGGCTGCCAGTCCCACCGGAATCAGCACCAGGCTGGCTGCCGCGAACAGCAGATAAATGCCGTACACCAGCGGCGCCTGCTCGGCGAAGATGCTCGGGCCGGGCGTGATGTTCTTCATCATCAGCACGCCGATGACGATCGCGGTCACCGAATCGCCGGGGATACCAAACACCAGGGCGGGGATCCACGCCCCTGCCAGCGATGCGGATTTGGCCACGGCCGCATCGCAGATCATGTTGGTGTCGCGCTGCTCATTGCTCTGCGCTGCTGTGCGCTTGCCGCGCCCGCTGGAGGCCATCGCCACCCACGCCCCCATGTCCGCACCGGCGCCCGGCAACATACCGACGCCCGCGCCGATCATGCCGCTGCGCACCGCGTCGCGCTTGCGATGCAGAAGATTCGATAATCGCAGCAGGCCGCTGTTGTCGCTGGATTTCTCATCAACTGCCGCTGCCCCATGATCGTTGCGTTTGCCGCCGATCAGGTTGTTGAGCACTTCAGATAAGCCGAACAGCCCGATCATGGCGGGAATGAAACCCACGCCCTGGGCCAGCTCCGGTCGCCCGAGAGTAAAGCGTGCCTGCCCGTGCACCGCGCTGAGTCCGACGGTGGACAGGGCCACGCCCGTCAGCAGCGCCAGCACCGCCACGCCCGGCCGATCGCGCGCCACCAGCACCGCGCAACACAGGCCCAGCAGGTATAACCAGAAATATTCCGCCACGCTGAACCAGGCGGCCACGTACGCCAGTTGATGGCCGATGGCGATCAGCGCCGCAGCGCCCATGAAGCTGCCGATCACACTGCACGCCAGCATCAGCGACAGCAGCCGCCGCGCTCCATGGGTCCGGCCGAGTTGATACGCTTCATTGGTGAACGCCGCCGAGGCAGGGGTGCCCGGGATGCGCAGCAGCACGGCGGGAATGTCGCCGGCAAAAATCGCGCAGGCCACCATCGTCACCATGCCCGCCATCGCCGCCACCGGATCCAGCCAGTATGCCATCGGCACGAACAGCGCCACCGCCATGGTGGCGGTCAGTCCCGGTATCGCGCCCACGAACGTGCCGAACAGCGCCGCCGCCACGATCACCAGCCACACCTGGCCGTTTAGAAACACCTGCTGGGCTGCTTGTGCGAGATGTTCGATCATGCGATTACCACCCTAACCATCCCCACGGCAGCGGCACACGCAGAAAGACCGCGAACGCCTGGTACGTGATCGCCGACGCCGCCACCGCGATGATCAAAGCCGTATGCCCGCGCACGCGCATCAGAATGAGCCCCGCCGCCAGCGCCATCGCGGTGCTGAGCACAAAACCCATCCACTCCCAGGCCAGCACGTACAGCATGATGAATCCGAGAGCCGCCCCCGCTTTCAACAGATCGCTGCCGGCCAATCGCCGCTGTCCTGCGCTGCCGCGCAACTCACCGCGCCACCACACGGCCGCGATCGTCAGCAGCAGGCCGATGCCGATCAACGTCGGGAAAAACATCACCCCGATGCGCTGCCGCGACACCGCGCTGAAGCTGGGCCCCTTGAGCACGCCGCCCAGACGCTGATCGTTGTCCTCCAGCATCGTTCCAAACTGCTCGCCGTCCGCCACCACCGCCACGAAGCCCGCCTCCTGCATGAATTTGCTGAAAGCTGCATCAGCGGTGACGCGTCGCATCGCTTCACGCAGCTTCTGCACCCGATCCGCCGGCACGCCTCGGGGCAGCATCAGACCGCGCCAGGTGCCCATCGACCAATCCAAACCCTGCTCGCGCAGCGTCGGCACATCCGGAAAGCCATCAACACGTTCTTCGCTCATCACCGCCAACGCCCGGATCATGCCGCCATCCAGCAGCGAACGCGCTTCGGGCAGCGAACAGCAGACCAGTTCCAGCCGCCCCGCGATCATCTCCTGCAACGACTGGTTCGAGCCGTTGATCGACACCCAGATCAGATGCTCCGGCTCTATCTGCTGCACGTCCAGCCAACCCGCCACGCTCAAATGCCAGATGCCGCCGAAAGCTGTGCCCGACGCCCGCATCTTGCGCGGGTTGTCACGTATCGCCTGCGCCAACTCGGCCGCGCTGTGCCAGGGCGCATCGCTGCGCACGAACAAGGCCGCATCATCGCGGTTGATCTGCATCAACGGCTCAAAGTCACGGTAAGTGATGCTGGTCAGTTCGCGCCAGTGCAGGATGTTCAACTCGGCCGTGGCCAGCGTCATCGTGTAGCCATCCGCCCGGGCCAGGGCCCCGCGCATGTGCCCCGCCACGCCGCCGCCGCCCGTGGCGTTGACCACGTTGATGGGCACGCCCAACTCACCTTCCAACTGCACCGCCATATGCCGGGCCAGGCGATCCGTCCCGCCCCCGGCCGCCCAAGGACAGATCAACGTCACCGGCCGCGATGGATACGACGCCTCGCGATTACATCCGCTCAGCCCACCGAACCAGGTCAGCAGCAGGATGAAAAGAAGGCTTGGCAGTGGCATTGGCATTCCAAAAATCTTAACTTGTGTACCAGAAATAACAACCATCAGAGCATCCGCCTGACCGGCGTTAATCGTTCAACTTAGCTCTGAATAACCCACAGGTACGATCAGCAGAGGCAACTGCGGCTGCGGAATCTGCAGGACCTTGCGTAACTGGTCCGCCTTGAACGCGCCCACCACGCACGTGTCCATGCCCAGGGCCACCGCCTGTAGCATCAGGTTCTGCGCCGCGTGCCCTGCTTCCATGTCCACGAACCGCCGACTGTCAGGGCCGTACTTCTCCGTCACCCGCTGCGTCACTGCGCAGAACACCGCCAGCCACGATGCGCCGCTGATCCACATCTGCTCCAGCGAAATCCTGGCGACTTGTTGGCGCAGGTCGCCGTTCATTCGCTTGCTCAGCGCACGATCAGCCGGTGCGTAGTGATACAGCCCCGCTTCCAATCCGCTGACCGCACCCACCACCGCATACAGTTCCAGAGGATACAGAGCACCCGCCGAGGGCGCGGTGCGATGGCCCTCTTTGTCACTGCAACCCTGGGCCGACCAGAGCAACTGCCCCAGGTTCTCCAGCGACACCTGCTTGCCGCTGTAGCTTCTGACCGAGCGGCGACCCGACAAGGCCTGTTCCAGTGACATGGATCCGCGCGTGCTTGGTGCGGGCAGTTTCACGATCATCTCGACTTGTTCTCCCATTACGATCCTTTCGAACCGACCACAGGATAACGTTGGCGCAATAGTCTGGCTCCCTCAGCCCGGCCGGTCTGCTCCAGGCGCTGCAGATAGCGGTCGTACCCCGCAGCGCCATGCAGTGAGCCGTCATCAGCGCCCGTGCGTGCATGGAAAGGCCCGCCCTCGCGCATGACCAGCCACATCGGATCACTGCACGCTGTCGTGTGGCGCAGCATCCTGGCCATCTGGGCGTCGTGCCAGTTGCTCAGCCGCCAGGCGCCCTCGCGCAGCAGTTCGGGATGTTCACCCGCCAGGTCGTGCTGCTCGTGCGGGTCAGCCACCAGGTCAAAAATCATCTCGCGCGGGAACAGGCGAAGTCCGTCGTGATAGGTGCGGATGTACAGCCAGCGATCGAAACGCACACTGCGCTGGCAAACATGAGCGCACTGGCTGATCACCAGGTCCTCGCGCCCGGGCGCCGAACCTTGACGGATCAGGACCGCGTAACTCTGCCCATCCCACTCTTCCTGCACGCGCTCCGCACCGCCCAGCAGGTCCAGACACGTCGGGGCCCAATCCAGGTGGTAACGCAAACCATCATCCACGCAACCACTCGCGCCGCCCGGCCAGCGCACGATCATGGGAATGTGGCAGGTGGCGTGGTCCGCGGTGCCGTGTTCGCCATAGATGCCCAGTTCGCCCTGGTTTTCGCCGTGATCGGCACTGATGATGATGGCCGTGTCCTCGTAAACCCCGGCCGCCTTCAGCAACACCACGATGCGGGCGATCTGATCGTCCACGTAACGGATGGCCGTGTCGTAACCATCCATCCACTGCCGCAGGGCATCGCGGCTGTCGATGCGCAGCGGCTGGCGCGGGAAGTTTTTCACGTCGGCGTCGGTGAACAAGTTCAGGTCCATGCCCGTGTGCGGACCCACCGTCTTGATGTGTTGAGCCAGCACGTCATCGGTGATCCAGTCCGGCAGCGGCTGGCCTTCGAAGGGATTGCCGTACTCGGCCGGGGCGCGATAGGGGCAGTGGGTGTCCCAGAAGTTGACGTGCAGATACCACTGATCGCGCTGGGCATTGTGCCTGAGCCAGCGTTCGACGGTCGGCTGCACCTGCTCAGCCGACTCGCCGCCGTAGCGGCCGGTGTTGTGCATCTCGTGGAAGCCGGCATAGAAGTGATGGGCGGCATGGCGTTGCCCGAAGGGCGAAACCATCGCGGTGTGGAAGCCCAGTTGCTGCAACTGGAAGGGGAAGCAGTGGGTTTCAGTGAAACCGCGGAAATCACGTTGGGGCCCCTGGGGTCGAATGTCCGCCGCCGAGCCGCCGTGGCCGACCACGCCGGTGTGGATGCCGAAGCGGCCCTGGTAGAACGCGGTGCGCGAGGGCAGACACGGGGCATCGGAGCAATAGACGTTGTTGCAGCGCACTCCCCGGGCCGCGATGGCGTCGATGGTGGGCGAGGTCCGGCGGTGGTAGCCGTAGCAGCTTAAGTGCGAGGGGGTCAAAGCGTCGAGGTCGAGGTACAGGATGCGCATGGTGATACACCTTACTCAAACTGACCGATCAGAACGAGATTGGCCGCAAAAAGGCACAAAACGCACAAAGAAGGTTGTCGCGGAGGTCGCAGAGACGCAGACAGCGCTGAGATAAGAGAAGATTTGAGTACAAGAACATGATGAGTAAAAACCTCTGCGTCTCCGCGACCTCCGCGATTGGCTCGTTGTTGCGATTTTTGCGCTTTTTTGCGGCCACGGCTTGGGTCAATCGGTCCGCTTGAGTTATTCGTTTTCTAGAAAACCAGTCACAGCCAAGAGGGGTGACAATACCATTGGAATGCCGGTGATGGCGGGCTTCAGTATGCCCGGCTGATGTGGGCCTGGTGGTAGAAGGTGGCCAGGATGGCGCGCTCGTCGTGGCCGCGCTGGGCCATGTCCTGGGCGGCCCACTGATCGAGGCCCACGCCGTGGCCGTAGCCGCGGCCGCCGAGGAATTGCACGCGCCCGCCCGCCACGCGCACCTGCACGTTGCTGCTGCGCAACTGTTGATCGGAAGGCGCGCCGGTATTGACCGCGTGGCGGAACTGCTCGGCCCACAACAGGTAGCGGCGGCCGGCGGCGTCGGTGATGGTGAACTGGGCGGGCCGGCCGGAACCGCTGCGCTGCGTGATGCTTACATCGCGCAAGCCGCTGAGCCCGGCAATCGCATGCCTGTTGTTGCGCCCCCACTGGGCCATGCGCGAAGCGGCCGTGGCGGCATCGACGGAGAACGGGTTCCATTGGTAATAGGTCGCCTGCGTGCCCCAGCCGTGGGTGCGCCCGCGCAGTGGCGGGATGTCGAACCAGCCCGGCCGATCCACGAAGGCACAAGTGGCATCCTGCGTCGCTCCGCCGGAACTGCTGGAGTAAAACGCCTCGACGACGCGGCCCTGGTAGGTCAGCACCTGGCCGCGGGTCTGGGCGGCGGCGGCGATGGCGGTGGGATTGCTGGCACGCCCGCCGTAAACCTGGCTGGCGGTGGTCGATTCCATGTCGTAGGGCTGATCGCTCTTGCGGACCAGTTGCACGATGGAATAGGAACGGGCGGCGATGGCCTGGGCACGATACGCGGCCGGTAGCCACTTGGGATAAAGCTCATGCTGGAGCACCCCCGGAAGGTATGTTTCCAAGGGCACGTGGTTAATCGCATCGATGCGGGCCGGATCGGACGAAGCCGCCAGCAGCACGATGCGGCCGGGATATTCATGGCCGTCGAGGTGCAAATTTCCGTTCACCAGGCGCAGGGCCTGGCCGCTCTGCACGCTGCCGCATTCGACAGCCAGTGTGGGCAATGCCCAGCGCAGCGATGTGCCCGCAGCGTCGCGCAGCATCCACGCCCCGGCGGCGCGGCTGACGGTCAGTGGTGATCGAAAGGATCGCGGCTGGCTTTTGGTCTCATGGCCCGGGCCGGGTCCAACGATCAGCGGGCCGGCCGCATCGAATCGCAACGTAGCAGCCGACGACGAAATGCGCACGCGCACCATCGGCTCACCGTGCAGCGAACTGAGCGGCGGCGCCACGCGATCCAGCGATGTGCGAGCTGCCCCCGCCCCCGGAACTGTCCCTCCCGGTGACGGCGCGGTGGAGCGACAAGAAGTCGCCAGCAGCAGGCCCATTACCAGCAGCAGTGCGTACGCGGATCTTCTCATGCCCGCAGTATAGAGATTCGGTTTCGAGTTTCGAGTTCCCCCCCGGCCGGGCTCACCACTCGCGGTGCTCTTCGTCACTGTTGGCGACGAAAGTGCCGTCCGTCTCGTCGTAGGCCCAAGCGCTGCTGCCGACATCCTCGGAGATGTCCACCACGTCGTTGGTCTTGGTGTAGGGATTGAAGGGCAGGGTGGCCAGGTAGGGGCCGAAGGGATAGCCATCGGTGCCGATGGCTGCGGTGTCGCCATTGGCGTCGCTGGACAGGGTCATCTGGTTCACGAACCCGTCCACCGTGGGTGGATCATCGTGTTGCGACTTGTAGATTTCGATCTGCTGGCGAATGCGGTGGAGGTCCATCTTCACGGCATTGGCTCGCGTCTCTTCGCTGGCCGAGGTGAACTGGGGCACCACGATGGCCGCCAGGATGCCCAGAATCACCACCACGATCAGGATTTCCACCAGCGTGAACGCCCCGGCGGAGCGCTGTCTTATGGCGTGCATTGCATCGTCCCTCAGGATAAGCGTGACCATTTCAGTTGGATGACATCACAGTTTTTATCGTGCAATGCGGGCTGAACCTTCAGGCTGCGGCGCGTATCCCGCCGGCGGCAGGTGGTCCATTTGGCAAGTTGTGCCGGTCGCAACGGTCAGGAGGTCCGACAATCGGTTATCATGTCGGCATGTCGGACCTGGCAGGGAGGCTGCGACGCTGGCACTGGCGATCGGACGATCCGGCTGCCCACGCAACAGTCGAATCCGCAGATGCGAACCGCAACGCTCGCCATCCATTGCTGGCCGCGCTTCTGGCGGCCCGCGGCCTGGCTGGTGTGGAGGCGGATCATTTCCTTCAACCGGACCTGCGCCAACTGGACGACCCGAAGAATCTGGCCGGTGTCGAAGCCGCCACCCGGCGCATCCTGCAGGCAGTGGCCGATCAGCAGCACATCGTCGTTTACGGCGACTACGACGTCGATGGCGTCACCGCCTCGGCCATCCTCTATCACGCCATCAAAGCCATCGGCGGACGGGTCAGCACCTACGTGCCCCACCGCCTTGACGAAGGCTACGGCCTCAACAGCGAGGCCATCACCGCCCTCGCGGTGGATCCCGCTCTGCGAAGCAGCACTTCGCTGCGCAGCACGAGTCAACCCCTGATCGTCAGCGTCGATTGCGGCATCACCGCCGTCGAGCCGGCCAAAGTCGCACGCGAACTCGGCCTCGACCTGATCATCACCGACCATCATTCCTTCGATCCGCATGCACTGCCCGACGCCTGCGCCATCGTGCATCCCGATCTTCCCACGCCCCACGCCCCACGCCCTACGCCCCACGCCTCATCGCTCTGCGGCGCCGGCGTGGCGTTCAAGCTTGCCTGGCAGATCCTGCGCGACCATTGCGGCGCCGATCGTCTGCCCGCCAGACTGCGCGACCTGATGATGGACAACCTCTCCCTGGCCGCCCTGGGCACCGTGGCCGACGTCGTGCCGCTGGTGGCAGAGAATCGCCTGATTACCGTCTTCGGCCTGCGCCACATCAAGGACACGCAACTGGTGGGGCTCAACGCCCTGATCGACGCCGCCCGCCTGCGCAGCAAGACCATCGACAGCTATCACGTCGGCTTCGTGCTGGGCCCCCGCCTCAACGCCTGCGGACGCATGGGCCACGCGCGGGAAGCGGTGAAGCTGCTGACCGACGCCGCCGCGGATGAAGCGACGCAACTGGCAGCCATGCTCACGCAGGAAAACGACCGCCGCCGCACCACCGAACGGGCCATCTTCGAGCAGGCTCAGCAGATGGTGCTGGACCACGGCTACGACCGCGACGACTGCCGCGCCCTGGTGCTGGCGCATCGCCAATGGCATCCGGGCGTCGTGGGCATCGTCGCCAGCCGCCTGGTCGAAGCCTTCGGCCGCCCGGCCGTGATGCTGTGCATCGATGAAACAGAGAACATCGCCAAGGGTTCAGCCCGCAGCGTGGAAGGCCTGTGCCTGCACACCGCCTTGTGCGCCTGCGGCGAACACCTGCAGAAGTTCGGCGGCCACGCCATGGCGGCGGGAATGACACTGGCGGCCGACCGCATCGACGCCTTCCGCCAACAGATGACTGATTACGTCAACCAGCATCTCAGCATCGAACAATTGACGCAGACCATCACGCTGGACGCCGAAGTGACATTGCACGACTGCGAATTGCCTGTGTTCGAGCAGATTCAGAAGCTGGCGCCCTTCGGCCGAGGAAATCCCTCGCCGCGCCTGCTGCTGCGCCAGGTCACGCTCGACCGTCCCGCCCAGCGCATGGGCAACCACGGCAAGCATCTTTCGCTGTACCTGCGCCAGGAAGACGCCCGCGCCCGGGCGGTGGCTTTCAGCATGGGCGATTACGCCGATGAATTGCCGGCCGGCGCGGTGATCGACCTGGTCTTCAAGCCGCAAATCAACCACTGGAACGGCCGCACCACCGCCGAACTGCACGTGCTGGATTTTCGCTTCAGTTTAGCCGCGGAACTTGCTCCACGTGGAGCGAGCAAGCTCGCCCGCTAAACATCCACGCGCCCGCTGAAAGTCAGAACCGGCGAAGGAAGCGCACGTCGTTCTCGAACAGCCAACGGATGTCGGTGATGTTGTGGCGGCGCATGGCGATGCGTTCGATGCCTAATCCAAACGCGAAGCCGGTCCACACTTCGGGGTCGTAGCCCACCGCTTCGAACACCGCAGGGTCAACCATGCCGCAGCCGCCCAGTTCCATCCACTGCATGCCTTTGCCCAAGTCGATGCGCACGTACATCTCGGCGCTGGGTTCGGTGAAGGGGAAGTAACTGGGCACCAGTTTCACCTGCGTCTGCGGGCCGAAGACAGCCTGTGCGAATTGCAGCAGCGTGGTATTCAGATCGACCAGGCTCACGCCGCGATCGACGTAAAGGCCTTCGATCTGGTGGAACATCGAGTAATGCGTGGCGTCATGTTCATCCGGACGATACACCCGGCCCATCGACACCACGCGCAGCGGCGGCTGCGTCTTCTCCATCACGCGAATCTGCACCGTCGAAGTCTGCGAGCGCAACATGCGCAATCCCCCTCCACTACTTGCGGAGGCGGAGACGTCCCTTCCGGGGGCGGCCGTCGCCAGATAGTAATTATCCAGCGGATCACGGGCTGGATGCTGCGGCGGAATGTTCAGCGCCTCGAAGTTATGCCGCTCGTCCTCCAGTTCGGGTCCCGTCACCAGGTCGAAACCCATGCGCCCGAACACTTCCGCCAGCTCGTCCATGGTCTGCGTGATGATGTGACGTCTTCCCAACCGCGGCGGCAGCGGCGGCTCGGTCAGGTCGAGTTGCGCCTTGAGGCTTGAGGCTTGAGACCTGGAGTCGTTCAGCGAATCTTTGGCAGCCTCAAACGCCTCATTGAGCGCCTGCTTCAGGGCGTTGGCCTTCTGTCCGAAACTGCGCTTCTGATCGGCGGGCACATCCTTCATCAGGCCCATCAGGTCCTTGAGCGCGCCTTTGGCCCCCAGATACCTGATGCGGAACTGCTCAAGGGCAGCGGAATCTTTGACCTGCTGCAAGGCTTCGCGGGCCTGGGTTTCCAGTTGATTGATTCTTTCCAGCATGGGGGCACAGGATATCAGATCGGCCGCAACAACTATTCAAGCCGCTCATGTGCTGCCGGCAGTGAAGGGATGGGACCGATGTCCGTGGCGGCGTGGGTCAATTGTCGGCAGATCGGCTCGGACAATCCGGGCAGATCGCCATCCTCGAAGTAAACTAGCGCTTTGAGCGTGATCGCCGGGTTGAAGTTGGGACCGTAAACTCCCAAAGCGGCGGCGAGCATCCGTTCCAATGTCAGGCCGGCCCGCAGCAGCGCGTGGATGTCCTGGTAATCCTTGGCTTCGCTGCGATTCTGCACGGATGCCATCTTGGTAGCGGCGATATCGAGCAACGACGCGATCAGCAGGCCATTGTCCGTCGCACGCTCCGGCTGTCCCACGCGGTGCAGACGCAGCTTGCCGAAGAAAGACAGCTTCACCGGCTGATCTTCACCCAGCACCATGCTCAACGTGTTCGGCTCACTCTGCAATCGCTGAGCATCGGCAGCGAAAGGCAACTTCGTCAGCAGTTGATCCGGTGTAAACGGATCGTTGCTGAAGAAATCAAAATCAATGGACTGACGATGCCCCAGGCGCAGCGCCAGGGCGGTGCCGCCATACAACACGAAGTTGTCCGGCACACAGTCGAGCAACGCCCACAGAGCGCGCTGTGCGGGCGGCAGGATATCCAGCCTGGGGGCGAAATCGCTCAAGGCAAATTCCGTTGCGGCAGCGCGGGCACATGGGTGTGGCCGAAGAACAGATGCCAGTAGCGCCATGAGCGGCGGTCGAACACGCCGGGCGTCGGCTGCGCCAGTGCCTGACGAAACAGTTGATCGCCCAGCAGTTGCCGAGCCGTCAGCACATCATCCCACGTCCCCAGCGTCATCACCCGACATGCCAAATCAACCGGATCCGCCAAGGCCTGCCGCGGCGACTTCCACCACACCAGCTTGCGGGCGATCCGAAGCAGCGAAGGATGGTCCGTGGGCGCCTGCATCATCAGGATTATAGATCGGCCAACAGCGAGGAAAAAACCGCAATTCTGGAGATTCAGTCTTGCCAAAGCTGTTCAAACCTGGTCGGCGACAGATCTACATCGCGGAGAATACTGCGCAGCGTACCGATCTTCAGCAGTTGGCGGCCGTGGACCGGCACCGTGGTGCGCCTTGTACCATCCGACATGAAATGATGCGATCCCCGCACGCGGATTACGGCGAAACCTTGACGCTCCAGGAAACGCACCATCTCGGCCCCGGCCGGTCGCGGTAATTTAGGCATGACCAAGCTCGGCAAGGTTCCAGGGAACTTGGCGCAGCGTAGGCGAACTGATGCGGCTGACCGCGTCCTCAAGGCCGAAGGTTTCGATGTAGCCCGCCAATGCTTCACGCAGATCGGCGATCGCCTGTTCCTCCGTCTCGCCCTCGCCATAGGCAGGAATGTCCGGCACCCGCGCCGTGAATCCACCGAGCGACTCGTCCGGGATCAGTTCGATCGTCAGCCGATCCATGAGGCACCTCGATGGTTATTGTAGCAGATCAACGAGTCAATCACATCACCCGGTGCCCGATGTCGCGGCGGAAATAGGCGCCTTCAAAGGCGATCCGATCGCAGGCGGCGTTGGCTTTCTGCTGCGCTTCCTTGAGGTCCTTGCCCAGGGCGCAGACGTTCAACACGCGGCCCCCGGATGTGAGCAGTGCGCCATCCTTGCCGCGCTTGGTGCCGGCATGAAAAACTTTGACCCCCTGGTCCGCCTCGGCCTCCGCGATGCCGGTGATCGGTTTGCCCGTTTCGTACTTGCCGGGATAGCCCCCGCTGGCCATGACGACGCAGCAACAATTCCGGGGATCCCAATCGATGTTCGCTTCGTCGAGCCGACCTTCGCAGCACTTGATCAGCACGTCCAGCAGGTCGCCTTTCATGCGCATCATCAACGGCTGGCATTCCGGATCACCGAAGCGGCAGTTGAACTCGATGACCTTGGGTCCGCCGGCGGTGAGCATCAGCCCGGCATAGAGCACGCCGCGGAAGTCAACGCCTTCGCGGCGCAAGGCATCGACGGTGGGCACGAGAATGTCGCGCTCGACCTGGCTCATCAGGGTGTCGTTGACCAGGGGCGTGGGGCAGTAGGCGCCCATGCCGCCGGTGTTGGGCCCGCGGTCGGCTTCGTAGATTTGCTTGTGATCCTGGGCCGGGTCGAGCACGTAGAGATTGCGGCCGTCAACCAGAGCCAACACGGAGAGCTCCTGGCCGACCAGGCGTTCTTCGACCACGACGGTTTGGCCGGCCTCGCCGAACTCCAAATCGACCATGCAGCGGCGCAGGGCGTCGAGTGCTTCATCGGTGTTGCTGGTGACGATGGCGCCTTTGCCCTTGGCTAGGCCGGCGGCTTTGACGACCACGGGTGTTTCGCGTTGTTCGATGTAGGCGCGGGCCTGCTCGTAATCGGTGAAGGATCGGGCGTCGGCGGTGGGGATGTTGGCGGCGCGCATCAGATGTTTGGCGTAGGCTTTGTCGGCTTCGAGCTTGGCGGCCGCGGCGCAGGGCCCGAAGACCCAGCGGCCATCGCGCTGCAGGCGATCCGCCAGGCCGCCGGCCAGGGGATCTTCCGGGCCGATGATGACCATCGCCACGTCATTGGTGCGGCAGAAATAGTCGATGGCGTCGGCGTGCTTGGTGTTGACCGGCTCGACGGCCAGGTCCACGTTCTGGCCCAGTTGCCCGGTGCCGCCGTTGCCGGGCGCGAAGAAAAGCCGGCCGCAGCGCGGCGATTGCTTGAGCTTCCAGCCCAAGGCGTGTTCGCGTCCGCCGGAACCGATGATCAGACAGTTGATTTTTTGTGCCATGGTGGAGGCAGATTAACCAGTGAATGGCAGATGGCAAATGGCAGATGGAAAATGGAAAAACAGATGGCAGATGTTCGAGGCGCATTGGCCCCATCAATCTGCCATCTGCCATCCGCCATCTGCCATCAATCAATACGGCGCCGGTCCGCCGGGGGCGGGCTGACCTTGCTGCGGGTTCATGCCGGCCTGCAACTGCATGAAGGAGGCGGTGGCGAACTGCACCGCGGTGGTGGGCACGAAGAACCGCCCGTGCAGCGTGTCGCCGTCCACGCTCATTGCCATGGCGATCGGAGGTAGGCCATCCGGCACCACCAGCGGCGGCTGGCCGAACATGGTGATGAACTGGTTGGCGAAGCTGGCGATGCCGCCCAGGTCGATGTAGCACTCCATGGCCGAGTTGCCCGGCAGGTTGTTGTGCCGCTGATCAGCGATGGCGCCGTCGAAGCCGATGCCCTCAGCCGTGGCTGCCACGTCCAGGGTGTTGGTCACCATCTGCGGATCGGCGCTGGTGGTCACCACCACCTGCTTATCCTTGCTGGCGATGAAGCCGCGATAGCTCATGAAAGCATTGACGAACCCAGCCATGGGGCCCATCTGCTGCATCATCTCCGGCGGCATGACGGTCTGGATCTGGAACTGATCGACGCTGACGCCGCTGAGGGTCAGGGCGCCGGGCTTGTAGGTCGTGCTGTAGGTCATGGCCGGTGCCGCCGGCTGCGCAGACGGCTGCCCTTCGGCGGGTGCGGTCTCCGCACTTGCGGGGGCGGGGCTTTCACTTGCGGGGGCGGGACTTTCACTTGTGGGGGCGGGGGCGATAGGCACGCTCATGCCGTTGAGCTGCTCCATGTACTGGCGCAGCAGGCCCACGAAGGCCGGCCCATCAGCGGTCTGCACGACGGTGAGCACGTTCATCAGACTGCCGCTCATCATGGCCATCTGATCGGGCGTGTAGAACACGAACGAAGCGACCTCCGTTTTGCCGACCAGTTCCACAGCCGTGTCCCAGGCCGGGCCGAGCATCTGCTGCATGGCTGCGTTGTCCTGCTGGCCCATGGTGGTGTAAACCTTGGCCAGGTCGATGGCCTTGCAATCCACACTGGCGGCGAAGATGTAAGGCTGCTTGGGCAGGCGGGCCAGTTGCGACGCGGCCGTGGACTTGCCGCCGGGGAAGTAACCAGCCAGCGTCGAGCCGCTCTTGATCCGCACCAGCTTGTGCAGACCGATGCCGCTGTCCGCCACGTCCATGGTCAGCAGAATGCTGCTGGAATCGTTGATCACCGCGCGGGCCGCCGCGGCATACATGCTGAAGACCTGCTGCGCCTGCTGACTGCTGGGCGCACCGCTCATGGCCATGTTGGCCTCGACCTGCTGCATGACCTGCTCGATCATCGCCGCGATGGTCGGGCCGGCCTTCTCCAGGTTCAGGTAGATCGCCGCATCACTGCCATCGAGCACCTCGCTGCCGCCGGCCCCCAGGCTCTCGATGATCTGCTGGCCGGCCCCCGCCGGGGTGTAGGCTTCGACCAGCTCGCGCTTCTCAGCGACCACGGCATAATCACCGATCTGCCGGGCAAAACCCGTCTCCTCGCCGGGCATGGTCAACTGCGCCACGCCTTCGGCTGCGCCCTGCCAGTTGCTGACAAAGGCTGCGTAATCGCTCACCGGGAACACCAGCAGCACGTCCGGCTCACCGCCCGGCTCCTGTGTGGCTTGCAGGTTCTGAACCACCACCAGCATCGAGCCGTTGTCATCGATACCCGCATCGATGCCGAGGCTGCGCTTGAAATCGCCCAACGTGTCGCCCGGCTGCTGGGGCAGACCCGCTGCCTGGGCCCAGGCGCTGAGCTTGCGGCTGGCGTCGGACATCTGCGGCACCAGCACCACGATCTGCGCCTCAGCGCTGACCTGATCCAGGGCCTCCGCTGCCGTCGCCGCCTGCGCGTTACCGCCACTCAACAGTCCCCCCGCCAACACCATCAAACCGATCCAGACATTCAAACGATTCATATTCCGGCTCCTTATGTTCGTCATGGCATACGTTTGGCAAACCCGTTCGGCTTCATGCTAGCCGATTTTAATTTCAACCGCGATGACCAGTGTAGGTCGGCTGCGCGGCGCAGGGTGGCTAAAATGCCCACACATGACTCGCGGAAATGGGAAAAAAGTGCTCCTGGCGATGTCCGGCGGCGTCGATAGCTCCGTGGCGGCCGCCCTCCTGCTGCGGCAGGGTTATCAGGTCCTCGGCTGCTTCATGCGCCTCGGCTCCGAAAACGAGCCGGAGGCCCTCGAACCCCAACCCTGCTCCGTCCCCCGATCAACAATCAAAAATCAAAAATCAAAAATGGGTTGCTGCTCGGTCAATGACGCCGCCGACGCCCGCATGGTCGCCGCCATGCTGGACATTCCTTTTTACGTGCTCAACTTCAAAAAGGACTTCGGCCGCGTCATCGACTACTTCGTCGATGAGTACAACGCCGGCCGCACGCCCAATCCCTGCATCCGCTGCAACGACTGGCTCAAGTTCGGCCGCCTCCACCACTACGCCCACAGCCTCGACTGCGATTTCGTCGCCACCGGCCACCACGCCCGTATCCACGCCGATCAACTGCTCCGCGCCCTCGACCCCCACAAGGACCAATCCTACGTCCTCTTCGGCACCCCCCGCGACCAACTGGCACACATGCTGCTGCCGATCGGCGAACTGCACAAAGCCGACGTCCGCCACCTCGCCGCCGAACTGAACCTGCCCGTGCACGACAAGCCCGACAGCCAGGAAATCTGCTTCGTTCACGACAACGACTACGCCGCCCTGCTGCGCCGCCGCGCCCCCGGAAGTTTGGCCGAGGGCGACATCGTGGACCGCGAGGGCAACGTCCTGGGCCGACACGGTGGTCAACAGCAGTTCACCATCGGCCAGCGCCGCGGCGTCGGCGTCGCCATGGGCTATCCGATCTACGTCGTCGATAAAGACCCGCAAAAAAACACCATCACCCTCGGCCCGCGCCAAGACCTGATGTCGGATGGTTGCAGTGCCGACCAGACCAACTGGCTGATCGATCCGCCCCCGACCGACTGGACCGCCTGCACCGTCAAAGTGCGATACAACTGTCAGCCCGCTCCCGCACAGGTGCGCGTCACCGGTGACGACTCGCTGGAAGTGCGCTTCGATCAACCGATCAGTGCCGTGACCGCGGGCCAGGCCGTGGTCTGCTACGACGGCGACCGCGTCCTCGGTGGCGGCTGGATCCATCAGGCCCACCGCACCCCCGAGGGTGGCTCACTTCAGTGAGCCACAGATTCGCCCCCCCACTCACCTCCTTCCCGTTACAATCCCGCCGTGTTCGACGACCTGAACATCACCATCGAACGCGACGTGGCCCTCGGCGCCATGACCTGGTACAAGGTCGGCGGCCGAGCCGCTTTCCTCGCTCACCCTGCCGACGTCGAGCAACTCCAGCAACTGATCGCACGCTGCCGTCAGCAGAAGCTGCCCTTCTACATCATGGGCGCCGGCGCCAACCTGCTGGTGCGCGATGCCGGGATCGACGGCTGCGTCATCCGCCTCGACGCGCCCGCCTTCGATTACCTGCGATTCGAAGATAACCGCGCCATCGCCGGGGCAGGCTTCGATCTGATGAAACTGGTCCTGGCCACCGCCCGCGAAGGTTTGTCCGGCCTGCAGGCCCTGGCCGGCATCCCCGCCACCGTCGGCGGCGCCGTGCGCATGAACGCCGGCGGCGCCTACGGCGACACCGGCTCGAACATCCGCAGCGTGCGCGTGATGAGCGACACCGGCCAAACATACGCGCACGATCGCAACGAACTGGTCTTCAGCTACCGCCGCAGCAACATTGTCGAGCCGATCATTCTGGAAGCGGTCTTTGAACTTGAGCCCGGCGAAGCACCCGAGGTGATGCGCCGTGTCAAGGAGATTTTCCTCTACAAGCGCAACACACAACCGCTGGGCGAAAACTCAGCCGGCTGTGCCTTCAAGAACCCTCCTCGCCGCGAGGAGGAACCGCCCCCGCCCTCCGCAGGCTCCCTGATCGACCAGGCCGGCCTCAAGGGCTTTTGCATCGGCGGGGCGGAAGTATCCAGGAAACACGCCAACTTCATCGTCACCCACGACAACTGCAAAGCCGACGACGTGCTGGCCGTGATGGAGCACGTGCGCCAAACCGTCCTGCAGCGCAGCGGCCTCAACCTCCAGCGCGAAGTCGTCGTCTGGCCGTAGGAGAATTTCGGATTTCGGATTTCGAATGTCAGATTTGAGATTTTGAACTGGTTGATGCGCGATCGTAAGCGGACCATTCGAAATCCGAAATTCGAAATCTCCAGTAGCATATTGCTCTATGGCGCCCTTCCTGATCGGCATCGTGGCGGCGGTGGTGATCGCGTTGATCGTGGTGGGCGCGATGCAGGCTGTCAGGCGGCGAAAAGAGCTGGCGGCCTGGGCGGCAGGACACGGGTTCAGCTTCGATCAGTTCCGCGACGGCCACTTCCAGGATGCCTACCCGCAATTCAAGCAGTTCGATCGCGGCGAACGAAATCGCTACGCCAACAACGTCATGCGCGGCAAGCACGGCGACCATCGCGTCGTCTGCTTCGATTACCACTACGAAACCACTTCCACCGACTCCAAGGGCCATCGCACCACGCATTCGCACGAGTTCTCCGGGCTCATCATCGCCCCGCCCCACGGTTTGCGGCCGCTGTTTATCCGACCCGAGCACTTCTTCGACAAAATCGGCGAGTTCTTCGGGCTTGACGACATCGACTTCGAGTCGGCCCAGTTCAGCCGCAAGTTCATGGTCAAGAGCAGCGACCGCCGCTGGGCCTTCGACGTAATCACGCAGGAAACGATGGAGTTCATGCTCAGTCATCAGCGCTACACCATGCAGATGGACGACGCCCACCTGCTGCTGCTGAACGACAAGACTTGGCGGGCGGCGGACTTTGAGCAGGCGTTGGAGTATGCTGAGCATTTCCTGGCCCTGATTCCGCCGGGCGTGGTCGATGACCTGCATGCGGGCGAGCGGGCCATTGACACCGAGCGGTAGCGGTGCCACGAGATGATTCTCAGGCTCGGGGTGATCATCAGACCCGCACCACGCGCCGGCGCACGGGGGTGCCGCGTTGAAGACCGTGCGAACCGCCATCACGATGCACGCACGGCGCAGCCGAGGCGGTGGCTCTCGTGCAAGGCGTCGGTGAAACGCATGTAAACCAGGCCGGTGTCAAAGTCGGTCAGGCGGATGCGTTCGCGGCCGCGGATCGCGTTGATGAACTCCGCCTCGCAGCGCCAGCCTTTGTTCGGGTCGGGCGTGACCGGTTCGCCCTGACCGCCGGCTGGCGTGAAGATGGCCCGTTCGTGGTCATAAAACAGCGAACCGCCGGCCCCGGCGACGTAAACGCGGTTGCCCGGCGGCAGGGCGCTGACGCTGGTGGCCGTCAGGCTGAACGTACCGCCCCATGCCAGCTCGCCCACCGCCTCGACGTGGTCGGGCACGTCGATGGTCACCGGCGTCCCCGTCTGCGGATCGACGCCCACCGGTCGGTGGATGGCCAGCGTGGCGTGCAGGCGGCTGAGGGGACCGACCCAGCGGATCATCGCCTCGTACCAGATGCCGACGCCCATGATGTTGTTGCCGCTGATCGAGCGATCTCGCCGCCACGTTCGCGGCGGCAGTTGCACACCGTCGTCGGCCACGATCAGTTCCATCCGCACCGATCGCACCGCACCGATCCGGTCGCGCACGATCGCCCGCATCGCGTCGTCCAGCTTCATCGAGAACGGCGACGGCACGATCTGCGCCACCAGGTGCGGCCGCTGCCGTGCCACGGCGATCATGCGTTCGGCCTCCGCCGAGTTCATCGCCATGCGAGCCTCGCACAGTACGTGCTTGCCCCGCTCCAGGGCCGCCACCGTGTACTCACAATGGTTGGATGGCCACGTCCCGATCACCACCGCGTCGATCTGCGGGTCATCGAGAATCTCCCACGGCGTGGCGCAGGGGCGCGGAATGTCGAACTCCGCGCACACGCGCCGCGTCGATTCCAGCGAACGGTTGCAGGCCGCCACGATGGTCACCGCCTCCTGTTTCCGCAGGCCGGGAATGTGTTTGGTGCGCGTGTTGGCTCCCGCACCCAGCAGACCGATACGCAGGATTTCACTCATACGCACATTCTACGGGGAGCGTCGACTCGTGCCCAGCCGCGGCGCGGCCTTCTTGCCGGCAATGCGGTATGCTCAGTGTTTCCCGGCCCTGAATCGGCCGGGGGTGGCCGATGAACTCAGCTATGCAACTTCGGATGAACGTAGATGAACGCGGATAAAAAAGAAGGAGTATGGAATCCATCCGCGTTAATCCGCGTCCCATCTGCGTTCATCCGCGTTCTGTGCCTACTGCGAATCCGCATTCTCGGTGGTCAGTCGCGTTTGGGGGGGAGAGTATGCCCATGATCGGACTGCTGATCGCCCTGGTCGTGCTGCTCCTTCTTCCGGGGGTGTGGTTCATCGCCACCTACAACGCCCTGATCAAGCTGCGCAACTTCTGCAACGAGTCCTGGTCCGGCATCGATACCGAACTCAAGCGGCGCTACGACCTGATCCCCAACCTGGTCGAGACGGTCAAAGCCTACGCCAAACACGAGCGGGAAACGCTGGAGCAGGTGACCCGGGCCCGCAACACAGCCGTGGCCAGCACCGGTTCGCCGCAATCGCAGGCCCGTGACGAGAATCAACTGATTCACGGCCTGGACAAATTGTTCGCTGTGGCTGAGGCGTATCCGGATCTGAAGGCCGACCGCCACTTCCTGGAGTTGCAGCAGGAACTGGCCCGCACCGAGAATCGCATCGCCCGCGCCCGCCGCTTCTACAACGCCAACGTGCGCGAGTTGAACACCCGCACCGAGGTGTTCCCATCGAATATCGTCGCGGGCCTGTTCAACTTCCGTGGGCGGGAATACTTCGACATCGACGATCCCGTCCAGCGTGGACCGGTGGCGGTGAGCATAAACTGACGGTTCTGTGTAAGACGGATTCCATTTGCAACTTGTGCGTCCAATCTCCCGTTAGCCCCGGGCTATGCCCGGGGGATACCCCCGGCAGAGCCGGGGGCTAATGGTGAAGATCGCAGAAGGATTAAGCGTGATCCGTATAAGACCATCTGTCAGGACTATGCGTGCCACTACAGATGGTCCCCGTCTGCACACCGTAACAATGCCACTTTGGCGTTGAATGTGTCCAGGAGTAGCGTTTTTCTGGCTGAAATCCCCTGTTTGCATGGCGGCTGGCGAATCGTTACACTAACCCACTAGTAACGATTCTGAGACGCAGTATCAATAAAGGTCGCGACGGGGACAGAATTCACCCAGTTGGGTCGATCCATGCCCACCAGCCACAGACAGGAGTACAAATCGCCATGCTGCAACGCCACCCGCTGATGCTTTCAACTGTTCTCGTCATTGCCCTGCTGCCTGCGGTGGCCCTGGCGGATGCTCGTCCGTTCACGTTCGTTTATGACTCGAGCGTCATGGCTCCGGGGACGGTCGAGTATGAACAGTGGGCGACCTGGAAGACCAACAAAGACACCGACAGCAGTTTTGATCGTTTCGATTTCCGACATGAAATTGAAATGGGTGTCACCGACTCATTCCAGTTGGCGTTTTATGTCTCCGACTGGCGTTACGAGGATGGCGCCAGCGTGGCTGATGACGGCACCTCGTGGCGCAACGTCGCGGTTGAAGGCATTTACAACCTGACCAATGCGGTCAGCGATCCATTTGGCTCGGCGCTCTATGGCGAGATCAAGATCGGCGATGAGCTGGCGGTGCTGGAAGGCAAGCTGATCGTGGACAAACAGATCGGGGACTGGCTGATCGCATGGAACGGCATCATCGAAGTTGAATGGGAAGGTGAGAACTACGTCGAAGACCTCGGTGTCTTCGGCAATACGTTCGGCGTCAGCTACCGCTTCAATCCCAATCTCCGCGCTGGTGCGGAACTGATTCACGAAATTGAATACGCCGACTGGTCCTCCTGGGGCGATCACGTGGTTTACCTCGGCCCGAATTTTTCCTATCAGCGCGGCAACTGGTGGTTTACCGTGACACCTGTTTTTCAGATCACTGACGTGGACAGCGAAGCAAACTTCATGACGCGGCTGCTGTTTGGCCTGTTCTTCTGATCGTGTCCGTCGGGAGACTGCCATGAAAAGCAGAAAACGCATCTGGATTGCCACATCGGCGCTCGCTGTCGCAGGTTGTGTCAGTGCAACCCGCATCGCCCCGCCGGTGTCTGAATTGCAGTCCGGCGCCGCATTCCCGCAACAGTTGGAACGAGGCCGCCGCCTCTATCTTGGCGCCTGCGGTTCCTGCCATGCTCCGTACGCCATTGATGAATACAGCCTGGCGCAATGGGATCGGATCTTGCCGGAGATGGTCAGGAAGACCAAGCTGGATGCTTCCGACACCGATGCGTTACGCACTTACATCGTCGCATCACATGAATATCTGGCGCAAACCGCGCCATGATTCGCGCTGTGGCTCTCGCCTGCACCGGTCAGTGTCAGCACGGCAATTGAAGATGCCTGGCGATATGATGTTTCCGCACACGGGTTGACTTGGAAGATTGCCCGCCAACAATTGGGCCCAGATGAACCCGATCAATCCCCACTCGGTAGATTTTCACAGCACCGTGCCCTTTGAGACGTCGCGTATCCATGCGGTGGCGATGTATTGCAGTGACGGCCGCTTCGGCGAGCAATGCGACGAGTTTCTGCAACAGGGGCTGGGCCTGCCGCGCTACGATCGCCTGGCGGTGCCGGGGGGGCCGGCCTGCCTGGCGGGCTACGACACCACCCATCGCCAGGAAGAGGGGCTGATCGAGGAGATCAAATTTCTGATCCAGGTGCACGGGCTGGCCCGAGTGGTGCTGATCGCGCATCAGGGTTGTGCGTTCTACACCGAATTTCTCAGATTTCAGATGGATGAGCTACTGGCCCACCAATGTGAAGACCTGACCAAAGCGGTGCGCAGGGTGCAGGAGATCGACCACCGCCTGAGCGTCGAGCCTTACTTCGCCCTGCGCAGTGAACAGACCGTCCACTTCCGCAAACTGGCGGATCTACAGAGCGACCTTGGCTGATTGGGCCGGCAGCGATGCGGGCTGGCTGAGATCAATTTTCAAAATTCAGCAGACTGCCGCGCACATCGCAACTCCCGGGTGCGGCGAATTCGCAAAAAATGGGAACGTTCGTATCATAAGCCTTGATCCCCATGCACAGGGAGCAAGCGCGATGGACCTTGACGTCGTTCTCCTGTCTCGAATTCAGTTCGCCCTGACCATCATGTTTCATTATCTGTTCCCCCCGTTGACCATCGGGATGGGACTGATCCTGGTTTATCTGGACGGTCGCTGGCTCGTGACGCGCGATGATCTGTATCGTTCGGCAGCCAAGTTCTGGACGGGGTTGTTCGCGCTCAACTTCGCCATCGGCGTGGCCACCGGCATCGTGATGGAGTTTCAGTTCGGCACCAACTGGGCGACCTACTCGCGCTTCGTGGGCGATGTGTTCGGCGCGGCGCTGGCGGCTGAGGGCATCTTCGCGTTCTTTTTAGAGAGCGGCTTCCTGGCGGTGCTGGTGTTTGGCTGGGATCGCGTCGGGCCGCGCATGCACTTCTTTTCCACCTGCATGGTGGCCCTGGGTTCGATCTTCTCCAGCGTGTGGATCGTGGTGGCCAACAGTTGGCAGCAGACCCCGGCTGGTCATCACGTGGTGCCCCTGCTGGATGAAGCGGGCAACGCGGTGATGAACAACGGCGTACCCGTCATGCGGGCGGAGGTCGTCGATTTCTGGCAGGTGGTGTTCAACCCCTCCACCGCCCAGCGCCTGTCGCACGTGCTGATCGGCTGCTTCATCATGGGCGCGTTCTTCGTGCTCTCGATCAGCGCCTGGTACATCCTCAAGAAACGCCACGAGGAGTTCGCACGCCACAGTTTCCGCGGGGCATTGATCCTGGCCACCATCAGTTCCCTGGCGGCTTTGGTCAGCGGCCACTTCAACGCGGACATGGTCTATGAGCATCAGCCCGCCAAAATGGCCGCGTTCGAGGGCCATTACCAGACCGGCCGCGGCGACCTTTCCCTGTTCGGCATCCCCGACGACGAAAACGAAACGCTCAAAGGCAAAATCGCCATTCCGGGGGGCCTCAGCTTCCTGCTGCACTTCAACTTCACCGACGAGGTGGCCGGGCTTGACAAGTTCCGTCCCGAAGATCGCCCGCCCACGCTGATTCCCTTCGCCAGTTATCACCTGATGATCGGCCTGGGCACGTTCTTCATCGTGCTGACGCTGTTCAGTTGCATCCTGTGGCGCAAGGGCACGCTGTTCAACCATCGCTGGCTGTTGTGGGTGTACGTGCTGAGCGTGCTGGGCGCGGTGGTCGCCAATCAGGCGGGCTGGATCGCTGCCGAGGTCGGCCGCCAGCCCTGGATCGTGCAGCCGCCGGTGCAGTGGAATGCGGATGGCTCGCTGGTGGTCGGACCCGACGGCTACGTGGCCTACGACGATGCCGTGGGCCTGCGCACCGCCGACGCGGTCAGCGTGGCGGTCAGCGGCGAACAGGTGCTCGGCTCGATCGTCATGTTCAGCCTGATCTATCTGCTGCTGGCCATGGTGTGGATCTTCGTGCTCAACCACAAGATTCAACAAGGCCCGCAACCGCCCTACGCCGCCCCACCGCCCGGCCACGAACGCTTTATCCGCGCCGCGGCTCAAAGCGCGGAGAAGCACGATTCGATGACAGAAGCGCATGGCGAAGGGGGTGCGGCATGACTCACGAAACGCTCATCCTGATCTGGTTTATCCTTCTGGGCGTGCTGCTGGCCGGCTATGCCGTGCTGGACGGCTTCGACCTGGGCGTGGGCATGCTGCACCTGTTCGTTGGCCGCAACGATCAGCAGCGCCGCATCGCCATGAACTCCATCGGCCCGCTGTGGGACGGCAACGAAGTGTGGTTGGTCACCTTCGGCGGCGCCATGTTCGCCGCCTTCCGTGAAGCCTATGCCACCATCTTCAGCGGGTTCTACACCGCTTTCATGCTGCTGCTGTTCGCACTGATCCTGCGCGCGGTGTCCATGGAGTTTCGCAGCAAGCTCACCCCCGGAATCTGGCGGACCTGCTGGGACGTGGCGTTCGCACTCGGCTCGTTCCTGGCCACGCTGCTGTTCGGCGTCGCGGTGGGCAACGCCATCTATGGCGTGCCGCTGGATGCGCAGCACGAGTACACCGGCAACCTGTTCGATCAACTGCACCCCTACGCCCTGCTGGTGGGCGCGCTGGCGGTGACGCTGTTCCTGATGCACGGGTCGATCTACCTGTATCTTAAGACCGAAGGCGAAATGCAGGATCGCGTCGAGCGCTGGGTCTGGCGCACCTTCGGGCTGTATCTGGTGATGTTCATCTTCGCCACCATGGTGACCCTGGTGGCAGTGCCCCGCGCGATCGAGAACATCAAGGCCATGCCGTTGCTTTGGGTGATCCCAGCCCTGAACGTGCTGGCCATCGCCAACATCCCTCGCTCGATGTTCCGCAAACAGCCGGGCTGGGCCTTCATCAGCTCCTGCTGCACGATTCTGGCCCTGGTGTTCCTGCTGGGCTGCGCCATCTTCCCCAACATGGTCACCGCCTCCGATCCAACCAACAGCCTGACCATCTACAAGGCCGCCTGCAGCCAGAAAACACTGGGCATCATGCTGATCATCGCCGTGATCGGCATGCCGTGCGTGATCGCCTACACCGCGGTGATCTACTGGACCTTCCGCGGCAAAGTGCAGATCGGCGAACACAGCTACTAGCCGCTTGCGGCTTCGCGAAACGCCACAACGTCGGACGGTTGCGCGAAGCCGCAAGCGGCCGCGCTCACGCGAAGATCGACCACACCGTCAAGAACAGGAAGAACAGGATCGCCAGTGGCAGCGGAAACACCAGCAGCCACATGACGAAACCTTCCAGCGTCTCCATATCGAACAGCCACACGCACAGGAGAATGTAGCTGATCGCGCTCACCATCAGGCGCATGATCAGCCCGATCATGCCCAATCCAAGTCCGCTGGATATCATCACCAGCAGCGACGCGAACACATCGCTGATCATGGCGGAGAATAGAGCCAATGCCAGCAGTTTCAGCAGCGCCACCCCCAGCGTGCCGAAGCTTGACCCGAACCACCGCGCCACCAGAAAAATCGCCAGCAGCATCAGCGGAAACTGGATGATCAGGCGCACCGAGGCGTACACCAGCATGAACGCCACGCGGGTCAGGGAAATACTGTGCGAAGGCGGACTGGGTGCCGGCATTCCCATGGCCTGGGCATAACGCTGCTGATACTTGAAGTCGCGGTCCTTGAGAATATTCTGGGTGATCGTGTCCAACGCGATGCTGTTAAACAGGATGCCCAGCAGAGCGGTCCCCGTCAGCACCAGGGGAATCAGGTAATCCAAACGCATGCGGCGGCGTTCGTCTTCCTCCAGGTGGACCGTCGTCATGCTCTGCTGTGCCAGCGTTGCTGCGTATGCCCCCAGCCCGGCCAGCGCCGATGCGCCCGCTTCCGCTGCCGATGAAGATGTAACAGCCGCCGCTGCGCCGACCTGCGTGTCGATACGTGCGCCCTTCTCCACGTGGTAGCCGCAGTTGACGCAGATTACCGCACCGGTTTTGAGCTTGCTGTTGCAGTTGGGGCAGTTGCTCGGCGTCGCGCGCGCAGCCGCGGTCTGTTTGCCGGGGGCGCTGCGGCTGTCGCTGTCGGACTCGGCCAGATCGTAGGTTTTGTCCGCATCCTTGAGCAGCCCGCCGATCGGCTCGATGGCGCCGCCGGGCTGTTGCGGCAGGCGCATCACCTGTTGGCAGGCGGGGCACTTGACCTTGCGCCCGGCAAGCTGCGGCGACCAGGCGAAGCGCTGCGCGCAGTTGGGGCAGGTCAACGCTCTGGTCGGTTCAGTCATAACGTGCTCACCCCCGTATCAGGTGCCGATGAATCAGATGATCTCGAACGTGCGCAGGGTGATGAACGCCGCCACGCCCAGGATGGCCAGCGAGAAAGCCAGCATGACCATCTTCATGATGCGCTGGCGCTTCATCCGCTTCTGCTCCTCATCCTGGCGATCGGCGTCCTTCTGGTACTGAGCGGTCAGGCTGGAGTATGCGCCGGCGCTGAGCGAGGCCATGTCGGCGGAAGACTTGGCATCCACCTGGTCCCTGGCTGCCTGGCGGCTCTTCTTGTCGGCCCTGCCGCCCGAGCCCATCGCGGTGTTGATCTTTTTACCTTCCGCGATGTTGTAGCCGCAGTTGATGCAGAGCACCGCGCCGGGCTTGAGTTTGCTGTTGCAGGAGGGGCAGTTGGTCGGAGCCGCGGCTTTGGTGGCGACGCGGCCGGCGTTGGCGTCCATGTGAACGTCTTCGACGTCTGAATCGGACAGAGACAGTTCGTAAGCGCCTTGCGAGGCCTCGTTGAGCTTCTTGAGGTCCTGCTTGTCCTTGAGCAGGCCGCCGACCGCTTCGAACTTGCCGTCGCCGCTCTTGGGCATGCGCAACGGTTGCTGGCAGCCGGTGCAGGTGACCTTGCGGCCGGCCAGTTTCGGCTTCCATTTGAACAGCTTGCCGCAATTGGGACAGGAGATCAGCGGTGTGGAAGACTCAGCCATGGATCGGTTTCTCACGAGCGAGGGAGGCTGCACATTCTAACGTCAACTTTGAGAACGGGGCAAGGTCCGCTGCCGCCACGCGGCCGACCGCCCATCTGTTATCATCTTGCGCCCATGAGCGTTCCACTGCTGGATTTGTCGGCGCAGCACGCGGCTTTAATGCCCAAACTGCGGGATGTTTTCGAAAGGGTCGTCGAGTCGGGCCAGTTCATCATGGGCCCCTTCCTCGAGCAGTTCGAGCAACAGTTCGCCAAGTTCGTCGGCGTCAAGCACGCCATCGGCGTCAGCAGCGGCACCGACGCCCTGCTGGTGGCCATGATGGCACTGGGCATCGGGCCCGGCGATGAGGTGATCACCACCCCCTTCACCTTTTTCGCCACGGCCGGCTCCATCGCCCGCCTCGGCGCCAAGCCCGTCTTCGTCGATATCCTCCCCCGCACGTACAACATCGACCCCGAACAGGTCGAGGCAGCCATCACCGATCGCACGCGGGCCATCATGCCGGTGCACCTGTTCGGATTGTCCTGCCGCATGATCGACCTGGGCAAGATCGCCCGCAAGCACAATCTGCCCATCATCGAGGATGCCGCCCAGGCCTGCGGCGCCAGGCACAAGAGCAAACGGGTCGGCTCCATGGGCAAGGTCGGCTGCTTCAGCTTCTATCCCACCAAGACCCTGCCCGGGCTGGGTGACGGCGGCGCGGTGACCACCGATGACGATGAGCTGGCCGCCCGCATGCGATATCTGCGCAACCACGGCGCCGACAAGCCCGAGCACTTCCCCCTGGTCGGCGGCAACTTCCGCCTCGACGCCCTGCAGGCTGCCATGCTCAGCATCAAGCTGCCGCTGCTGGACGGCTGGATCGAGCAGCGCCAGGCCCAGGCCGAGCGCTACGAGCACGCCTTCGATGAGTTGCCGCTGGGCACGCCCTTCATCGCGGAGGATCGCTACCACGCTTTCAACCAGTACACCGTGCGCGTGCACGGCGGCAGCCGCGACAAGCTGCGCGATCACCTGGCGGCCGACGGCATCGGCAGCCGCGTCTACTATCCCTCGCCGCTGCACCTGCAGCCCTGCTTCAAAAATCTGGGCCATCGGCCCGGCTCGTTCCCCCATGCCGAGGAAGCCGCCGCCGAGGTGCTCAGCATTCCCTGCTTCCCCGAGCTGACCCGCGATCAACAGGATCAGGTCATCGCCAGCATCCGTCACTTCTTCCGACCGGAATGATCGCTTGAACCCGACAGGCGCACATCCCGCCCCCGGAAGTGGTAAGCCCGCCGTTGCGAGCGCAGCGAGCTACGGCGTGATCCCCGCCCCTGGAAGCACTTCCGCAAGCGCCGCCGCCGCGCAGGCCATGGTGCGCCTGGTCAACGTCAGCAAGAGCTTCGGCTCCCTGCGCGTGCTGGAGAATGTCTCGCTCGACATCTACCGCGGGCAGACCACCGTCATCATCGGGCCGTCCGGCACGGGTAAAAGCGTGCTGCTGAAGCACATCGTCGGCCTGCTGCTGCCGGATCAAGGCGAAGTCTATTTCGAGCACCACCGCGTCGATCAGCTCAATCAGCAGCAGATGGTCGAAGTCCGCAAGCAGATCGGATTTCTCTTCCAGATGGGCGCCCTGTTCGACTCGCTGACCGTCGAGGCCAACGTCGCCTTTCCGCTGATCGAGCACACGACCCTCAATGCCCGGCAGCGGGCGGAGCGGGTCGATCGCGTGCTGAAGATGGTGGGCCTGGCGGGCCTGCAGTCCAAGATGCCCGGCGACCTGTCCGGCGGGCAGCGCAAGCGGGTGGCGCTGGCCCGCGCCATCGTGCTCGAGCCGTCGCTGGTGCTCTATGACGAGCCGACCACCGGGCTGGACCCCATCCGCGCCGATGTGATCAACGAACTGATCATCGCCCTGAGCCGCAAGATGGGCATCACCAGCATCGCGGTGACCCACGACATCGCCAGCGCCAACAAGATTGCCGACCGCATGGTGTTGCTTTACGATGGCCGCATCGTCTGCGACGGCGACCCGGGCAGCTTCGCCCGCACCGACAACCCCCTGGTTCGCCGCTTCATCGAAGGCCAGGCCGACCAGGACGATCTGGACCGCATTCGTGAGGGATTCAAAGGAGCGTAGGAGTGAGTTTCGAGTTTCAAGTTTCGAGTTCTTCGTGTCGGCAACGCAGCAGAACACTCGAAACTTGAAACTCGAAACTCGAAACTGAAACCATGAACGAACGACGCCAGAACATGGCCGTGGGACTGACCACACTGCTGGGCATCGGCGGGCTGATCTTTCTGCTGCTGCTGTTCGGCTATCTGCCCGACATCATCCGCGGCGGCTACCTGGTGGAGGTGGAGTTGAACCAGGCGCCGGGCCTCAACCCCGGCGGCATCGTCACCTACCGCGGCCTCGAGGTCGGCGTCGTCAAAAAAGTCCAGCTCAAAACGCCGCCCGCCATCGGCGTCGTCGCCACCCTCAACATCAACGAGGGCATCAAACTGCCCGCCAACGTCGCCGCCGTGCTCGAAGGCTCCGTCTTCGGCACCAACGCCCAGCTCGCGCTCTACGCTGACCTCTGGCCCGAAACCAACGGCCCCCTGACGCTGCTGCCCACCGATGGCTCAGCCGTCATCAGCGGCAGCAGTTCCTCGGCCGTGGAAACCTTCGCCGAATTGACCAGTCAGATCAAGACGCTGTCGGACGAGTGGACGCTGGTCGGCCGCAACCTCAACGCCCTGCTTGAGCTGCGCGACCCCGAGGCCGTGGACCAGGGTGACCTGCTGGCCAACGCCTCCACCGTCATCATCCGTCTCGATCAGCGTTTGGCCGAACTCAAGCAGGTCATGGCCGGGGTCGATCGTTACGTCAACGATGAGCAACTCCTGGCTGACTTCAAAGCCACCGCCGCCAACACCCGCGACCTGACCGGCAAGCTCAGCGAGCAGTTGCCGCAGGATATCGCCGCTCTGCGTCAGCGCTACGTCGCTCTGGCTGACGATCTTTCCGCGGCCGTGGCCAGCGCCAAAGGCGCGATCGACGCCGCCCGCCAGCCCGACGGCACGCTCGGCAAAATGCTGGTCGATCCCAGCCTCTACGACAACATGAACGACACCTTCATCCGCCTGCAGACCGCTATTGACGAGATGCGCCTGCTAGTCGAAAAATGGAAATCCGAAGGCCTGCCGGTGCGGTTTTAGGATCGGGTATCGGGTATCGGGTGTCGGGGTTCGGTCTTTGCCAAGTGCCTTTGATGGAAGTCCGGCTGATGCCGTAGAATCCTGTGCTGTCCCTTATTTCGTTGAGGCTCCGTATCTGTAATCCGATACCCGATACCCGAACCCCGATACCCGATGAAATACATCCTCATCATTCCCGACGGCGCAGCCGACTATCCACTTGATGCTCTGGACGGGCAGACCGCGTTCGAGGCCGCCAAGACCCCGCGCATTGACGCCCTGGCGGCTACCGGGCGCATGGGCACCGCCGTCACCACCCCGGCCGACATGCCCTGCGGCAGCGATGTCTGCTCCATGTGTCTGCTCGGTTACGACCCCCGCAAATATCACAAGGGCCGCGCGCCACTGGAAGCGGCTGCACTCGGCATCGAGATGGGCGCGTCGGACTGGATCTTCCGCGTCAACTTCGTCACCGTCATCGACGGCAAGATGCAGGACCACTCGGCCGGTCACATCAGCAACGCCGAGGGCCGGCAACTGCTGGCTGACTTCGCCCAGCGCGTTGAACTGCCGGGCATGGAACTGTTCCCGGGTGTCAGCTACCGCAACATCATGGTCGATCGCTCCGGCGAAAGAGACTGGTCCGAGCTGGTCACCACGCCGCCGCACGACATTCCCGGCCAGCCCATGCGCAAGCACCTGCCCATCGGCGGTGAACACGCTGAGCTACTGCAGCGGATGATCGCCGAGAGCGAAGTGCTGTTCGGCGATCACGAGATCAACGTGACCCGCCGCGAAATGGGCGCGTTACCTGCCACGCACCTTTGGCCGTGGGGCCAGGGCACGCGGCCGAACATGCCCAGCTTCCACGACACGTTCGGCCTGCGCGGGGCCATGATCACCGCGGTCGATCTGCTGGCGGGCATTGCTGCGTTCATCGGGCTTGATCGTCTCGATGTGCCGGGCCAGACCAGTTACCACGACAACGATTACGCCGCAACCGGCCGTTACACCGTCGCCGCCATGGACAAGTACGACTTTATCTGCGTACACGTGGAAGCGCCGGACGAAGCGGGCCACGCCGGCGACGCTGCGACCAAGGTGGCTGCCATCGAAGCAATCGACCAGCACGTGGTGGGCCCGATCCACGATGCCTTGCAGCAGAAGTTTGCAGACGATTGGCGCATCCTGCTGCTGCCGGACCACCACACGCGGGTAGAGACGCGCAAGCACGATCCGACGCCGGTGCCCTTCCTGATGGCCGGCCGCAAAGTGAAAAACGTCCTGCAACGACCCTTCACCGAATCCAACGCCCGCGCCAGCGACCTGCACGTCGCCCACGGCCACGAACTGATGGAATATTTCCTGCACAGCGGGTTGAAATAAACCATCACCACCATCCAGGGGGAACTTTGCTCGACCCGGCGCATCCGATAGAACATGGCAGCCGCCCCCGCGTACCGGCCCGTCCCCGGCGCGTTGGCGGTCTTCGTCCACCCCACATGCAAGGAGCCTGTCCATGAAATGGTCCGCCCTGCTGCTGCTGATCCTCTCCTGCCACGCCCTGGCTGAACCCGTCCAGATCGAAGCGGTTCCCACCCGGATCGCAATGTTCAAGAATGGCTACGGCCTGATCATCAGCGAAGCCAGGTTGCCGGCCGGCGGTGAATCGTTCGTGCTTTCGCCCCTGCCGCGGGCCTGCTTCGGCACGCTCTGGCTGGGCTGGCCCGGCCTCGAGGTGACGCACGTGCGCAGCACCGAGGCCTGGGTCCGCCAGACCGTGTCGGCCGATCAAATCGAGCAAACCCTTCGTGAGAAGTTCGGCGCCGATGCCGATTTTGATCCGGCCGCCATCGCTGTCACCCGCCGCGTCAAGCAACCCGCGCTGGCATTCGATGCGGCAGCCACCGGCTCAGGCACCACCATCTATGTGACCTATCTGGCCCAGGGCATCGCCTGGTCACCCAGCTACAGCGTACACCTGTCGGATAACAGCGACGACACCGCCACACTCAGTGCCAAGGCGGTGGTGGTCAACGACCTGCTCGATCTGGAGAGCACGGACGTGGATCTGATCGCCGGCTATCCCAACCTCCAGTTCGCACAAACGCCCAGCGCCATGTCGCCTGATCCGCTGCCCCAGTTGCTCAACCAGCTTCGCCAGGCCGGTCAAAGCGGTTTCAGCGACATGGAGAGCAACCTGATGCGGCAATCCGTGGCCTACGAGCGCGGCGCTCCCGGAAGGACCATGCCCTCCATGCCCGGGACGCCCATCGCCGGTGAAGATGCCGAGGATTTGTACTTCTATCATCTGCCGGATGTGACGCTGAAGTCCCGGGAGCGCGGCTACTATCCGCTTTTTTCCGCCCAGGTCCCGGCCGAGCACGTGTTCACCTGGGACATCCCCGACTTCCTGGACGCAAACAACATTTACCGCCAGGACGCCGCCGAACAGGTGGAAGCCGTCTGGCATGCCCTGAAGCTGACCAACAACACCGATGCGCCCTGGACCACCGGCGCGGCGGTCACTTTCAGCGGCGAGCGCCTGCTGGGCCAGGACACGCTGCACTTCGTGCCGCCCAAAGCCTCCACGCGCCTGCGCATCACCCAGGCTGTCAGCATCGACGCCGAGCAGAACGAGTATGAGATCGAGCGCCAGCGAAATGCCGCCAACTTCCACGGCTACGATCATGACCTGGTCACCATCCGCGGCGAACTGAAAGTCACCAGCTACAAGAACGAACCGGCTGATCTGATCATCACCAAGCTCTTCAGCGGCGAATTGCTCGAAGCTGACGGCGAACCGCAAAACGTCACCCTGGCCCGCGGACTGCGCCAGATCAATCCTCGCGGCAAGCTGGAATGGACCGTCACCGTGCCGCCCGGCAAGGATCATGCCGTGACGCTGAACTACAGCTACAAGGTCTATACCCGGCGGTGAAGCTGTGTGATGGATGAAGGATGATGGATGATGTGAAGAACAGGCACGCCATTGCTGTCTTTCACATCATCCTTCATCCATCATCGATCAGATATCTTCCTTCTTGCGCGGTTTGCCGAACTTCGGATCGCGGCCGTAGGTGTCCTTCCGCGCCGCCAACTGGTGGTTGACCCACTCGATCAGCGCCGCGTGGCCCATCGATTCTTCATCGTGGTGCAGGTAGTCGCGCACCACGCCCAGCACGCGGAAGCCCTGCTTCAGTTGAAAGCTCAGCGTCGGGTCGCCGATGTCGCGGCGGATCACCTTGAGCACGTAGTCCTCCGGCGACATCTGCTGCTTGAACTTGCCGTAACCACGCAGGCGAGCCCCGGCCCGGATACGCAGCAGTCCCATCGAGCGCGTCAGCTCGCGGCGGGCGGCGTAGATTTTCTTGCCGATGCCCTTGCCCTGCCGCGTCGGATCGACCATCACTTCCGCACCATAGAGCGTGTGGCCTTCCGGGTCGTGATTGGTAAACATGCCCGAGTCGGTGAAGTCGCGCCAGTTGTCGTTGACTTCGTAGTCATCCCAGAGCACGACCAGGCTCGAAGCCATGCCCACCACCTTGTTGTCAGCCGAGTCGATCGCCACGAACTGGCCCTGGGGGAAAATGCTCAGGTGGCTGTGCAGTTGCACTTCGGTCCAGGGCATGCTGGTGGTATAGACGCGGCGGCAGAGGTCGATGATCTGATCGACGTCGCCAGCCTGCGTGTTGCGGACGAACACGGACGCTGAGGATGTGGGGGTCATACAGGCCTGGGGTTAAAGGTGGCGTTGTCGCCGCCGACCATTATAACCGCACCGTTTCCAGCGTACGAACCACCTCGGCCGTCGTGATGCTGTCGGTCAGAGGCAGCACGGTGCCGCGTTCACGGCTTTCCACGATGCGCTGCATGTCCAGGTCGCCGATGACCATCGTCTCCAGGTTGGGCTGGCCCTCAGCCACGATGCCGTCGCGGGCGAAGGCGAAGTCGGATGGCGTCAGGATCGATGCCTGACCATAGTTCAAACTCACAGCCGGGACGGTGGGCAGACTGCCGACGGTGCAGGCGTGGACCACGAACATCTGGTTTTCGATGGCGCGGGCCTGGACGCAGTAGCGCACGCGCAGAAAACCCTGGCGATCATCGGTGCAACTGGGCACGATCAGCAGATATGCCCCCTGCTTGGCAGCCGCCCGGGCCAGTTCGGGAAACTCCGCGTCGTAGCAGATGGTGATCGCCAGCTTGCCCAGTTCAGTCTCGAACACCTTGAGCTTCTTGTGCGGGCTGACGAGCCATTCTTCTTTCTCGAAGCGGGTCATGTGCAGCTTGCCCTGCACGTCCCACTCGCCGTGGGGCGAGTAGAGGTAGCACTCGTTGTAAACCGTCTGCTCATCGGGCGGATCGACCGCCGGGAGCGTGCCGCCCACAATGTACATGCCGCTGTCGCGGGCCAGCTTCTTCATCAGCTCAACGATGCGCCCTTCCAGCCGGGCCAGGTGGCGGATCTGCTGGCTGATGGTCATGTGCGTGTCGTTGAGCGTGAGCAACTGACAGGTGAAATACTCGGGAAAAACCAGCAATTTTGCCTTGTAATCCTTGGCAGTCCACACCAGGGCCTCGACCTGCTCAGCGAACTGCTCGAAGCGCTGCACGGGACGGATGTAGTACTGGAGACTGGCGACGCGGAGTGTGGACATGGCGAATCCTCATGGATGATGGATGATCGATGATGGATGATGTGAAGGCCTTGCGCCTCGTTGCGCTGTCTTTGACATCATCCATCATCCATCATCGATCATCCATTCCCTTTCCCACGACCACCGCGCCGCAGGAGTCTGAAAAGATGTTAACGGCCGTGCGGCACATATCCAGCGGACGATCGAAAACAAACAGCAATCCAAACCCCGCGATCAGGGCCGGGGCGTCGGCCGGCAACTGCTTCTGCACGCCCTGCAGGATCACCATGATCGCCACCAGCGACGCGGCCGGCACACCCGCCACGCCGATGCTCGTCAGCAGAGCCACCATCACGATCAGAAACTGCTGGCCGAACGACAGGTGCACGCCGAACGCCTGGCAGATGAACACCGCCGCCACGCACTCGTACAACGCCGTGCCGTCCATGTTCACCGTCGCTCCCAGCGGCAGCACGAAGCCGGCCGTCTTGTTGGGCACGCCCGCACGCTGCTCGACGCACTCCATCGTCACCGGCAAGGTGGCGCTGCTGCTGGCGGTGGAGAACGCCGTCAACAACGCCGGGGCCATCGCCTGGTAGTGTCGCAGAGGATTGACCCGCCCGAGCAGCAGCAGAATCGCCGGCAGCATTACGCCCATGTGAATCGCCAACGCCGCTAGCACCACGGCGGCGAAGCTCACGATCCCCCACACGAACTCGATCAGCCGCGAGTCCGGCCACAAGCGCGCCACCTGCTCGCCGATCGTGGTCGCAATCAGCGCCATCACCCCGATCGGCGCTAATGCCAGCACGATGTCGGTCACCTTCAGCGTCAGGTCGTAAACCGTCTGCACCAGGTCGATCATCGCCTTGGTGTGCTCGCCCGGCAGTCGCACCAGCACGTAGCCGCTGATCAGCGACACCACGATCAATCCCAGCAACTGCCCCTCAGCCGCGGCCGCCACCACGTTGGGCGGCACCATCTGCCGGAACACGTCCAGAAAATCGCTGCCGCCGCGCCCGCCCACCTTCTGCTCGATGGTCGCCTGATCCTCGGCAAAGGCGGTCAGGTCTTTGCCCTGCAGGATGCCCAGGCCGTCGCTGCCCACGCCCGGGCGCACCAGATCGACCAGCGTCAGCCCCAGCATGATCGCCAGCAGCGATGTGCACAGATAGTAAGTCAACGTGCGTAAGCCCAGCCGCCCCAGGCCTTCAGCCCGCCCGATGCCGATCACCGCCAGCACGATCGAACTGGTGACCAGAGGCACGATGATCAGGCGCAGCCCGTTGAGAAACAGGTCGCCGATCAGATCGAAAATCATGTACGCGGCACTGCCGGTGGCGATCCGGGCCGCCCGCGCGCCGGCCTCGGACGGGTCGAACGGCTGCGACAACTGCCCGATGGCCCAGGCCCCGATGAACACGCCGACAAACGCGCCCGCCACCATGCCCAGCAGGATTTGCCAGTGCAGTTTCCAGCGCCAGATCGCCATGCTCGTTGTTCTCCGTCGAAGCGGATCGCGCAACAGGTGCCGCCATGATGACCTGCCGGCGGCGCCAGGGCAACCCGGGTCCGGCCCGGCCGGGTGCATGAGATCCCACGCGGGGGGGAGGGGGGGGCAAAAACTCGAAATCCAAAACTCGAAATCCGAAATAAACTCAAAACTCGAACAGAAAAAGCCGGGTGCCACGGCCCTTCAGGCCGTGCTGACCTGTTGCCTGTCTTGTCGCCAGGACACGGCCTGAAGGGCCGTGGCACCCCATGGATAACTGGTGCAAGCATGCAATGGTCAAATCGATCCACCATCGAATATCCGCCGCTCACCCACCGCATTACACAAAAGGCACGGTTGGTTATAGTATGGTTGACTTCAGGAGCACGCCCCTTGAGACGCAGTCGAAAACCGATCGTCATCGCCTCGCGCCGCAGCGCCCTTGCACGGGCGCAGAGCGAGCAGGTCGGCAATGCCTTGGCCCGACTTCATCCCAACCTCGACGTCGAATACCGATGGATCGACACCCAGGGTGATCAGGACCCCAGCGCCTCCCTGGCGGATCGCGGCGGCAAGGGTTTGTTCACCCGCGCCCTGGAGCAGGTCCTGCTGGCGGGCGATGCGGACATCGCCATCCACAGCCTCAAAGACCTGCCGGCCGACGTCATGACCGCGGGCCTGACCATCGCAGCCGTGCCCCGCCGCGCTGACGTGCGCGATTGCCTGATCAGTCATCATGCCGCCACTCGCATCGAAGATCTGCCGCAGGGCGCGACGGTGGGCACCAGCAGTCCCCGCCGGGCCGCCCAGTTGCTGCGTCTCCGCCGCGATCTGCGCATCGAGCCGATGCGTGGCAATGTGGACACCCGCGTGGACAAGGTGCTTCAGCAGCGCGTCGCCGACGCCACGTTGCTGGCCGTGGCCGGTCTGACCCGCCTGGGCAAAGCTGAGCAGGCGCAGCACGCCATTGATCTCGAGCAGGTGCTGCCTGCCGCCGCCCAGGGCGCGCTGGCATTGCAGTGCCGCAGTGACGATCACGTGACGCTGACCCGATGTCTGCCGATCAACGACGCCGCCAGCGCCACCGCGGTTCACGCTGAGCGTCAGGTGGTGCAGATGCTGGGTGCTGACTGTCACAGTTCGATCGCGGTGCTGGCCGAGCCGGTGGCGATCGATCCCAAGAGCGTCAAGCGCAATGCCGACGCTCACTGGTTCCGTCTGCGCGTGCGCGTGATGTCGCCCGACGGCTCGCAGTGCCTGGAAGCTGACGACCAGGTCAAGACCAAGGACCTGCGCCGGCTGGTCAAGCAGATGGTGGCCGACCTCCGACAGCGCGGGGCCGTGGGACTGCTGGCGCCGGCGAGAACCGCCCCCACCCAGCCCGCCGCCAAGTCGGCGTGAGGGCGGTTTAAAAAACTCGAAACTCGAAACTCGAAACTCGAAACTCGAGATAAATCCCAAACCCAAAACCTCAAAACAGACCTTAGTCTGTGGCTATTTCGTGTTCGAGTTTTGAGTTTATTTCGAGTTTCGAGTTTCGGATTTCGAGTTTCCTCAGCCCCCCATTTCGACCCCGTAGGGCGGTCATGCCCCCTTCATCCCCCCGCCCCCGCCCAGCCTCCTTTTTGCTATACTGCCCGGCTCGCTGGACTTTTTGAACGATTCCCGGAGCAGTCGGCTGTGGCACGCAAACCTTTCGTCGGCGGTAATTGGAAAATGAACCTCCACCAGGCCGAGGCCGCGCAACTGGCTGCGGCCCTGGTCCAGCAGATCGCCGCCGACACCAGCGTGGACGTCGCCATCTGTCCCGCCTTCCCCTACCTCGCATCCGTCGGCGAGCTCCTGTGCGATGCCGCCAGCCCCATCATGCTCGGGGCCCAGGACTTCTACTTCCAGCCCAACGGCGCTTACACCGGCGAAGTCTCCCTCAGCATGCTCAAGGACGTCGGCGTCAAGGTCGTGCTGGTCGGCCACAGTGAACGCCGCCACGTGATCGGCGAGTCCGACGCCCTGATCAACGAAAAAGTGCTCGCCGCTCTCGAGGCCGGCCTGCACGTGATCCTCTGCGTGGGTGAAAAACTCGAACAGCGCGAAGCGGGTAAGACCGACGCCATCAACGCCGGCCAGATCGCCCTGGGACTCGCCGGCGTCAAGACCGCCCAGATGAAGCAGATCACCATCGCCTACGAACCGGTCTGGGCCATCGGCACCGGCAAAACCGCCACCCCCGCCGACGCTCAGTCCGCCCACCAGGGCATCCGTAAACAGTTGACCGCCCTCTACGACGCCTCCGTTGCCGGCTCCGTCCGCATCCAGTACGGCGGCTCAGTCAAAGCCTCCAACGCCAAAGAACTGTTCAGCCAGGCGGACATCGACGGCGGCCTGATCGGCGGCGCCGCCTTGAAAACCGACGAGTTTATGGCGATCATCAAGGCCGCCCGCTGATGCGAAATGTGATTTGAGATTAATATTCGACATTCGAAATTAGCCCAAAGGATCTCCCATGCCACTTACCGCCGCCATCCTCACCAGCCTGCTTGCGGTGCTGTTCGCCGCCGTCAGCCTGCTGATGATGCTGGTGATCCTGATCCAGCGTCCCAAGGGCGGCGGCCTCAGCGGAGCCTTCGGCGGGGCCGGCGGCAGCGCTCAGGCTGCCTTCGGGGCCAAGACCGGCGACGTGCTCACCCTCGTCACCTGCGTCTTCTTCGTCCTGTTCCTGGCCCTGGCCATGGGCCTGACCTGGACCATCCACGCCGAAGTCAAAGCCGCCAAACAAGCCATCCAGCCCCCCGCCATCACCGAAGAACTCCCCACCCCGGACTCGCCCGCGTCCCTCCCCCCTCCGGGCCCGGCCGAGGCCGATTCCTCGGCCGTCTCCACCACCCCCGATCCCCCACCACCCCCTCCAGGCGAGGCCGAGGCCGATTCATCGGCCGTCCCCACCACCCCAACGCCCCAACCACCCGCAATCCCTTCCGATTGAGTCCACCACCTCCTGCCCGCGCCGCTCGGCGCAGGATCGAGAACACATGATCCGCTCGATGACCGGCTACGGCGACGCATCGATCCAGACCGACGGCGTCAGCTATCACGTCGAACTGCGCAGCGTCAACAATCGCTACTTCAAATCCACCATCCGCTTGCCCGAAGTCGTTGACGCCCTCGAAGCCGAACTCGAATCGGTCCTGCGCCGCCGCCTGCATCGCGGCTCGATCGTGCTCACGGTCAAGATGAAGGTCGAAGGCGAAATGGCCGCCTCCCGCGTCAACGATGCCGCTTTGCTTGCCTACCTCGAACACCTCGAAACCATCCAGTCGCGCATCCACGACCAGGAAGCACGCATCGACCTCACCCAACTGCTCTCACTGCCCGGTGTCCTTGAGCCGTCACAGGACCAGTTGACTCTGCTGGACCGCGCCCGCCCTGTGCTCAGCAAACTGGTCGATGAAGCCGCCGATCGCCTGATCATCATGCGCGTCAAGGAAGGCGACCTGGTCGCCGACGACCTGCGCCATCAACTTCAGGAAATCCGCACGCGCATGGACCTGATCGCCCAGCGCGGCCCGGTGGTCGTCGAGGAATACCACCAACGCCTGCGCAGCCGCGTCGAAGAACTGCTGGCCCGCGCTGAACTGAAACTCGGCGAAGTGGACCTGATCCGCGAAATCGCTCTCTATGCCGAACGCAGCGACATCAGCGAAGAACTCAGCCGCATGGCCGGCCACCTCGACCAGTTCACCGCCCTGATCGACGGCCGCGACGGCGAAGCGGTCGGCCGCACCCTCGACTTCATCGCCCAGGAAATGCTGCGCGAAGCCAACACCATCGCCAGCAAATCCAACGACGCCGCCATCAGCCGCGCCGTCGTCGAAGTCAAAGCCGCCATCGACCGCATCAAAGAGCAAGTCCAGAACGTCGAGTGAAACCGCGGGGACTTCTGATCAGCCCCGTCTGTGGTCGACATCGTGGCCGATGAAATGACGCGAAAAAGTTGAATGTCCTCTGACCTTTCTGTCCTTTCCGGTATGGTAGAAACAGCAACATACTTGGTGGGCATTGACGAATCAGGGAATAATATCCCCTCCGCCCGTGATACGTACTGCATGGCTGCAGTAATCATTCCCAGCGATCATCTTGACTCAGTTGCCTGTTTAGTGGAGCAAATACGAAAATTATTGAACAAACCTAAGCGAGACCCCAAATACAACAATGTTCGAAGATATCCGGAATGTCGCCGGACGCTCTTACATTGGCTGGACGACAACAAGAATCATATCAAACTTGCCTGCATGCACGCAGAAGCAGACTGGTTTCGTCACGCCGAATTTCACCGCACTGGCGAGGTGGCGAGACAAGTAAACGCAAGTCAACATGAGGTGGTCGCGCTATTTCGTGATGCTATGCCCCGCATGATGATGCAGAAAGCATACAACCCATCCGCAACTATGCCGTTGTTTGTCGAACAACTGCTTTATCCAGTTACACTGCTAGCCAAGCAAAACAAATCTACAGTGCGACTATTGCTGGACCGACGCAATGATGTTACTGAATTCCAGCAGTGGATCGACAATCTAAACACTCCAGAGCAGGGTCGCTACCCTGTTCATTTATTTTACCCTGAAGTCATTCAGTCAGTAGATGAGGCTACTGCAAAGAATAGACCTTTGACAATACTCGCTGATTGGATTGTTGGAGACATCCGTCAGTTCTTTAAGCAATGGGGTGAATCTGCAATTTATCCGCTGTTTGCTGGAAGCAAGAACTTGCCGCCTGCGTTACGCGGTCAGCGTTGCGTGTCGGTAACCGCTAAGCCGCCATTTATTGAATTTGGCCCGTTCAATGCAATATTTAATTCGAGTCGAGATCGCGTCAATTTAGACAAGATTCCCTTGTTTCCAGCTTATGGCGCTTGCATGGTGTGTAATAGAGCCAGCTTCGGAATGGACGATGGCTACGTTAGGGTAATCAGATTGGAAGCGGATGGCACTTGGTTCATCAGCACAAACACTGTTGCAGGAATGCATCCTGACTTAGCCATACCCGCAATTGAATTGCTGTATCCTCCGGCATCCGGCACAAATAATAGCTCATCTGAGAATGAATGAGATCAATAGGGTCTGACTGACCTGCCCTCAATTTATGTGCGGTTGTTGTGGTGGGCGCGCACAGGCTGGCAAGCGATTCTCGTTTTTTTGAAGGTCGCGCGAAAAAATTTCTATTGCTGCGTATGACTGCACTTGCGCGATTTCGGAAGGGGCAAAACAGGCCTCCGGCGCGCACAAACGTTGCGCTTGGCCCATTTATAGGAAGGCCGTCCGGTTTCGGATGAGGCTCAATTGCTTGATTACCCCCAGTCGCCTGAACGGAAAAAAACGTTCGGCACGGACGCGACCGGGCCCAAGTGAGTGAGTGCTGCTTCGACGCCA
>JADLFV010000023.1 GCA_020849625.1 Phycisphaeraceae bacterium
ATAATTCTGTCCGACGATCTGAGCCAGGTCGAGCAGGTCGTCCGCCAGGCGGTGTTCCGCATCGGCGCCAAGGCGATCGAATTGCACCTGGCGGACAAGCAACTGGGATATGAAGGTTCCAGCCGCCGGTGCGATCATCCCGACTGCAAGCAGGATCAGAAGTTCGTGAACCATCGCCCGCGGACGCTGGCCACGCTGCTGGGTCAGGTCACGTTCAAGCGGGCGTACTATCCCGGATTATTCACGCTCGCCGCTGAATCCGCGTCTGGGGGGAATCTTGTGGTGTGACATGGCTGGAGCGGACGGATGGGGTCCGCCGGGCGCGAACCGCCCCCTTACCCCCATCGCCGACAAGCGGGTTGTGGTGGGAATCAGGGGCCGCACAAGTGCATCGGCAGGCCGATCGCCGGGAAGCGAGCGGTGACGGCTCGCCGGGCGACGGCGCGGTAGATCGACCACCAGGGCCAGTTGCCGGCCAGCCTGACGGTGATCCGCCGGGTGCTCTGCACGAGGGTGGCGGCGACCTTGATGACGTGCGTCCGCCAGGTACACGGCTGGCCGACGCGGAGCAGTTCGGGCAGCTGGTCGCTCTGGCGGATCGCGGCCAGCAGGTTGAACGCGGCGGCGTGAAGCAGCAGGCGGAAGAAGTTGGCCATGAAGCGGTGACAACTCAGCCGGTCCATCTTCAGGCCGTTTTTAAGTTCATCCATGCGCTGCTCGCTCTCGCCACGCTGGGTGTAGTCGTCATACTCGCGCTGGCCATCGTCGGCTGAGCCGATGATGAGGTCCGGACGGTTGGTCACGACAAAGCGCAGGTTGGTCCCCAGGCCGTGACACTCGGCCTTGGCGATGACGGTGCGCGATCGGTCCCAACTGTCGCATTGATACTCGAAGCAGTCGAACAGACGCTGCTTGTCTTTGCTCTGCTCGTACTGCCGCACCGCCTGGTCCATCAGAGGCTCGGTGAGTTTTTTCAACCGTGAGTTGCTGGCAAAGCCGAAGGTGTAGGTCAGGCCGTTGTTCTCGCAGACCTGGTACATGGCGGGGTTGCCGAAGGCGGCGTCGCCGCGGACGTGGATCTGGATGTCGCTCCGCTCTTGTCGCAGGGCGTTGACGATGCGCATCAGATCGTCATCGGCGCCCAGCGCCGCGTGAACCGTGCCGGGACGAAGCCATACGCCGAACACGTGCTTGCTGGTCGGCTCGCTGATGACCAGAGGAAAATACTGATACTGTCCGAAGTATCCGTGGAAGAGGGTCAACTGCTGATGGCCGTGGGTCGGATCATCGGTGGCGTCCAGGTCGAGCGTGATCGAGTCGGGCAGCTTTCCTCCGTGCAACTGCTTGAGCCGCTCGACGCCGGTGTTGACCAGAAAGTCGTTCAGGCCAAACAAAGAGCCGGCGCTGACCGAGTTCTCGAAACGGCTGAGCGTGGGCTGGCTGGCCAGATCATCGTCCTGGGGCAAGCGGTCGGCGATCATCTTGAAGACCGGTTCGGATCGCAAGGTATCGTGATCATTACAGTCCTCGTATCCGGCCACGATGCCGAATAAACGCTGGCGAAGCATCTCGATGTCCTGATGATGATTCTGCGTCCGGCGGCCGCAAGCGTCGTCGCCGTCGAGACAGCGGGCCATACGGGCGGTGTAGTTCCATCGCCGGTCAAACTGGGCGATGGGCAGCAGCCCGGCGTCGGAAGTGATCTGCCCGGCGTGGGGCTGGACAACGATGGGAAGATGTGGGAGAAAATCGAAGGAAAGTTGATCGGCATCCTGCGCTGACATACGCGGCCTCCGTGTTTTGGTTTAACTCTTCCTGGCAGAAGGTATTAAACCACACGGAGGCCCGTCGCGCGCGGGGGGCGACGAATAATTCGGGTTAAAGGCGTTCTCCAGGCAGCGCAGGAAGTTGGCCGTCGTCGTGCCCGCGTTGGTAATCGTCTCTTTCCAGCGCGTCGGCTGCTTCGGCTTCGAGCGCTTTCTCGACGGTCTTTCGCGCCACCAGCGTGACGTGAGATCGCGTGCGGGCGCTGCTCGGCGGCAGGCTCTATCGCAGCCACGAACTGACCTACACGGGGGAGTTGATCGACTGCGGACATTGCTCGCCCATCACCGGCGAGGCGATCGTCAAGAAGACCACGGGCAAGCAGTACATCTATTACCGCTGCTCGATGATAGTGTTTGAACTCTCGCAAAGCCTGAGAAAAAAATGGCTTGCGTCGGATTGCATCGCCAAACGTCAGATTCTTGAAATGATTTGTTTGAACTTCTCGCTCGATGGCGTAACTCTCGTGTCCACAATGAAAAAGCCCTTCGAATTGCTGATCGAAGGGCTTTGTGTCCCGTCAAGTCGGGGCGACTGGACGGCAATTGAACTTTTCGTGATGGAAGTGATGCGAGAGATCGCGACATCCCACCGACAGCCATTCAACAACGGCAGTGCAGTAAGTATCTCAGTAGGCGACTTCGGTTGCATGGCAACGGGTTGGGATGTCTAATAGTTCGTATACGATCCATCGTCACGCACGAAGTGCGGCGGC
>JADLFV010000024.1 GCA_020849625.1 Phycisphaeraceae bacterium
ATCGGCTTGACGTACGTCCGCCCGTGCCCGGATTCCAAGCGTTCAGAAACCCCCGCCCCCGGAAAAGTGAAAAACACTTCCGGGGCGGAGGCTGACAGGCGCGTCGCCTACCGGCTCTATGGGGCCTCGGCGAAACTGGCCTTCCCCCCCGGAAGTGATTCACTGCGCCAGCGGTGCGTCACGACGTGGTGTCGCCTTGCTGCGCGCGTGGCGGGTCTGGGCCGATCGGATCCGTCACGGCGCGGTGAGGTGATTTTGATTTGCGATTGGCGAATGGTGCTTAACGAAAATGCAGGAACTCCGACCCACGCGCGAGCAAATTGTCATGCGACAATCAACACGTTTACATGGCGCGAGAACGGCGCAGAGTCATGAACGAAGCAGCGGCCAGTATGCACGCCGCTGCGGTCGGCTCTGGAATGGCCAGGATGCTCAGCGCCTCATCGAAAGCGAGATCAGGTCCGGTGCCGTGGCCCCAGTTATCGCCGATGATTTGCAGGTCGGCGAGGTTGACGTTGCCGTCGCCGGTGAAATCGCCGGTGGACCATGCGGCAGTGGTGGACAACCAGTTATCGCCGAGGATCTGCAGGTCGGAGAGATTGACGATGCCATCGCCGTTGGCGTCGCCGGGGTGCAGGATGGTGGTGGCGTAGAGATCGATGAAGGAAAGCTCGGCGTTGGCGTTGCTGCTGGTGAACTGCACGACGATGATAGCGTCGGAGTAGTCGCCGCTGTAAGCCAGAGGCGTGGTGTCGCCCAGGAGCGTTTGGCCGGCCACTTCGTAGGTTGCGCTGCCGCCGCTGGGGCCGTTGGGCGTGAGGGTGATGGTGAAGTCCCAGGGACTGGAAACGGAAGGATTGCTCAGCGGATAGACGTAAGGTCCGCCCACGCCGTCGGCAGCCAGGCTCAGGCCGAGACCGCTGGCATCCCAACTGACGACATAGACGCCGGCATTCCATGCGCCGTTATCGGGATTCCAATAGCTACGGGGCATGAGACTGACTTCGACGTACGAGACATTGGAGTGCGACAGGCCGGTGATCTTGCCATGCAGTTCGACGGTGTAGTTCTGGGCGTTGATGCCCTCGGTGGTGGCGGCGCCGACGGCATAGCCGCCGGTGACCGGGGCCACTTCAAGCGTGTTGTTCGGCATGGAGATGGTTTGGGCCCGGGCAGCGCCTGCCAGAACCGACAGAGCCAGACTCACCGCCGCGAACCAGAACCTTGGGGTACACATTGGGGGGCTTCTCTTCCGGGGGGCTTCTCTTCCAGGCGCGGCCATGCATTCGCGCTTCAGTATTTTTACACCACGCACCGACCCGAGTCCACAGAATCAAAAAACATTCCAGATCGGCGGGCCGGGCGGCTCAGTGCCCCGAACGGTCGTATTTGCCTATCGCAGCAGCTCTTACGTCATCCGTGTCCGTCACGTTCAGCCGCTTGACCACCCGCGGCGGATTGCCCACCACCACGGTGTACGGCTCCACGTCCCGGCGGACCACCGTCTTGCAGCCGACCACGCAGCCCCGCCCCAGCGTCACCCCCGGAAGTATGACCGCGTCGAATCCCACCCAGACGTTGTCCTCCAGACGCACCGGCTGCGATCGCCCCGCGCTGGGCAGTGCGCGGCGCGGTTCCGTCGCGGCCGCATCCATTGCCGCGCTGCGTTGCGCCGGCGTCACCTGCGCATCGAGCCAGGTGTCGGTGATCACTGCGCCCCAGGCGGTCAGACAGTGGCGGCCGATCTCGATGCGCTGGTTGCAGACGATGGTCGTGCTGTTGAGACAAGTAAACTCACCGATCTCAACTTTGCCGGCTGGCCCGACATGAAACGCGGTCTGATCGTACACACCGCTGGCGCGACCCAGGACCAGGCCGGGCTCGCGCTGCGAGCGGAACATGGTCAGGCAGTAGGCGCTCTCGATGAAGACGTCCGGCTCAAGCTGCACGTTGGCGGGAACCAGCCCGGTGTACCAGTCGTGATCCATGTGCCAGGCGGCGCGGGTCATGCCTCCGTCTCCTGCACGACGGCTGGATTGCCCGCCACCGTGGCGCCGGCGGGCACGTCACGCACCACCACCGAACCCGGCGCGATCACCGCGCCGCGCCCAAGGCGCACGCCCTTGAGTATCGTGGCGTTGTACCCGATCCACACATCATCCTCGACGATCACGGGTTTGGCGGGCGGTTGCTTGCGCTTGCTCTTGTCACCGATCGGCGACAGTTCCACCGTGTCGCGCATGCGCCCGGCCGGGTCCAGCGGATGAAAGTCCGAGTCCACGATCGTCACGCCGCCAGCGACCATGACCCGCTGTCCCAGCGTGATGCGGCTGACGCAGACCAGCGAAGCGTTGGCCAGGTGGCAGTGGTCGCCGATCTCGATCAGGCCGTCGCGTTCCACTGCCAGCGAAGTGCGCCACAGGGTCACGCGGTTGCCGACGCGAAATCCGCAAGGCCCTTGCGCGCGGTAGTAGCGGAAGGAGTGCGAAGATTCGATGACGGTGCCCGCGCCGACTTCGATGTTGTCCGGCACGCGCCCGGGGAACCAGTCGCCCGGAATGGTCTGGCCGGGGATCAGCGGATGCAGGTCGCTGTCGTGCTCGCTCATGGGATCAGCTTCCAAGTTGATCGATCATAGCCGCCAGAACGCGGCGGGCGTCGAAACATTCCTCCGCCACTTGCCTGGCCGCGGCCGCGTGTCCGTCCACGTCGGTCATCACCGTGCGCAGCGCGTCGGCCGCCGAGTCGATGTCATCGAATGCCAGCAATCCCTTGCCGTGGGGCACATATCGCGTCCAGCCGGTGTCCTGCACCACCGCGGGGCGGCCGGCGGCGAGGTAGCAGGCGGTGCGGCAACTGAACCAGCCGGTGCGGGCTGCGACGTAGGTGTGCTTGGCGATGGAGAACTCGCCCAGCGAGCGCTCGATGAAGTCGCGGTAATTGCGCCAGTCGCCGGCACACTGCTGCGGATCGAGCACGCGCCAACCGGCGGCCGTCGCTTGTGCAGCTGGGAACGGCTCACCCGAGGTCTGCCCCACCGCCACCGCCAGCGGCACATCGCGCACACGGGCCGGCAAATCCATGATGTTGCGGAACTCGCGGTCCTTCTGGCCCCACTGGCGGCCGTCGTAGTCAAGCTGTTTGCCGGCCGACCAGTTCATGAGCGTGGTGAACAGGGCGTCGCGGCCGCGCGGCGGCGGCGTCACTGGCCAATGCGAGAGGCACACCGGCTGCCGCGTCGGCCGCCAGGTCACGCCGCAGTCGGGCACCAGGCAATCGGGGGCCGCGATGTTTTCGCCGAACGTGAAGTGATGCGTGTGGGCCATGACCAGATCGCGCAGCCCGCGACTTCCGGGGGTGAAGCCGTCGCCGGTCCGGCACTGAATCTGCGTGAACATGGGGTCGGAGTCGATCAGCACCCGCGCCGGGATGGCCCGGTACTCATCGCGCAGAAACTGCGAGCAGGAGACGTTGACGAACACGTCAGCCGAGGCGCAGATGTCGCGCACTTTCGCGGCGTCCATGCCGAACCATTGATCGCTGACCACGTCGCGATAAGCCCAGCGGTCAGCAAGGCCGAAGGCTTTCATCACCGCGGTTAAATGCCTGATGTTGCCGGTGCAATCGCCGCTGCCGCCGCTCTGATAGATGGGCCAGAGGCAGGTGTCCTCGAGGTAATAGACATCGTGGCCCAGCTCGTGAAAACCCAGCGGATACTGGATGTAATCCCACGTCACGCCCCCCGCCGGCAGCAGGCCGAGGTACCCGCCGACCACGATGCGCAGGCGCGGCGCACCTGCTTTACTCACCCTTGGCAACTTGGGATCAGTCATGGCGTCAACCGTTCGGCGTCAGGTACCAGCGTGAAGGGTCCAGGCTTTGGGTCAATCGATGTTCCAGAGGGCGACAGGCGAACGCGAAGCGGAAACGAATGGTCTTGAAGGGCATGCGGTCCAGGTGCTCGCTCAGCAGCGGCGTGCGCATGAAGCGCAGCGAGTGCATCTTCGACTTCCACGCATCGTCCGCTTCGCAGGCGACATACCACCAGGTGGCGCTGAGGATGTCCGCCAGCCAGGATCGATCGCGCGGCAGCATGTCCATCACTTGCCCGTCCTTGCGCACGGCGACGTAACCGACCAGTTGATCATCGGCTCCAGAGCGCATCTCCAGGCAGAGGTGCCCGCCATTGCGATAGTTGAGGTAGGCCGGCTCACGCACCACGCCGCACTCGATGGGCAGATTGCGGCGGGCGGCATCCCAGAGTTCCTGATACTGCGGGCCGAACTGCTCGATCGCCACGACCTTCAGCCGCGACGGCGGCGGCGGCGCAGACGCCTGCTGATTCAGCTTCAGTTCGGAGCAGTTGAATTTCTCCCCGTAAAACTGGGCCACGCCGATCAGCGGCGCCAGTTTCAGCAGTTGCAGCCAGGTCTGACGTGGCATGGCGTAGAGCGCGGCAAAGCCCTTTTCGCTGCCCAGCTTGTTGCAGGTCATCAGCATGCGCACCACCGGGTGCGCGACGCTGAGCGATGAGAGGCCCTGCAATCGCCGCGAGACGATCGGGGCTGCCACCAACAACGCGAGACGCTCCTGATCATCCACCACCAGGCGCTGCGGGGTCATGGCGGTCTGGGCCACGATGCGGCCCTCGGCATCCTCGCCCACCACGATGACGGCCGGGCCGTTGGGAATGTCCACGTACCAGCGCTGCCACATTTCCGGGGTCACGTCGCCCCATTGCGCGTCATCGCGCCACAGGGCACGGATGCCCGGCAGGTCATCCGGCCGATGCTCACGAAATTCAATGCGTGGTTGACCGAACATTCGCATCCGCTCAATCCTTACATGAACGAGACTAAACTCCTAACAAAATTGGATTCGCCACGAAGGCACGAAGGACACGAAGGGAAAAACCATACATCTTGTCCTGTCTTCGTGTTCTTCGTGACTTCGTGGCTCATTTTGTTTTTTGCTCTAAAGCATCGCCAGTTCCTGGTGCTTGTACAAGCGCGAATAGATCGCGCCGTCGTCGATCAGTTGCTCGTGTCGGCCGCGCTCGACGATTCGGCCGTTCTCCAGCACGATGATCTGATCGGCCCGGCGAATGGTGCTCAGACGATGCGAGATCACGAACGTGGTGCGCCGGTCGGATGTCTCAGCCAGGCGGCGCAGAATCTCCGCCTCGGTGCGGGCGTCCACGGCCGAGGTCGGCTCATCCAGCACCAGGATGGGACTGTCGCCGACCAAGGCGCGAGCGATGGCGATGCGCTGCCGCTCGCCGCCCGACAATGTCGCCCCGCGCTCGCCCAGCACCGTGTCGTATCCGGCCGGCAGGCGGCTGATGAACTCGTGAGCCTGCGCGGTCCTGGCTGCTTCGATCACCATCTCCCGCGTGACGTTCGGCCGCCCGAAGGTGATGTTCTCCGCGATGCTGATGGGAAACAGGAACGGCTCCTGCAACACTAGGGCGATGCTCTGTCGAAGCTGAGCCAGGTCCAGGTCGCGCACGTCATGCCCGTCGAGCAGCACCCGCCCCTGCCAGGGATCGTAGAAGCGAGACAACAGCGCCACCAAGGTTGATTTGCCGACACCCGTAGCGCCCACCACCGCGATGATCTGGCCCGGATCAACCTGAAACGAAATGTCGTGCAGCACGCACTGCTGATCGCTGTGATCCTCACCGCCGGCATAACCGAAGGAGACGTTCTCGTAAATCACCTGGCCGCGCACCTGATCGATCTGAATGGGATTGGCTTTCTGCGGGACTTCCTCTTTGCTGTCGATCACGTCGAAGACGCGGCGGGCCTGGGCGTTGGTGGCCACTGCCGCGCCGACGGCCATGGACACGGCACTGACCGGACCATACAGCGCCGCCAGGTAACCGAGGAACACCAGCAGGTCGCCCAGGGTCAGGAAACCAGCCGAGACGCGCCAGGCGCCGATGCCCAGCACGAAGGCGGTGCCGACGCCGGTGATGATCAGCGTCGTCTGCTGGTAGGCCGAGCCGATGCGCATGTCACGGTTGTAAGCATCACCCAGATCGCCGGCGCTGTTCTGCATCTTCGCTTGCAGGTAAGCCTCGCGGGCAAAGCCCTGGATGATGCGCACGCCGGTGAGGCTCTGCTCGACCAGGGCCATCATCGAAGCCTGCCGCTCGTAACGGCGGCTGGTGGCGCGGTCCATCGGTTTGGCGAACAGCAGCAGCGACACCACCAATGCCGGCACCACCGCCAGGGCGACCGACGCCAGCAGCGGATCGAGCAACAGCATGATGGTGAACATGCCCAGCAGGTTGAGCAGGGAGATGACCACCGGCAGCATGACGCCGGAGACCGCGTAATGCACGACGAACACGTCGCCGCTCATGCGCTGCATCAGGTCGCCGATGGTCTGCCGCTGGTGATAGGACTGCGAGAGTCGCTGGAGCTTGGCGAACAGATCGCAGGCCAGGTCATAGACCATGTGGTAACAGAAGCCGACGGTGACCACCATGCCCACGTAAGCTGCCAGGCCCACGCCGACAGCCACCAGGGCCAGGGCGATGACCGACCACACGATCAGTCCGCCCGGTTGCGTAGCGCCCGGCAGCCAGCCGCTCAAGGTGGTCAGCCACTGGGGCCAGGGCTCGCTGGTCAGGGCGTAGTCCACGATCACCTTCACCGGCCACGGCCGCGCCAACTCGAACAACATGCTCAGCACCGCCAGCAGAAATGCCAGACCGAGGCCGGCCTTGTAACGCAGCACGTAACCGAACATGCGCCCGAATGTGCCCATCAGGGTCGGCCTTTCTCGGTCATCTGGTCCGCGGTCGGCGATTCGATGGCGGTCAACAGTTCACCCAAAACGTGCTGCGATGCAAAATGCGTCTCCGCGATGCGGCGGGCTTCGCGGCAGTGTAGAGGATAATCCAACTGAAGTTGCCGGATCGCCTCGGCTGCTTCGTCAGGTGTGTTGAAGGCGAGCAAGCCTTTACCCGTCGGCAGCACGTTGCTGAACCCGGTGTCCTGCAACAGCACGGGCCGGCCCAACGCCAGGTAACAGGCGCTGCGTTCACTGAACCAACCGCTGCGGCCGATGACGTAGCCGTGCTTGGCGATGCTCCACTCGGCGCAAGACTGGCGGATGTAATCCTGGTAAGTCCACGGGTCGCGGCAGACGGCCATGGGATCATCCAGTGCCCATCCGTGTTCGATCAGCTTCTGCCGCGGCGCCTGTTCGCCGCCCAGGGCCAGCGTCAACCGTGCTCCGCTGGTGCGCGGCAGGTCGAGGTAATCTTCGATGGACTGCGACTTCATGCCATAGCGTTGGCCGCGGTGCTCTTCGACCTTGTAGCTGTCCCACTGCATGACGGTGGTCAGAGGGCCGGCCTCGGGCGGGGGCGTAAAGGGCCAGGCCTCCAATGCCACCGGCTGGCGCGTCGGCTGCCAGGGCAGACCGTCATCCGGCACGCGCGCCAGGCCGGCCGGTATGTTTTCACCGAAGGTCAGGAAGCGGTTGTGCTGTTTTGCCTGCTCAAACTTGCGGGTGTCGTTCAGATGTCTGACCTGGGTGAAGACCGGGTCGGTGTCGATCAGCACGCGGATGGGAACCTTGACGGACCACTCCCGCCAGGGATTAACGCCCGAGACATTCAGCAGCAGGTCGGCGCTGCGGCAGAACTCAACGGCACGATCCGCCATCGGCCCATGCCAGCGATTGCGGTGGGCGTCGAAGTAGCTCCAATGATCGGGCAGCCCCAGGCGCTGGAAGGTTTGCGCGGCGAACTTGAGGCCGAAGGTCGGTTCGGTGTCCAGCACGAAGCGGGAAGGGTCGTAGCAGGAGGGATAATCGTCGCTGTCCTCGAGGAACATCACCTGGTGCCCAAGCCGGGCCAGACCCAGGGCGTAGTTGAGGTGATGCCAGGCCATGCCGCCGATCGGGCCGCGCACGATGTAGCCCATCAGGACGATGCGTCGCGGGTGCTTGCGGCCGGGAGGATGGCTGGGCGGCGATTTCACAGTGCCATAAATGTAGCCGCGCCAAGTGTCGGGGGCGCGAAAATCTCAGGCAAGTGAAGTTGGGCAAAAGTTAACGATTGTCCGGCGAGATGTGGCGGCAGGGCTGCGGCCAGTCTCGCCCGCTGCGTAGGGCAAGGCTATAATTCCACCCGCATCTGAGGCATGGACTACGACAAACTCGATCCGCAAGGGGACCACAACGAACTTGTTCATGCGGTTACCAACAGAACCCCAATCCGCCGGCGGCTTCACGCTCCTGGAACTGTTGGTCACCATCGTGATCATGCTGTTGCTGATGGGGCTTCTGCTGCCGGTGATGCGCAGCGCGCGGATGCAACAGCAACAGTTGACCTGCGGCCGCCAACTGGGCCAACTGGGCCTGGAAACGGTGCTGATCACACAGCGCAGAGGGGGATCTTTCCCACGCTTTCTGAACGCCTTTCCCCTCGGCAACAGCGGACGCATTAAAGTGCAGGTCGAACCCCCAGACTCGGCGGCGACCGGCCTCGACGACTACAGCGCGGACCTGTTCGTCTGCCCCACCGACCAAGCAGTCGGCTCGCTGCACGTGCGCTGGAAAGATAAGCCCGTACCCGAATGGATACCGTTCAGCTACGCCTGCAACATCGAGCTGGCGCTCAAGAACGCCAACGCCAACCGGATGCAACGGGCGGACGACATCGCGGTGCTGTTCGATGGCTCGATGGGCGGCCCCAGCCACCCACCGGGCAAGAACGTGCAGCAAGGCACCTACGCTGACAGCTTCGAGTTTGCTCAGTTTGTTGCCATGCCGCGGCATAACGAGAAGATCACCGTCCTCTTCGCCGACTGGCACGCCACCACCGTGCCGGAGTTGACCGAAGAGATGATTCTGCTGGGCGGTTCGTCCGCCGCCAACCCGGCGCGCGGGCGCAGCGGTCGTTAACGACAGTGCATTCCCCCTGTCTTAACACCGATTTGCATCAGGTTTCCTCAAATAGGTGTGGACATTTAGAGTTATTTTAAGGATAATGCTCCTCCAGCGTTGAGGGGAAAGTCCATGGGTGGGTGACGGAAAATTATTTGTTCATCTCGGTGGTTTGCCACCGTACGGCAGGCAGAATGTTCCTATGACCATCGTTGATTCCCGCTCCAAGGTGTCCATTGCGCCCATCGGTTCAGCCGAACCGGTGGCGTTCCGTCCGCGGATCGGCGGCCGGCCTTATGTTCGTGGCAAGTTCCTCTACGCCGATCAGCAGAAGCTCTATCTGCGCGGCGTGACCTACGGCCCGTTCCGACCCGATGCTCTGGGCTGCGAGTATCACTCGCCGGCGCAGGTGAAGCGCGATTTCCGCCAGATGGCGGGTCGCGGTATCAATGCCGTTCGCGTTTACACCATGCCGCCGTCATGGCTGCTGGATGCGGCGGCACAGTATGGAATCTACGTGATGGTGGGGCTGCCCTGGGAACAGCACGTGACCTTTCTGGATAGCCCGCGCTCGCGTGACGGCATCGAGCGGCGGGTGCGCGACATGGTGCGCGGCTGTGCCGGACATCCCGCATTGCTGTGTTATGTGATCGGCAACGAAATCCCCGCGCCGATTGTGCGCTGGTATGGCCGGGGGCGCATCGAGCGATTCCTGCACCGCTTGTATCAGGCGGTCAAGCAGGAAGACCCCGCCGCTCTGGTCAGCTACGTCAACTACCCGACCACTGAATATCTGCAGTTGCCCTTCGTGGATTTCCACTGCTTCAACGTCTATCTGGAAGATCGCAGCCGATTGGAGGCATACCTTCGCCGGTTGCACAACCTGGTGGGCGACAAGCCGCTGGTGATGGGCGAGGTGGGCCTCGACAGCCTGCGGCACGGCCCGGAGAAACAGGCGCAAGTGCTCGAATGGCAGATCCGCAGCATCTTCGCCTCCGGCTGCGCGGGCATGTTCGTGTTCAGTTGGACCGACGAGTGGCACCGCGGCGGCGTGGACATCGATGACTGGTGCTTCGGCCTGACCGATCGCCAGCGGCAGCCCAAGCCGGCCCTGGAAACCGTGCAGCGGGCTTACGGGCAGGTACCCTTCCCCGACGACCTGGACTGGCCGCGAATCTCGGTGGTGGTCTGCACCTACAACGGCTCGCGCACCATAGCCCAGACACTCGATTCGCTCGAATATTTGCCCTATCCCAACTACGAGGTGATCGTCGTCAACGACGGCTCGACGGACCACACCCCGCGGCTGCTGGAGCGCTATCGCCAGTTCCAGATTCTCAACACCGAAAACTTCGGCCTCAGTCACGCCCGCAACGTGGGATGGAAGGCCGCCCGCGGTTCGATCGTCGCCTACCTCGATGATGACGCCTGCCCCGATCCACACTGGCTGCACTACCTGGCCTGGACGTTCATGACCAGCAACCACGTGGGTGTCGGCGGGCCAAACCTGCCGCCGGAGGATGATCCGCGCACCGCTCATTGCGTGGCGTGCTCGCCGGGCGGGCCCAACCACGTGCTGCTGTCCGACGAGGTGGCTGAGCACATTCCCGGCTGCAACATGGCCATTCGACGCAAGGCCCTGGAATACATCGGCGGGTTCGACGAGCAGTTCCGCATTGCCGGCGACGACGTGGATGTCTGCTGGCGCTTGCAGGAGCGCGACGGCACGCTGGGCTTCCACCCCGCGGCCCTGGTCTGGCACCGCCGCCGCCATCAGGTCAATGGCTATCTGCGGCAGCAGAAAAACTACGGCCGGGCCGAGGCGCTGCTGGAACTGAAGTGGCCGCAGAAATACAACGCCATGGGCCATGTCACCTGGGGCGGTCGAGTGTACGGCACGGGCATGACCAAACCTCTGGCGTTGCGGCGCTGGCGCATCTATCACGGCGTCTGGTGCAGTGAGCCGTTCCAATCGATGTATGCCAACCCGATGGGGTTGTACCGTTCGCTGCCGCTGATGCCGGAGTGGTATCTGCTGATCGTGCTGCTGATGCTGGTGGCGGCCCCGGGTGTGCTGTGGCGGCCGCTGCTGCTGGCGCTGCCGCTGCTGATCCTGGCCATGGGCATTCCGCTGTTGCAGGCGAGTCTGAGCGCTCTGCACGCGCCGCTTCCCAAATCCTCCACCACCTGGCGGCAACGCCTGTGCGACCGGGCCTTGATTGCGTGGCTGCACCTGGCGCAGCCGGTGGTCCGTCTGTTTGGGCGATTGCAGCAGGGCCTGTCGCCTTGGCGTCTGCCGATCAAGTTCACGCCCACGCGCAGGCTCGCTGTGCCCCTGCCGCAGAAACACGCCTTGTGGTCCGAGCAGTGGCGCAGCCTGCAGGATCGACTGGCTTCGCTGGAGCTGGCCCTACACCGGCTGGGCGCCCGCACCGTGCGCGGCGGGCCGTACGATCGCTGGGACCTGTTCGTCAAGGGCGGATTGTTCAGCGGCGTGCGCGTGTTGATGACCATTGAGGAGCACGGCCAAGGCAAGCAACTGGTGCGCCTGCGGGCCGTGCCACGCATGTCGCCGTTCATGCGCCTGCTGATCGGCGGATTTACGGGGCTGACCATTGTCGCAGCCTGGTTCGGCAGCTTCGGCACGGCCATCATCCTGGGCGCCATCACCGCCCTGCTGCTGTCGCGGACTTTCTTTGATTGTGCCCTGGCCTGCGGATGTTATCGCCAGGCCATTCGCCCGATTCAAGATTAGTCGGCACGACTCGACAAGGGGAGTGGGAGAAACATGCGCATTCTGGTGCTCGGCTATATCGTGCGTTGTCCTCTGGGCGGCATGGCCTGGCACTACCTGCAATACGCGCTGGGACTGCGCCAGCTTGGCCACGATGTCTTCTTCTTCGAGGACAGCGATCTGCACGAGGCCTGTTGCTACGACCCCTCCCGCCACGCGGTGGATGAAGATCCCACCTTCGGCCTCGCCTTCAGCGACAAGCTCTTCCGCGAGGTCGGCCTGGAGCATCGCTGGGCTTACTTCGACGGCCATCGCAATCGCTGGCACGGGCCGCGGGCTCACGATGCGGTGGACATCGCCCGCTTCGCCGACGTGCTGATCAATATCTCCGGCTCCAACCCGATCCGCTCGTGGCACGAGCGCGTGCCCGTGCGCGCTTTCATCGACACCGATCCGGTCTTCGAGCAGATTCGTCAGCTCACCGTGCCCGATCGCCTGCAGCGCGCTCAGCAGCACACGCATCTGTTCACCTTCGGCCTGTGCATCCCGGCCGGGACCGCGCAGACGCCTAACGACGGCCACGCCTGGCTCCCCACGCGCCAGCCCATCTGCCTGGAATATTGGCCTTCGCAGCCGCCGAAACCCGATGCTCATTACACCACCGTCATGCAATGGGTCAGCTATAAGCCGCGGCAGTACCAGGGGCGACACTACGGCCAGAAGAGTGACTCTTTCGAGCCATACTTCGATCTGCCCCGGCGCAGCGGCGCGGACCTGGAGCTGGCGGTGGGCAGCGTGGTCACGCCGCGCCAGCGCCTGCTGCAACAGGGCTGGCACATTGCCGATCCGCTGGCGGTGACCCGCGACGTGTGGACGTATCGCAGCTACATCCAGGAATCCAAGGGCGTGTTCGCCGTCGCCAAGCACGGCTTTGTGCAGGGCCGATGCGGCTGGTTCAGCGAGCGCAGTGCCACCTACCTGGCCAGCGGCCGGCCCGTCATCACGCAGGACACGGGCTTCAGCGATCACCTGCCGACTGGCGTTGGCCTGCTCGCGTTCAACGATCCAGACGAGGCGGTCGAGGCCTTGCGCCGGGTCAACGCGGACTATCCCGCCCATTGCCGCGCCGCGCGGCGCGTTGCCGAGGATCACTTTGAATCCTCCGCGGTGCTGACCGACCTGCTGGAGCAACTCGATCACCATCATGCAGCAGGTACACCCTGAACCCATCCATCGGTTGCGGCGTTGGCTGGTGCCGCTGATCGTGCTGCTCGCGCTGGCGGGGGCGCTGCGCTTGTACCACCTGGGCCAGGTTTCGTTTGCCCACGATGAGATGTACCACTTCATGGCCGCCCAGTCGCTGATCGCGGTCGGCCACCCTGATGCGCCGCCCAGGGGTGACTACTGGCGGGCGTATCCGATCACCTGGCTGACGCGCTGGTCCATGACCTGGCTGGAGCCGGGCGAGTGGTCGGCAAGGGTGCCGTTCGTGGCGATCAACCTGCTGTTTCTGGTGGTGATGTTTGTCTGGGCCCGGCGGCAATTCGGACTGGCCACGGCCGCGGTGGCGCTGCTGATGCTGGGGCTGAGTCCGGTCGAGCTGCGCATCGGGCGCGAATGCCGCATGTACGCCCTGTTTCAACTGACCTTTTTCCTGACGGCCCTTGCTGCCTATCAGGCTTTGGAATCTCATCCGGATGCCGCTGCCGCGCGCGGGCGGGCTGTGACGAAGCTGATCGTCTGGACGCTGGTCGCAGCAGGGCTGTGGGCGATGTCCGTGTGGCTGCAATTGCTCGCGCTGAATCTGGTGATCGCGCTGGTCTGCTATGGGGCGTGCATGATGGTCTATCGAGGTCTCACCGAGGGGCTGTGGCGCGGATTGCTGTCAACGTACAGCCTGCTGCTGGGATTGCTTCTGATCGCGGCGGTGGTGGCGGTGATCGTGCGGCCGGAGTTGCCGCAGCAGTTGATGGCCCGGGCCACGGTCCGCCTGCCCGAGGAGCGGCCGGCGCCGGCGGTGGCTTACTACACGTGGATGTTCACGCACTACTTCTCCGTGCTGCTCATGCTGCTGCCGCTGGGCTGCGTCATGATGGTGCGCCGCTTCGGCCGACTGGGCCTGTTTCTTTGCTGCTGCTTCGTGCCGCTGATGCTGGCCCACCTGTTTCTGATCACCGCCCGCGTGGCGGAGCGCTACCTGGTGTACATCCTGCCCTTCTTCGTGCTGCTGAGTAGCTATCCGCTGGCCCTGGGACTGCGCCAACTGTGGCGGCTGTGCCGGCGGTCCATGAGGCGGGAACGACTGGGTTATCGCCTGCTTCTGGCCGGAGGATTGCTCATCGCGTCCAACATCCTGCTGCAGCCGTGGCTGAGCGAATCCCTGATCATCGCCCGCTTCGGCCATCGTCCCAACTGGCAGCACCTGAGTTGGCGCAGCGATCAGGAAGCGACTGATGCCCTGATCGTTTCCACCTCGTTGCGGGAAATGTCCTACTACGCCGGCTGCGTGCCCGATGTGATTCTCTCCGGCGGCTTCGAGGTGCCCGCGGAGGCGACCGCGACAGTGCACCGCAACGGGCAGGACACACAGGTCTTGTGGATCGACAAGGCGGAGGACCTGCGGAAATTGATTGACCAGACGCCGCACCTGGTCATCGTGGTGCCGGACTGGGCACTGACCAACACCGGCTTTCTGACGCCGGAGATGGTCAACCTGCTGCAGAGCAAACTCACCGCTCAGCCTGATGAAGGCGAACCGCGCATCATGATCTATCGCTCAGCGCCACAGGGCGCTTGATGCGACCCTCTAGGACGCCGCCTACTTCGCCCAGTTGATCCGCGACCACTGGGGCATCGAGAACCAACTGCACTGGTGCCTGGACGTGGCCTTCGCCGAGGACGACTGCCGCGTCCGCATGAGCCACGCCGCCGAAAACCTCAGCCGCCTGCGCCGCATCGGCCTCAACCTCCTCAAACAGGAGAAATCCGCCAAACGCGCCTGGCCGGCAAACGACTCCTAGCCGGCTGGAACAACGACTACCTCCTCAAGGTACTGGGCGTGAGGATTAAGATGCGATCGCCCTGGGTGCCCGTCTTGACATACTGGTACAGAACAATATAGTGTCCACAAATGTCCACTGCTGTCTATAAATAACACCAAGAAGGCGTAAATGCAACTATCAGTCAGAGATGCCGCGAGTCTCTTAAATGTTTCCGAAAAGACGATTTATCGCTGGATCAAGCAGGAGGCAATTCCGGCGTACCGGATCAATGAGCAGTTCCGGTTCAACCGGGCCGAGCTGCTGGAATGGGCCACCTCGAGGCGCATTCAGGTTTCTCCTGACATTTTTCGGGAGGGGGAGCCGAGCAAGAACCCCTTACCGGCGCTATCTGATGCATTGCGGTCTGGGGGCGTGTCGTATCGTGTTGGGGGACATGACAAACCGTCAGTGCTTCGGTCGGTGGTCGAAATTCTGAATTTGCCCGAAGAGGTGGATCGTCAGTTTCTGTATAAGGTACTGTTGGCACGAGAAACATTGGGATCGACAGGGATCGGGGACGGCATCGCGATTCCGCATGTTCGCAATCCAGTGGTCCTGCATGTCTCAAAACCCACTGTGACGCTGTGTTTTCTTGAGCATCCGATTGATTTTAAGGCGATTGATGGACAACTGGTCAACACGCTATTCACGCTCATCAGCCCAACCGTCCGGGCCCATCTGCATCTTCTTTCCCACCTGGCGTTCGTCTTGCAGAACACTGAGTTCAAAGCAGCGATTAAGCAGCAGGCATCACGCGATGAGTTGATGCATGCCTTATCTCGCGCCGAAGCCACTCTTCCCACCAATCAGACCAACCACAACAACAATCATTTGGCATAACCGCTCATGAGCGAGACACCTCGCTTTCGTTGCCATGAATGGATTCATCCATGCCTCTTGAATTAGTTCTCATTGCCATCTGTTGCGTGTCGGCCAGTGCCTTGCCGGGGCTGTGCATGGCGCGTTCGTCGGTTTGGGGTCAGCGGATCGCGGTGGCAGTCATGGTTGGAGCGGCGATTCTGGGATTAGCTGGTGCGTGGTCGGGCTTTTCCCTCGGCAAAACGCCCACGCTCGGTTTGATTTGGCCGGCGGTGGGCAATTCCATGGTCGGTCTAGACGCTTTGAGTGCATTCTTTCTCTTTCCCATCTTTATCGTGGGAGGGTTAGGTTCGATCTACGGCCTGGGATACTGGCCGCAGAGACAGTACCCGGGTAACGGGCGCAAACTCTGTCTGTTCTGGGGCCTGTTGGTCGCCGGTATGGCGCTGCTGGTTATCAGCAGGCACGCCATGGCATTTTTGCTGGGGTGGGAAGTGATGGCTCTTTCGGCGTACTTTCTGATAAGCACGCAAGACTATCGTCAGGAGTGTCGCCGATCCGGATGGACGTACTTGATTGCAACGCATGTGAGCACCCTGACGCTGTTTGCGATGTTTTCATTGTGGCGATGGGCAACGGGGTCTTTCAGCTTACAACCAGTGGCAGGCCAAGCGATGAGTCGGGAGGTGATGAACAGCCTGTTCTTTCTGTCGCTGATCGGATTCGGCTTGAAAGCGGGCATGATGCCGCTGCACTTCTGGCTGCCCGGTGCGCACGCCAACGCGCCCAGCCACGTCTCAGCGATGCTTTCGGGTGTCATGCTCAAAATGGGCATCTACGGACTGGTGCGCTTTCTGTCCTTGCTGCCTGATCCTCCGGCTGTCTGGGGAGAACTGATCCTCGCACTGGGAGCGGTCAGCGGGCTGCTCGGTATTGCCTTCGCCATCGGTCAGCACGATCTGAAGCGGTTGCTGGCTTATTCCAGCATTGAGAACATCGGCATCATGCTGATGGGCCTGGGGCTGGCGATGCTGGGCCGCTCGGCGGGCCGACCAGAATGGGTCGTATTGGGCATGGCCGGCTGCCTGTTGCATGTATGGAACCACAGTCTTTTCAAGTCCCTGTTATTTTTGAGTGCCGGTTCGGTGGTGCACGGCGGGCACACGCGACAGATCGACCATCTCGGGGGACTGACCCGGCGGATGCCCTGGACGTCGGGGATGTTTCTTCTCGGTGTGGTAGCCATTTGCGGTCTGCCCCCACTGAACGGGTTCGTCAGCGAGTTGCTTGTTTACCTCGGCCTGCTTCGATCCGGAACCACCGGCGGAGCGGGCGGATCGGCGGTCGTCCTGGCAATACCGGTGCTGGCGATGATCGGTACGCTGGCTCTGGCCTGTTTCGTGAATGTTTATAGCGCGGTGTTCCTGGGCCTTCCGCGCACGCATGCCGCCGAAGATGCTCACGAGTCACCTCTCACCATGCGAGGTCCGATGGTGGTTCTCGCCGCTGGCTGTGCCACGATCGGTCTGGCTCCGGTGCTGGTCGGCCCGATCCTCGACCGCGCGATCGCCAACTGGTGGTCTGATACAAGTTCAGTTCCTCCGAGCCTTGGCAGCCTCGCCCCGCTGGGTGCGGTCGGCGCGGTGGCCGTCTCGCTGGTTGCGTTGATACTGGCGTTGACGGTCGGATTGACGCTTCGCAATCGGCGTGCGCGTCGCGTCGGTACGTGGGACTGCGGCTACGCGCACCCGACTCATCACATGCAGTATACCGCGTCCTCGTTCGCACAGATGATCGTAGCGATGTTCCATTGGGCGCTTCGCCCGCGCATGCATCGACCTCGTATTGAAGGGCCGTTCCCGCAACCGAGCCGGATGCATAGCCATGTGGACGACGCCGTTTTGGATCGGTTGCTCCTGCCGGCGAGCCGTTGCGTCCAACGGTGGTTTGACTGGTTCCATCGGTTCCAACAGGGACTGACGCAGCATTATGTGCTCTACATTCTGATCACGGTGATCCTGATGCTGAGCACGTTGATACCGTTTAACGAGTTTATCGCGAGGTTATTCGCACGGTGATCAAAGACGCGTGAACGGCCCGAGCGGGTGGAGCCGCGCCATCTGCCGCGTCTTCGCGTCTTGCGGCAGTGTAGACGCGATGGTGCTTCTGGTCGGGGAAACAATGAGGTTCTGCCGTGATTGAAACAATGATCCATGTCTCGCTGTTGCTGGTCCTACCCCCGATGCTATTGGGTGTGATCAATAAGACTAAGGCCTGGTTCAGCGGCTGCGTCGGCCCACCGCTGCTTCAGACCTATTACGACCTTGCCAAGCTGATGCGCAAGAGCCTGGTGCTCAGCGCGACGACGACCTGGGTCTTTCTCGCCGGGCCCATCGTAACTCTGGTGACGGTGGTCCTGGCGGGCCTGCTGGTTCCGGTTGGCCGCTTCGACGCGCCGATCGTTTTCAGCGGCGACCTGATTCTTTTCGCCTACCTCTTTGGCCTGGCTCGGTTCTTTACGACAGCGGCGGCGCTGGACACCGGATCGGCATTCGAGGGCATGGGCGCTGCTCGCGAAGTGACCTTCGCCTGCCTCTCCGAACCGGCCCTGTTCTTCGCGCTGCTGGTGTTGGTCAAAGTTTCAGGCTCCCTGACGCTGACCGGCATGTTGCACGGCCCGGCGGGAGGATTCTCGATGGCGGTGGCGGCACCGTTGGTCTTGGTGGCGATGGGTTTATTCGTGATCCTGCTGGCTGAGACCTGCCGCATCCCGGTGGATGATCCGAACACACACCTGGAGCTGACCATGATCCACGAAGTCATGGTGCTGGATCACAGCGGGCCGCTGCTGGGCGTGGTGCTCTACGCCTCGGCCCTGAAGATGTTTGTTCTGGGCACGGTGCTGCTTCATGTGCTGGCGCCGTTTCAAACAGGACAAGCCTGGCTGGACTGGCCGTTGTTCGTGCTTGAGTTGTTGGGGCTGGCGGTTGTGATCGGGGTGGTGGAATCGGTGATGGCGCGGCTGCGGATGCATCACGTGCCGTATCTGCTGACTGCGGCGATGCTCTTGTGTGGATTCGGTTTCCTCCTGCTGCTGAGATGAGGTCCATGACCAACCTGCTCAACGCCATTCTCGTGATCGTGCTCGTGCTGAACCTGTTCGCGCTGGGCACCAGCCGCATTCTGGCGGTGATCCGCACCGTAGCCTTTCAGGGCGCACTGCTGGGCCTCATCCCACTGTTGGCACACGAGCACCTGACGATTCCCGCGGTGCTGGCGGCTATGGCAGCCATGGCCATCAAAGGGATCGCCATCCCTGCCATCATGATCCGCGCCCTGCGTGAAGCCCAAATCAAGCGCGAAGTGGAGCCCTTGATCGGTTTGCTGCCATCGATCATTCTCGGCGCCCTGGCCACCGCCTTCGCCCTGCTGGTTTCGGACCAATTACCCCTGGCCGGACCGCGCGATGGCTCGCTGCTGGTGCCGACCTCACTGGCCACTGTCTTGGTGGGTTTCATTCTGCTGATCACCCGCTTCAAGGCCCTCAGCCAGGTTGTCGGCTATCTCGTGCTGGACAACGGCATCTTCATCTTCGGCATGTTGCTGATCGAGGCCATGCCGTTGGTCGTGGAGATGGGCGTGCTGCTGGACCTTTTCGTCGGCATCTTTGTGATCTGCATTATCGTCAACCACATCAACCGCGCGTTCTCCTCCATGGACACGCGCCGGCTGGTATCGCTCAAGGAATGATCCATGGCGTTCGCGTTGATTATCCTGCCGCTGTTGGCAGCCGCCCTGGCCGTGGTGGTCCCCTGCAATCGCCGACGGCCGTGGTTGCTGCCCAGCACGGGCCTGGCGCACCTGGCGTTGACTGTGTGGGCGCTGACGCGGCCGGACCTGATGGTGACCACTTCCTGGCTGGTGCTCGACCCGCCGGGGCGGATTATTCTGCTGCTGGTCAGCGTGCTGTTTCTGATCTGTTCGTTCTACTCGGTGGGCTATCTCCAACAGCGCCAGCAGCGATCGAACCGGGTGTTCTGCGCTTGTCTGCTGGCGTTTTTGGGCATGATGAGCCTGGTCACCTGGTCGCACCATCTGGGCCTGATGTGGGTCGCCATCGAAGCCACCACGCTCGCCAGCGCGCCGCTGATCTACTTTAACCACACCCAGCACAGCATCGAGGCGACCTGGAAGTATCTGCTGGTTTGCTCGGTCGGCATTGCCTTGGCGCTGTTGGGCACGTTTTTTCTGGCCTACGCTTCGTTGCACCAAGGGCTTCAATCCACGCTCTTGTTTGAAGACCTGCTGCACGATGCGCCGCGACTGTCCAAGTCCTGGCTGCACGCGGCATTCGTCCTGCTGCTGGTCGGCTATGGCACTAAAATGGGGTTGGCGCCGATGCATACCTGGTTGCCGGATGCGCACAGTGAGGCACCCTCGCCGGTGTCCGCGCTGCTGTCCGGAGCTCTGCTGCCTTGCGCTTTCCTGGCGATCTTAAGGATTTATCACATTTGCCATGCCGCCGGTGAGGACGCTTACCCTTCCCGGCTGCTGTGGTTGGTGGGCTTATTCTCCATGGCGGTGGCCGGCGTGTTCATGGTCGGGCAGCGCGATTTCAAACGAATGCTCGCCTACTCCAGCGTTGAGCACATGGGCATCTTGGCCCTGGGCCTGGGCATCGGAGGACCAGCCCTGTTCGGCACGATGCTGCACGTGGTCAACCACGGGGTGACCAAGTGTCTGTTGTTCCTTTCGGCTGGGAACATCTATCACACCTACGGCAGCAAGAGCACGGATCAGGTGCGCGGCGTGATCCGCCTCTTGCCTTTATCCGGGTCGCTGTTCCTGGTCGGAGTCCTGGCCATCACCGGGTCGCCGCCGTTCGCCCCCTTCATCAGCATATTCGCCATTCTTAACGGAGCGTTCGATGCCGGGCGGTTTGTCACGGCTGGACTGTTCCTGTTCCTGCTGCTGGTGGTGTTCATCGGCATGGGTGCGACCTTGCTTCAGGTGGTTCAGGGACGCCCCCCGGCCGAGGTGCGACACACGCCGTATCGCGACGACGTTCTCAGCGCCGTTCCCATCGTAGTGTGCCTGGCCTTCGTATTGCTTTTGGGTTTGGTCATCCCCGCTCCGTTGAATGCGATGATCCATGATGTAGTTCACTATCTGGAGACCCAGCCATGAATCCCGGCACAACCAATCTGGCAACATTTGCCAACGGCCGGGCGCTCGATCTGGCATCCATCCCGACGCTGGGGATCGCCGAGTTTGAGCAGTCTATTCTGGAGGGCGTCTCCCTGGGCCAGCGTATTACGGCACTATTCGCCACATCCGCCGGGTCTGCGGAGCAAACGCTGCTGTACGCCATATTGAGCGACGATAAACAGAACCGGCTGTATGTGGGTCGGACTCAGGTCGAGGGCGATCAGTTCCCGTCATTGACGCCGCGATGTCCACAAACGCATATGTTTGAGCGTGAGATCGCCGAACAATTCGGGATCAAACCGATCGGCCACCCCTGGCTGAAACCAGTGCGCTATCACCGCTCATGGACATGCCGGGATGCGTGGGACCGGCCACCGGGCGAACCGATCATTCCAGCTGTAGGCGATTTTTTTCGAGTCGATGGTGATGAGATTCATGAGGTCGCTGTCGGACCGGTCCATGCGGGTGTCATCGAGCCGGGCCACTTTCGCTTCCAATGTCATGGCGAGATGGTTTATCACCTGGAAATCGCCCTTGGGTATCAGCACCGCGGCGTTGAAAGGGCCCTGCTGGGCGGCCCAACCAAGCGATCGATCCATTACGCCGAAACCCTTGCCGGTGACACCACAGTCGCCCACGCCACAGCTTACTGTCAGGTGGTTGAGGCCCTGGCACGCTGCCCGAAAACCGCGCGAGCCCAGACGTTACGAGCAATCGCCTTGGAGTTGGAACGCTTGGCCAATCACGTCGGTGACCTCGGAGCGCTTGCTCATGATGTGGGATTCCTGCCCACCGCCAGTTACTGCGGCCGCATCCGTGGCGATATTCTCAACATGAGCGCGCTGCTCTGCGGGAACCGTTTCGGCCGTGGCATGATCCGACCCGGTGGTGTTGGTTTCGATGCCGATGAGACGCGAGCCACCGAACTGCTGCGCCGGCTCGATGATGCCGAACAAGACGCCACGGTCGCCGTCAATCTCCTATGGAACACACCTTCGGCCATGGCACGATTCGAGGACACTGGACCGCTACCGTTGAAGATCGCAGCCGAGTTGGGCGTGGTGGGTCCCGCCGCCCGTGCCTCGGGCCTGATGCGCGATGCCCGTCATGACCAACCATCCGGTCTGTTTCGCTTCGTGCACATCCCGGTGTCCACCTGTGAAACGGGTGACGTCTTCGCCCGTGCCTTCATCCGCTGGCTCGAGATCCAGCAATCGATTGAGTTTGTTCGCGAGCAGCTTCGTGCTATCCCGGCCGGATCCACTATGGTTTCGTTGAATTCACTCTCTCCCAACTGCATGGCAGTCGCTCTCAACGAAGGATGGCGTGGTGAGGTATGTCATGTCGCCATTACGGACGAACGGGGCTGTTTCACCCGCTATAAGGTAGTGGATCCATCATTCCACAATTGGATCGCCTTGGCTTATGCCCTGCGCAATCAGGCGATTTCAGATTTTCCGCTCTGTAACAAGAGTTTCAATCTGTCCTATTGCGGACACGATCTATGATATGGATTATTCGTATTGGCGACACACGCGATCGAGGAGCAAAGCATGATTAATGTGATTCTCGCCCGACTGCAGCAGGGCCATCGCACTATGAAGTACCCCGAGGGTCCTTCACCGCCGCTGCCGGATCGGTTTCGCGGCCGACCTGCCATCGAGGTGGCCAAATGCCCCGATGGTTGTCGCACCTGCGCCGAGGTGTGTCCTACCCAGGCCATCACGATGACGGATAAGGTGCTGATCGACTTGGGCAAGTGTCTTTTCTGCACCGATTGCGTCAATGCCTGTCCAGAGCAAGCGATCTCATACACTACAGATTACCGCCTGGCCGTTCGTCAGCGAAACGACCTTGTCATAGATCAGGCCCAGCAAGAGATGGTACTCGCGACCGCGTTAAACACGAAGCTAAAGAAACTGTTTGGCCGGTCGCTGAAGCTTCGTCAGGTCAGCGCTGGAGGCTGCAATGCCTGTGAAGCCGACGTAAACGTGCTGAACACGGTGGGATGGGATCTGAGTCGGTTTGGCATCCAATTCGTCGCGTCGCCGCGTCACGCCGATGGCTTGCTGATCACCGGCCCTGTCACTCGAAATATGGAACTAGCGCTGCAGAAAACCTATGACGCCGTGCCGGATCCGAAAATCGTCATAGCCGTGGGGGCTTGCGCAATTGCTGGTGGACCTTACATCGACAACGAAGAAATCAATAACGGGGCCGACGCTGTCGTGCCGGTGGACCTATATATTCCCGGTTGCCCACCCCATCCCCTTACCATTCTCGAAGGCCTGCTCCGCTTGCTTGGTCGACTTGAGGACGCCCGCCATTCATAGCCCACGCCAGGTCACTGAAACGATGATTGCTTCCACGTTGGCAACTCATGACAGAACCACTGGAGATAACAATGCTAAAAGCCGATTATCGATGTTCTTGCTGCCCCGGAACGAGTTGGTGGTCCAAAGCGGGTGACGGGACTCGAACCCGCAACATTCAGCTTGGGAACGGTACTACAAGCCTGACCGCTTATGCCGGAAGCAGTTATCAGTCATGAGTTTATCGTCCGGGGCCACTTTTGCAATCAGACGCAATCAGACGCATTTATGAGCAATCAGACGCGGTATTCACATGAAAAACGGTAGTGCCGGTAGAGGTGCAACACCCCTTTGTAGCAGGTGGTTCTTCACCCCAATAGCCAGCCCTACTTCGTCCACACACTAGTCTTGATTACCCGTCCAGGCGGCTCACTCTCACCATTTCCGTCAACTCGCATGGCACCTCGTACAGTCAATCTCTCTCCTACACGAATCGCTAACCTTCTTGGTAAATCCCGCCCGAACCGACGGTGTCAGTCTAAGCGGTGAGCCGCGATAATAGGATACGACGGAGGCCTTCAAGTGCTCCAATAATCCTTCAAGGCTTTGCAGGCTCAATATTAGCCAGTTTCAAAGATTTTAAAGTAATCAGCACTTCATCTTGATACGGGGTGTGGTTTGGGATATCCGTCGTAGAGTTCCCAAAATGCAGAACCGCGACGTACCAACGGACGACCATGGTCTGCGCCAGGCTGGCGGTTGTCGCGCAACAAAAGAATCAAGTCGGAAAGCACCGAGGGATTGGATACGAAGTACCCGTGGCCGAGGAAGTCCAGTTCGGCGCGTACGTTTACGAACGTGGCACGGTACTCAAGTCGCTCGAAGGCATCTTGCTGGCGTTTGGTTAGATCTGTTGCCCGAAGCTGTCCGAGCCGGCGCATGCTGGCGAACAACCAATCAGCAATCCCAATGGCGCGGTCATCAGCATTGAGGTAGATGGTGACGCCTTCTGGTGCAGCGCCGAGCCGTTCAGCGATGATGCGTTGTGTGGCGACTTCGTAGTCGAGATCGGGCGCAGCAAGAACAAGCTGGCCAAGCTTGAGATTGCGGCGGGTGGCCTGCGGATCACCGTGGTTTTCGATATGCAGTTCGCGCAGAGCGGTAGTCAGCACGTCGGTGCCGCGACTGTGACCGATGAAGTGAATCTTCTGAACTTGTGGACACGAAGCGATAGCGCGGATGAACTGTTTGAAGTGGTAAATACTGAATTCACCGGATTCGCGGTCATGCGTGTAGCCGCGTAGCAGCCCTTCGGCGCCAGCTGGCCAGGAATAGATCACGCCGACGCCGGGACGAGCGAGGAAGTGCCACAACTGGGCCATGGTTAAGACCGCGTCGTCGAAGGTATTGTTGTATCCGTGGACGAATACGAATACCTCCTTGCTCGAAGAGTCAGCCAGGCGCTCGGCAAATAGATGGTGGAGCGCCCCGACGGCGAGCTGATTTGTTGCCGCATCCTCAGCATTTTCGACGAGTGCGTCGCCCTGGATGGTAACGGGAGTGTCTGTCGGGGCGAAGGTCGCCACAGGCACGGGCGCTTCAACGCGCATCGGCAGATCGATCCTGCGATCGGCGATACGGCATTCAGCTACGAGTTGATCCCAGGTCAGATCACTACCGAAACGGGCACGGCAGGTGCCGATAGTCAGTGCACGTGCGCGGCCATAACCGTAAGCATGGTCAGCAGCACCGTTCAAAACCGATTGGGACAAGGTGCGATCTGTCCCGTAGAGCAACGTGATCTCCGGCTGTTGTTGTGATAGCGGCACGCTGACGAAAGGATTGTCCACAGCTCCGACATAAAGCACAGGCGTATCCACAAGCTGGGGGCCAGAGCAGCCGGACACAACCAGAAGGATCCCAAGCAGCCCAAAATGGTGTCTGATCCGCGCCAATGTCACCTCAGCCATGTGTTGTCGTAAGAACGTGTGTTCTGCCAGAGGATTCGTGCACGTCAGTTAAGTTCCTTGTCCTTCCAAACTTTCGCTCCTTCGATAGCGCCTCCGACCATCACGCCATTTTGCGCGAATCGGTAGATGCTCATTCCAGGCAATGCGATGACGATTGCGGCAGAATCACCTATATCACCCGCTTTGACCGCAGCCTCGGCGCGCCCGTTAAGACTCCAGCCATGATCAAGTACATTATGCATGGTCTGAGCGTCATTGAACACGACGATTGCTCGCACGGTCTGAGCGCCGGCGCCAAACCCTGCGCCCAACTTGAGAGCGCGCATGTAAGTATCGGCTCCGGTGACATTGTCGTGAATGACACCGAACCCATTGCCGGTGGCCATGATGATGCTATGGGTGCTGACCGCGCTGAACGCGCCATAGCCCGGCGCTTCAGCCAGAGTGTCCTTCATTTGCGGCATTTTGTTGTAGACCATCTCCAAAGTCTCAGCCCGCATCTGCTGCACATCGGCTACCTTTTCTGCGTTTGTGTCACCCTGCGGTGTTGCACAACCTGACAGCGACGAAGTGGCGGCGGCGATCAGGATCAAGAATGGAATATTGCGATGAATCATGAGTTGACTCCAAAGGCAGGTGTCGAGTTAATCGAAAAGCTTGTGGGCCAGGCGGCTCCATCTCAGGCCACATCTAAAGGCCGGGGCGCGTAGGAATCAGAACCAGACCTTCAAGCCGATGGTCGGTCCGTGCAGGATGACATCCCACTGAAATGCGCCAGGCCCGCTGCCATCGCTGTAGTCCCAACTGATAGCCCGATAGCCGCCATATACGGTCATGGGCATATCGAACATGGTGAAGTCATAGCCAACAACAGCCGTGGCGGACCAGGTGATATCGGAGGAGCTACCAAAACCCCCGATATCGCCCCACAGTTCCATATCCACACGGTCAGTCAAGGGCTGCGTCAGTTTTACACCGACGATCGGATCGATCCAGTCCTTGTCTGCATTTCGGCTGGCGAGTGTGGCGGGATCAAGCTCCAAGCCGATCGTGATGTAGCGGGCCCCTCCATAGATATTCACGGTGGAATTCTGGTTGACGGGCTGGTTGGCCCCCAACAGATCGCCTTCATAGATGCGGTACATCAACCCGAAATCGACAATGCCCAGCGTAGACGTGATGTCCACATTGCTGAAACCCAGGGGGCCTGTGCGATTGTCGGCACCGATTTTCGCCCACATGCCGTCAACAAATCCGGTGAATGGCCCCTTGCCAGCCTCGATACGTCCCGAAAACGCCAGCAGTGAATCCGACGCCTCCAGAATATCACCAAAATTAGCATCGGCTTCCACGTTGAGTGGCCCAACACCAATAGTTCCCTCGACTCCCAGAAGCCAGGTCCAGGTTTTCAGGTCGAAGTGCCAGGATGAGTCGGCCCCATCTGCAGACATAAGCGACATGTCGTCAGCACCCAGTGCTGCGTTGTGAAAACAGAATCCGATGGCAATTATATTCGCGACACTTGTGATGTTTCGAAGCATTGATTTCTTACGCATGGCTGTCAGCTCCCTGAAATTGGGGGTTATCGATTCATCGTGCCCTGTTCAATATGATCGAATTGCTCTTATGGCAGGTCACCTTCATAGAATTCCACGTCACTGGGCATCGCGGGCGGCCGATGCGTGCCCTCCTGTATTCCCTTGAACATGTACACCAGGGTCAGCGGCTTTGCGCTTTCCAGGGATAACGCCTGTGTCCGCTGCTGAAGTCTGGCCACGATGTCCGGATGATCCGCTGCCAAATTGTTTGTTTCAGACGGGTCCTCAGCGATATTGAAAAGCTCCAGCATCGCAGGCAGAGGTGTGCGCCAGACCAGCTTCCAATCGCCTTGGCGCACCGCGCCGCGGAATGGCTCCACGTTGTAAACGACCTCAGTGCGCGGCGATGGTTTGCCTTCGCTGATGGTTGACCACACATTCATGCCGTCCATCGGCTGCTTGCACTGTTCCGTGGAGGCGCCGGCCAGAGCGGTAATCGTCGGGTACATGTCCACAATATGGATCATGCCGTCCACATCGCCGGGCATGATGTGGCCGGGCCAGTTGGCAAGAGCGCAGACACGCGTGCCGCCTTCATAAAGCGAGCCTTTGCCGTCACGATAGGGACCGTTGTCACAGGGAATTTTGACCTGCGACATGTCAAGTTCGCCGGCAAACATCGCGTTGTTGGTGCCGCCGTTGTCGCTGCTGAATACGATCAGCGTGTTCTCACGCAGACCCTTTTCTTCCAGGGCGGCGACCACGCGGCCGATCTGATCATCCATGGCCGTGATGCTGCCCGCATAGGCGCGCCGGCTTGGATCTTCAATGTTGGCGTACTGATCCAGGTATTCCTGCGGGGCCTGGTAAGGCGTGTGTGGCGCGTTGAACGTCAAGTAGATGAAAAATGGCTTGTCTGCTGTTTGAGCGTTGATGTACTTGACCGCATCGTCGCCCAGCAGGTGGGTGGTGTAGCCTTCTTCTTTGACCAGCTTGTTGTCGCGGTACCAGTCCACGACGCCGTGCTGTTCGTGCGTGAAGTAATCCAGTTCGCCGATCAGCGGGCCGTAGGTGTAATCAAACCCGCGCTGCTGAGGCCAGAATTTCTTATCCGCGTGGCCCAGGTGCCACTTGCCGATGATTGCCGTGTTGTAGCCGGAATCTTTCAGCGCCTGTGGCAGCAGATATTCATCCGTCGGCAGGCCGTAGTCGCCGGCTGAGAGAATCACCAGCGTCTGCAGACCTGTTCTGAACGGATAGCGGCCGGTCATCAGCGACGCACGGGTGGGTGTACACATCGGCTGTACGTAGAACTGAGTCATGCGTGCGCCGTTGGTAGCCAGTTTGTCGATGTTCGGTGTCTTGATGTCTGACCCATTGAAGCCGACGTCCTTCCAGCCCAGGTCGTCTGCCAGGATGTAAATGACGTTGGGTTTTGCCTCAACGCGAGTAAGCGGCGCACCTAAGGCTGTGGCCGCCAGCATTCCGCCGACTGCCGCGCGATGTCCCGCTTTGAATAATGATTTGTGATTGTTTGTCATCGTGTTGCTCCAAGTGTGGCTATAGGCACTGCTGTTGTTATGACGCCGCAGGATGGCTGTCTGGCTTCGGCTGTCCCTCTACAAGCTTTTCAATGGTGTCCAGCAGGGTCGGGCCATCCACGGGCTTGCGAAGATAGGCCGAAGCCCCTCCATCCATAGCCAGTCGGTGTGACTCTGGGGTATCATGTCCGGTAATGATGATCATCGGGGTGTGGGGTCGGGCCTGGGTCAATCGCGCCTGCACTTCGAACCCATTCATCAGCGGCATGTGCAGATCGAGCAGAACACAGTCGTAAGGATGGTCGGTCAACGAATCCAGGAATGTCTGTCCCTGGTTGTAGCCATCCACGACATAATCCGCCGACCGCAGCAACCGATGCAGGGCGCGCACCACCGACTCCTCGTCGTCCACTACGGCTATGCGGTACGGGCACTTGTTCATCCGGGGCGATATTAGGCCGTGGACGACAGATGGGAATTGGACCTTGGGCCAATAGGTCCAGGTAATTTCACATTGAACGGGGGCGTTTCAGGACTGGGCTGGTTCGATACCCAGCAGCAACGAGACTCGCACCAGTTCGGCAATGGAGGTCACCTGCATCTTCTGCAACACTCGGGCCCGATGGACTTTGATGGTCTTTTCCACCGTGCCCAGGTCCGCAGCGATCTGCTTGTTGAGTTTGCCGGCAATCAGGTGATGGAGCACTTCGCGTTCACGCGGCGTCAATTGGGCCAGACATTGGCTTGCCTGCTCCATCTCCATCTGGGACTGCCTAGCGGCCAGGCTTTGCGCAAAGGCACGCCCGACGGCATCCAGCAGGTCGTCGTCGTTGACGGGCTTGGTCAGAAAATCAATCGCACCGGCGCGCATCGCCTGCACACTGCTGGGGATGTCGCCGCGACCCGTCAGGAAGATGATCGGCAACGATGAGCCCCGGGCAGTCAATTCGCGCTGAAGGTCCAGACCCGTCAACTGCGGCATGGAAAGATCCAGCACGACACAACCGTGGTCCTGCGGATCGTGCTGCTCGAGAAAATGCTGCGGGCAGTCATAGGTTTTGACCGAGTAGCCGGCCACGGTCAACAGCCGCCGCAGCGCTTTGAGCACGGGGGGATCATCGTCCACGAGATAGATGATTGCTTCGGGCGATTGCATGTTGCGGACCGTTACGACGTCAGCAGTGGCAGTTCAATATGCATCGTCAGCCCACGATCGGGGTTGTTCGATGCCCATAATCGCCCCTGGTGGGCGCTCACAATCGTACGACAAACCGACAACCCAAGCCCCATGCCGTGGGATTTTGTCGTAAAAAAAGCTTCGAAAACAGATTCCAGTTCATCTTCTGGCACGCCCGTGCCGCTGTCAACGACCTGGATGCGGCACGAGCCGCCTTCGCAAAAGCTGCGGACGACAAGGCGGCGCTCGGACCGGGCGATCTCGGTCATGGCATCGCATGCATTCATCACCAGATTGATCAGCACCTGCTGCAACTGCACGCGATCACCCCAAATCATCTTCGGCGATACGGCACACTCGGTGACACATGTGACGCTGTGGTTGATCAGATCGCTACGGATCAAACGCAATGAATCCTGAATCAACGCATCGATGTCCAGCGGCTGATGATCCACCTCGCCCTTGCGCAACAGCGTCCGCAGTCGAAAGATGATTTCGCCGGCACGACGGTCCTCTCCAACGATATCGCGAAGGATGTCGCCGACTTCGACCAGGTCCGGGTTCTCGCGGGCCAAAAATCGCTGAGCTGCCTGAGCATTGCTGAGGATCGACGCCAATGGCTGATTCAACTCGTGGGCCAGTGAACCCGACAGTTCCCCCAGCATCGTCACCCGCGACAGGTGGGCCAGTTCATCGCGCTGTGTGGCCAGTTCCAATTCCGCGCGCTGGCGTTCAGTGATATCTAGGCAGACGCCAAACATGCGGATGGGCTTGCCTTCGCTATTGCGGTCGATGCAACCACGCGCTGCAATCCAGCGGATCGTGCCGTCGGCCATGACGATGCGATACTCAGCGTTGTACTCACTGTCGCCATCGATGGATTCCTGAACCAGCCGCTGCACGCGATCGCTGTCCTGGGGGTGAACGATCCGCAAAAACCGCTCCCAGTTCAGCTGCTCGGTCCGCCCAACGCCAAAGAGCTTTCGCCCATTCGGCTGAATCCAGATGTCATCCCCCACCATGTCCCAGACCCACAACCCCAGCCGCGCCGCGGAAGATGCCAGTTCCATCTGCCGCTCGCTCTCACGTAATTCCGCCTCCCGCGCCTGCACCGTGGTGGTCAGTTCGGCGGCACGCACGACGTCGCTGCCGAGTTCAAAGCCCATCGCTGAGATCACCACGATGAAGGTTGGCACCACGTAAAACGGTGCAACCATCACGCCCTGGAAAACCAGCCACGCCTGCCCAGCTGCGATCAGCATAAACAAGGCAAGACTGCCGCTGACCAGTATCGCACGGCGACGATCGCCCCGCCGCCAGACCACGACCGTGGCATAGACTGCGAAAGCAAACAGGCCCGCCTCGCTCAGTTCGCCGAAATGCCGCCCGAAACTCAAAGTACCTGAAGCCACGGAGACCGTCTCACCCAGAAATCGGACACGCTCCAGGTGATCGATGCGGGTGAAGTTAGCGCTGTAAGGGCTGAAGAAATTCCACACCAGCATGATGCCGCGCAAGCCTACCACGAGGCTGGCAAGCCAGATTGGCCCAACCTTCAGATAGGTGCAGACAAAGCTCACGCTGCCCACAAAGAACATGAAGATCGTCACTTCCAGCCACCACATCGCGGCGCCGAATTCGGCCGGAGTCTGTGCCAGCATCATGAACAGGTTGCAGATCGCGTGGGCTGCGACCGCAGTGGAGGTACAAGCGAATGCCAGATGGGCAAACCAACTCCGTTTCCGTAGCCATACTGTCAGGTGTATCAGCGATAGAGTCATACAGGCCGCGGCGATCATGAACCAGATGGCGACGATGGCATTCATGGATTATTGAAGATATCCACTGAGTCCTTAACCATCCAATGCAGCTGGTTATCACTGCCCCTAAGCCAACAACCCGGTGTGCATCCATCACACCTGAGCTGAGGTCAATCCAGTAGCTTTGCTCCTTTGCGAGAAGCACTTGCGGTTTCTTGTGAGAACGAACCATTACAATTCATTCCTTAAGATCGCGAGCGCATGGATACTGAGGTGCTCCCCAAAAACTGGGCGCGCGGTTAAGGTGGATTCGTCGCCAACAGATGGAGACGAATCATGGCAGGCAAGAGGCGTCGATTTTCGGCTCAGTTCAAGGCCAAGGTGGCGATCGAGGCGATCAAGGGCCAGCAGACGGCGACGGAACTGGCGGGCCGGTACCAGGTCCACCCCAACCAGATCACGCAGTGGAAGAAGCAGTTGCTGGAGGCGGCCGACCAGGTGTTCAGTCCGCGGCAGGAAGCGGATCGCCAGCAGCAGCAGGAGCTGACGGAGGCGTTGTACGAGCAGATCGGGCGGATGAAAGTCGAGTTGGACTTTCTGCAAAAAAAGCTGTGGACGAATTGACG
>JADLFV010000025.1 GCA_020849625.1 Phycisphaeraceae bacterium
AGGCTCGATATCAGATGGGGCAGCCGTGGTCTTCTCGAAAACCACCCACTTGGGCTAGCGGCCCGCGCCGCGATGCTCGGATAGAAGAATGGGAAACCCCGCCTCGCCCTTGACAACGAGCCGTCATTCATAGAAGCAATCAGATATCAGCAATCCCGAGCCCGCCATACCCCCTTCATCCCACTTCGGGCGTCTGCGTATCTTGTCGGCCGTTCTGCAGCTCATGGCGCGATTCTTCCGCCAGCTTTTCGTAATCACGGCGAATCCGGCTCAGGTCGTCCTCGTTCAACTCTTCGAGATCAAGCAACGCGTTGTGCGCACCCTTGGATGCGCGGATCAGTTCATCGAGCTTGATCTGCATGGCCGCCGTGTCGCGGTTCTGCGTGCTTTGAATCAGGAATACCATCAAAAACGTGATGATCGTCGTGCCGGTGTTGATAACCAGCTGCCAGGTGTCGCTGAAGGAAAACACCGGCCCCAGCGCCGCCCACAACACCACCGTCGCCACCGCCACACAGAATGTCACGGGGCGCCCCGTCCATCGCGATGCCTCCTGCGCCAGCCAGCCAAACCATGCCGACGCCCCGTGTCGGTTGCCGCCGGTGACGACCGGTCGACTCGGACGATGACTGCGATTCGATGTTTGTGTTTCGTTCTGCTGTCGGTGATGCGAAGTCATCATCGGTGCGCTCCTCTGGCCGTGCAACCGGTCCGGTGCGGGCGTATTGTGGGCCGAACAATGTTAGGCCTCGACCTTCGAGCTGCACCACGTGTACACTGGTAAACGGGGGGTCGAAACAGGGACGCAGCTAGTATTGACAGGGTGGATTGACTCGTGGTAAGTTTTTGCGATGCCAAGACAAAAAAAGGTACCAGGAACCTTTTAGCCTCCAGGATTCTTTTGGGCCCCTCCGCGCTCCCGGCGGCCTCCGCGAGACATCCCGGTTTTGCGCATCGCTGCCGGCGCGCACAGGCTGGCACGGCCGCGTCGATTTTTTGCAGGTCGCGCGAAAAAATTTCTATTGCCGTCTGCACAAGCACTTGCGCACTTTTTCGCCCCCTCAAAACTGCCCCTGGCGCGCACAAACGTTGCGCTGCGCCCAAGGGTAGAAGGCCGTTCGGTTTCGGACGTAGCGGCGCGATCGAAATGGGATTCTGTTACAGCAAATGGGATGAACCGCACGCGCACAGGATAAGCGTGGTAGCTGCCACGCTTGTATGAGCCTGGGATTCACCTGGCCGTTATTCGGTTATCGAGGGCCATTCGAACGGCCCTCGGTCTCTCCTCCACCTGGGCGGGTCAATAGACCACATCATCCCAGGCCCCCGAACCCTTCACGTCTCCGTAGTCATTCACGCCACCGCCAGCGACGGCGACGAATGCCGGAACAAAAGTAGAACTCATTGTTGCTCCTGCTATAGCCGTCTGCCAGACCTTAGCAAGGACCGCTTCGCCGCCAACAGATGCTGGCAGCTGCACGTTAAACTTGGCCACGGACACGCTGTAAGGTGCCGTTGGCGCCTGCGCGAACAGAATGACCCTCCCATCTGGATGTCGCCGAACGCCGCGAGGTGACACCGAAAACCCGAAAAGCGAATTCCACGACGGATACGTCCAGGCGCGATCAGCACTGCCTCCGGCTGGAGACGTGCCGTAAGAGTACGCACCGCCCAGATTCCAGAATTCATCCAGTACGCCCATGCAGGAACTGCGAGTGTTGGCGCTACCAGGGGCACGATCGCCGACCACGCTCTGTCTATACGCTCCCCCACCGTTGCCGATGACAACGTACAGCCAGCCGGCCCCCCCGCTGAAACAGCCCACATCGTGCGGTTCGGTCCAGTAGGTGCCTACGTCTTCAAAAACACTCACAGTTCCCGTCGCCGCCAGTGTGGCCGGATCAATTAGCCGCAGCGAGGCTGCAATGCCGTAATTAACGCGGATCCGCCCATCGCCATGCAGCGACGTGCCCCACACACCTGAGCCGAGATCACCCCTTGTTCCAACGTCGCTCTGGGCAAGGATATTAAACCCGGAATCCATTTTGTAGATCGTCGAAACTCCACCGGCCCACATGTACAGCTCGTCCCCGATGCCGGCGACATCCATCGAAAGGCCGCTTCCATCAGCACCCCCTGTGTACGAAAAAGTACGATCGACCTCCGCACGCAGTGAGCCGTCAACGTATGAGTAGAGCGACAGCTTCTTTTCGAACGCCCCACCAGAATACCCACTGATATTTCTGCAATTGACCACGCCCAGCGGCGTCACCGTCATGTTGGCAAAGAGCCGACCGGCATGTGTCACGTCGTAACGGATCGACCCATCTAAGCTATCGATCCTCACGAGCCGAGCATCGCCCGTGGTGGCGTCCTGCAGGCCAAGCATGATGGGAACGCCTTCAGACAGTCCCCGTGCATCGAACCCACTGTCGATAAAGCCATCAAACCCGCTGGCGTCGAAGCTATCGAAGTTGCTGGCGCAGAGGTTCATTCAGGCACCTTCGCAAACGCCCGCCCCTGGGGCAGCTCCACGTACTGGCAGATGACGTCGGCCGTGTCGCCGTCATTGCGCACCGTGATCGGTTGGCACGGCATGATCAGGATGCTGCTCTCATCCTCAATCAGCCTGGGCACAATCACCTGCTCCTCGCCTGAGACCGTCCGCTCCTGCACGCCCGTGTAGTCGTAGGTCCACGATGTGCCGTCCACCGGATCAGTCAACGTCTTGCCGTCGTACTCCAGACGCCGCGTGATCGCCGCCCGCGCCACGTTGATCGCGCCGCCGACATACGCCTCGGCCGTGGCGTCCCAGCGCTGGCAGACCAGGTAGTCGTAGTGGATCGCCTTGAGCCTCAGCTCGAACGGCAACGGCACTCCGCCGGCCCGGCCACCAGGTGTACGATCACGCTCAAGCATCAGTTCACCTCCACGGTGATGCCCGCCGGCATGTCGGGAGCCAGGTCATCGGCCACGGCGCTCACCTCGTCGGTGTTGGCGGTTTCAACTGAGCCATCGGCCGCCGCCGCCTGGGCCCGCACCACAACACGCACCGTGGTGCCGTGCGCGAATTCGCCCAGGTCGATCTCGTAGTAGTGCTGACCCGCTGAGTAGCTGGCCGTGTCGGCGGGCGTCACGAACGACATGGCCGCCACGCCCTCGGCCACGTAAACGTTGAACACTTCCGGGGCCACTTCCTGGAACTGGCTGCTGTAGCGGAAGCGCACTGTCACATTGCCGTTGGCTCCCAGCACCAGGCTGACGTCCACGGGCACGTTCGGGGCGGGGAGTATCAGGTCACCCGCTGAGTCGAACGCCACCCTGCGCAACCGTGGGCGGGCTGTGCGGCCATCCTCGCGGCCGAGGCGGTTGACCGCCACCACGTGGATGAACTGCTCGCTGTCGGGATCTCCGGTCACCACCAGCTCGTAATCCTCGCCCCCGGAAGCGGGGATGGTGTCCAGCAACGTGTCCTCGCCGTCGATCGTCTCTCTGGTGTACACGTGATACCGCCGTCCGTCGTCGGGCATGAAGCCCAGCGGCAGGAAGCGAGGCGGCAAAAAGGAAACAGGCAGGAGAATCACGCCGGGTCGATCTCCGTAACAGTGTGCTGGCCATCCGCATCGAAGGTGATGGCGAGTTTCTCGGTCGTGCCGTCCTGCTTGAAGAACGTGAGTTTCTTGAGCCCGCCGTCGAGGTTCTCAAGGGTGGCCGTGCCGGCGATCCAGGCGGTGACCAGTTCGCGGAACTCCACGTCGGTCAGGCCGTCGGCGTCGGCGATCGACAGTGCCAGGTTAGCCAGCGTTGACCCCGCCTCCTCCATGCGGGCCTTGACGGCCGCCGCGATCGCCTGAGCGGTCACATCGCCCTCCAGCAGGTCGCCGGCGATCTTGTCGGCGATCGCCTGCAAAACGGCCGTGGCGTCACCTTCGTTGACCAGGGCGAGCTCGACGGCGGCAGCAAGCGCGTCCGCCGACACCTGGTCGGTGTTGGTGGTGGTCACATCGACCAGCGACACGCCCGCTACCTTGTGCGTCGCCGGGTTATAACCAGTGTCCACGAAATCTTTGAAATCGAGCACGCTTGTTACATCGCCATTGATCGCCAGCAGGCTCGCTCGCACGGGGCCGACGACCTGCACCGAATAGAGATTGGCCAGGTCGCTGACCACAGGGCTGGCGCCCGCACGCTCATAGATGTGCACCAGGTACGGCGTGTAGGCTGACAGACTGGCTGGTCGGCTGCCGTAGTAGTGGTTGGCGATCTGAGCGGTTACAGCCACAGCGTGGGCTTGAAGGGCCACATCACTATCATCGATGGCGGTGATGACGTCGCTGGATGAGCCGTTGGTGACGTATACGTAGTCCGGGAATGCCGGATTGAACCAAAGCGCGAACAGCCCGTTGGCTGAGCCGGTGTAGTGGATGGGGCCGAGTTCGTTAGCCATTGAGGACCTCTATTCTTCGTCAGCCGGGCGGATCAGCAGGTGGGCGGTGACGCGAGCGGCGGCCGGAGCGACGGACCAGGCCGGGGTGACGATTTTGAGGTTGAAGAAGTCGCTCGCCAGAAGGTCGATGTTCTGCGACGAGACATCGATCACAGCACGGTACGCGACTGCGGCGTCGTCAAAGTCCAGAGCTGCAGTGATCTCATAGTCGGTGGTGTTGTTTTTCCGCAGATAAATCGTGGCCAACTCTTCTGATGCCGTCGTGGACAGGTTGTGAACGAGCAGACTGACGGACATCACACGACCCGCGGATGGAAGGTAGGCGCGTGCATACGCTTCATTCGTGTTGCCGTTGCCCGCCAGGTAATCACCCATGTAATAGGTGGTGCTGGCTGCCAGCGGACCGCTGTAGATGATGGGCCCAAACGGATAGAACGGTGTCACGTCCAGGCTGCTGCGCGCCCCGGCCGCCGTGCTGGCCCCCGTGCCTCCGTCGGCGATGGCCAGGTCAGTGATGCCCGTGACGGATCCGCCCGTGATGCTCACACTGTCCGCCGCCTGGGTGGCGATGGTGCCGAGTTCGAGGGTCGATCGAGCCGCCGCCGCGTTGGCGGCACCGAGCAATGCCAAGCCGGTGGCCCCCGGAAGAGTGGCCCCGATCTGGGTGAGCGCACCAGCCACGGTCACCATGCCGCCGGTGACGGTCACCGATCCATGGATCGCCTTGTCCGCGTGCAGTTCTCCGATGACTGTCACCGCGCCGCTGCTGGCCACTGAGTAGGTTTCGCCGGAGTGCGTAGTGAGTGTGCAGTTTTCGAGCGTGACCGCACCACTTCCGGGGGGCGTGATGCAGGGATTGCTGGCCACGGCGCTGGAGTCGATCGAGGCCCCGATGATGCGGCCCGGGTATTGATAGACACGGCCCGTGATGCGTGGACATAGAATGGTTGAATCAGCGGTGCCACCCGCCATGGAGACTGCGATGTGTTGTGCGATGATTCGAGCGTCGAGCGACTCCAGAGCGATGGCGCCGCCATCAATGCGGTCAGCGTGAACGATGACAGTCCCACCGGCGATCGTTCCCTCAATGGGATTGTCGCCACCGTACAGTAGCGGCGTGTAGACCTCTACCGTGCTGGGGCCATTCATCCAGATGCCGTCATAGGAAGTGGCGCGGATGAACTTGTTTGCGTGAACCTGCACCGAACTTGTGCTCTCGGTGTAAATGGCGGCGGCGTCAATGCCGGTCGATTCGACGCTTTCGACCACGAAGAGCAGAGAGGTTGCATCGCCTGTGATGTTGATGACGTTGTTTTCGTCGTCGGTGGCTCTGTGGTTGCCGCCGCTGACTGTGAAACTCATGTCACTCCCGCCGTCAGCCCACAAAGCGGCCGCGCCGGTAGCGGTCGCCGTCGTTCCGGGGGCAAACCACCAGTTGACGCCGTTCTTGGCCAGTGTCGAGGTGACCTCGATGTCGCCGGTGACGCGGATCAGGTCGCCGGCCGCCGCTGCCGCCACGGCCGCTTCGGCCGCATCGCCCCTGGCCGCGTCGGTGTCTGCAGCGGCGGGGTACGCTGTGACTACTCCAGTGTCCGGCTCCTCCAGCCACACCGCCGCCCCATTGCTGCCCCGCATGCGCCAGACCGCCGCGCCCTCGGTGGAATCGAGCAGGTCATAGAGCTGAACCGCGGACGTGTCGAACCAGATGGTGCGTCCGGCCACGTAGCCATCGGCCGAGTCATCATCGACCGTCGGCGCTGCGGCCGCACTGTGCACCGTGCTGGCAGCCGCGTTCAGTGCATCGAACTCCGCCTTGGTCGGCCTGCTGTACGTCGGCGCATTCTGACCCCACGCCCCCCCCGGAAGTAACCACATCCCCGGAAGGGTAAAGATCAGCAGTGTTAGAATGGCAATCAAACGCTTCATGATCACTCCTTACTGGGCGCTTTTCTTGACTTCGAGGCGATCGCCGACGTTGTTGACCACGGTGGGCGTGTCGGTCCACTGGCTCCAATCGCAGTCAATCAGCTCGACCTTGTTGATGTTGCCGCCCTGGGCCTTGAGCACGTAGTTGTTCCCCGTCTTTGTGATGCCCGGACCGATCCAGGTGCATCGTGTGAACCTGGCCAGGTCCAGCACGCCGCTGTTCTTGCTGAAGTTCAGGTCGATCGACCAGGCGTAAATCCCGAGGATGCCCCCGTCGCCGCCCGTCCCCCGGAAGATCGTGTCGGTCACCAGCAGCTGGCCGCAGTGGTAGCGATTGTCCGTCGCCAGATCCACGATGTTGCCGTCGAAGGTGCAGCGGTTAACCTGGACCTCCTCGAATCCAGCCGCCTTCAGTCCCTGCGACGCGCCTTCCTTGAACAGGAAGTCATTGAAGATGACCTTGCCCACCTTCAGCAGATAGACGTTGTGGTTGCGCATCCACCGGCCGTCGCCATACCACCCGTTGTGCACGGCCGCCCCGCCGTTGAACACGAATTGATCGACGCCGGCCAGGTACAGACCCGAGCAGTCATCTGCCGCCCCGGACGCCGTGGCATTCTTAAACGTGCACTGGTTGAAGGTCCAGCTTCGAGAGGCATCCGTGCCATCGTCGCGTGCCTGCACCACCAGGAGGAACCCGGCATCGTCGCGGCGAAATTCGCAGCGGGTAAATGTGACGTCGTTAACCGTCTTCCAGACCAGACGCACACCGCCGGTGACGACCAAGTCATTAAACTGCTTTTGCCCGGCCAGCAACCTGGCCAGCACCCAGTCACCCGTGACTGCGGTTTTCACTGGCGCTGGCTCAGGTTCGATGACCGGGTCCTGCGGTTCAGTCGGCGGATCTGCAACTTCCGGGATGTCGGCTTCGATCGCGGTCACGCGCGCGGTCAGCGCCGCCAGGCTCTGCCGCAACTGATCCAGTTGGCCGATCAGCTCAGCCAGGTCAACCTGCAACGCTTCGATCTGTCCCGCCTGGGCCTGCACCGCCGTTGTGTTGGCCTGTGTGGCGTCGATCGTATCGGCGATGCTCTGGCCAACCTCAACAGACGTCGCCCCTCTCACGTCCGGGGGCGGCCACAGCAGGGCTGCCAGCGACAGCATGACGATGATCATTTGTCCGAATCTTCCGTGCATTGCTTTGCTCCTTGTCTTGCTCATAGCTCAAGCCTCACTGCTCAACGCTCACTGCTAATAGTCCACATCCGCCGAAGCATCCCAACTGATCGTCGCCTCACCGGGATTGGCCGTGGCCGCGATTCCCGGCGCCGCCCCGGCGTGCGGTGGATCGGGTGGATCGTTGAGCTGCGCGAACGTGTCGAACAGCTCGCTGACGTTCCCGATCGAATCCACCGCTGCCACGCCCAGGGGGAGAATCGCGACCTTTCCACTTCCGGGGGTGGGGTAGTAGCCCGCTTCCAGTTGCCGCGTGGTGGCCGTGCCCGCGCCGAGTTTGGCCGGTACATCCGCCACGTCTGTGGTTGCCGCCGACGCCGCCAGGTTGACCGCATCCTCTTCGCCCAGCGTCAGGCGCAGTACGTCATCGCTGGTCCAGTCGGCGTCCACCGGCACGGTCGCTGTGATCTTGGCCATGGCTACGCCCCCTCCGTGTAGCGCTGGTCTTCGAGCTCCAGCGTGATCAGTTGACCGGCCTGATTCAGTTCGATCGTCATGCCGGCCACGGCCGCACCGCCCCCGCCCCCGGAACCCCCGCCCCCGGAAGTTGTGTCGGCGTTGGTGCCGAGCTGGATGTCGCGGCCGACAATGGAGGTGATGCGATCAAGCAACCGCCACTTACCGAGGTCCATCACCCAGGTGGCGGCAATGCCCGCGATCGGAATCTGCTCCCAGCTCGAGCGCATCAGCTCCGCCTGGTGGCGGAGGTTCGTCACGTAACTCACACCCGCCGACGTGGGGGCAATGATGCCGCGATGGTTGAGCTTCACGTAGCCCGACGCTGAGGTCAGTGCATTGATACTTCCGGGGGCAGCCCAGTATTCGGCGATGTCCGACACCAGCAGCTTGCCACGCTCGTAGGCGCTGCCGCTGGCGGCGCTGATCGTTGCGTCGTAGCGGGCCGCGTGATCGGCCTCGATGCAGCAGGTCAGTCGAAACAGCAGCGTCTTGCCAAGGATCTTCGTCCACCAGCTATCTGCCAGTGCCGGCTCGGCCTTTGTCCCGAAAGTCGCCGCGTTGACCGCCGCCAGGTTGGCGATCTCAGCGCCGGTCAGCATGATGGCGAACATTTCGCGTGCGACGCTGAATTGAAGGTCGATCTTCGTCCACGAGCTGCCGCTGTCCTCGCTGACTTCCAGCACCCAGTCGATGCCCTTGAGAGAGCCGTCCGGCCGGCGGATCGGATGCGGCAGGCGCAGGCGCCGGCACCAGGCGATGGCGTCAGTGATGCCAAGAGCCGTGCGCTCGTCAGCGATGGCGTTGGCCGCATCGAGCAACAGGTAGTTGACGAAGTCGAACCCGTCGGGATCGTGATAGTAGAGAGCGGCGGCCTCGGGGTAGCCATGGGCCGAAAAATCACCGGTGCAGTCGATGCCCCACAGTCGGCCCACGTGCTGGTAGGCATCGTAATCCGCCCCGCCCTGCACGTGGCGAGCGCTGTAGGTGAGGCCCGACTTGTCGGGGTCACCCTGCATCTGATTGGCGTCGGTGCTGTCGCTGTCGGCCGCCAGGTCATCCGGGTCCCACATGGGTTTGAGCTTGAAGCTGGCCTCGATCAGCGACAGCCCGCGGGCATGCACCTGGCTGACCGTCCGCAGCGAGTCACGCAGCAACCGCACGCGCGAGATGTCATTCTGCTGCAGGCTCGCTTCCGGCGTGATGTCATCCATTAGCGGCCGCCGCTGGAGCTTGAGCGTGTTCAGCCGGCCTTTATTGCGGGGGTAGATGTAGAGCCGGTACAGTCGATCTTCGGTTTCATCGACCTCGGCTTCCGAGCGCAGGTCCGGCATCAACGCCATCTCAAGGCCGGCGTTGCGGCACACGGCGTGGAGGGCGTCCAGCACGCCCAGGCCGTGTACGTTGGTTTCCGGCAGCCGTGCGTCCCAGATGTCATCTGCCCCGGCAGTGTCGGCGAGGATCTCCATCAATTCGCCGCTGACGCAGCAGGTGCGTGACAGTGCCTCCCCGCCCCCGGAAGTGGTGCCGTAGAGCCAGAAGGTCAGTAGCGTTCGGATCGCCTCACGCGGCGTCCACCAGGTGCCCACGCTATCGTTGTCGCCCCAAAAATTAAACGCAAGCGCGGTCAGCGTCTCCAAGCCGGCCGCTGTGATGCGCGTCGAGTTCGATGGCGCCATGTTCGGCTTGCCATCGACGTTAAACACCGCCGGCACACCGGGCGATTCGATGACCCAAACCGCTGGCGTCGCGTCAACGATCCACCGGCCACTGATCAGGTGATCGCTTAACGTATTGTCAAGAACGGGCATGGCCGTGGCGATCAGCGTGCCGTCCTCGCGGTCGCTGGCGGCGTCGAGGCGCTCGGCGAACACTTCCGCCCGCATCAACACGCCCTCGAAGGCGATCACCGGCTCGCCGTCCAGCGGCTGAACCTCCACCTTCACCTGGTAGTCGCAAGCGTAGTTGGCCAGGATCAGCTGGATGCTTGCCAGGTCCGTGGGCCGATGACTGCCCCCGGAAGGCAACACGATCGGCTTGATGATCGCTCGTCCGGGGTTGGGGCCTTTGCGATAGCTGATCTGCTCGCAGCGCAGGGCCGGATCGAACACCCAGCCCGTGCTTTCGCCATTGACCAGCGGCGACCGGCGCAGGTACACCGCATGGGTGAGTACGCTGCGCGGGTTGGCGGTGGTTAAAGCGGTCATTGATCGTTCATCGAAGGTCGTTTACAAAGCCGTCATCTTTTGCCAGACGAAGCGCACGGGGATCCGCACATAGGTGGTGGACCCCTCTTTCTCAGCTTCCGGGGAGCCGAGGATCTGCAGGGCCTTGAGCCGGCAACCGGTCACAGTGAGGCCATAGAAGGTGATCGAGTGCAGCCCGGAAATATCCTGCCTCATCAGGTCGTAAGTTCGCAGTGAGTTGTACAGGTTGGTGTGGCTTGTGGCCCAGATGAACCCGGTCACCGTGAAGATCGGCGGCATGGCCACGCCCAGGGCGGCGTACTGGTTGGGATCGCCGGGGAACGATTCCTCGCGCTCAGCCGCCAGCGGGCCTGGTAAATAACCCGTCCGCCAGTCCTCGCGGTCGTTCACGTTCGAGCCGTCTATTGCGTACACCGCTGCCATCAGAAGTCTTTCACATCAGCAATCAGCAATCAGACATCAGAGAATCTTTAACGTCTCGGGTTCGTGTCGCGGTCATCGGTGCGCGGGTTTTGGCCGGTAACCTCGATGCCGTTTTTGTTGATGATGGTGATGTTGGTAGGTCGTTGCCTGCCCGATTGCTGGTACATCTGCTCGAGCAGGTTCTCATCCAGGTAGGATGCGTTGCCCTCCTCGTAGGCGTTGAGGATCCAGTCGAGTTGTGTCTGAGGATCAACGAAGGATCTCAATCCACCGGCTGCGCCCCTCATGCCCCAGCGCAACGGTCCATTGACTCCGCGCTCAGCTCTGCTGCGCATTTGCGCATCGAGCGCCGCATCCACGAGATTCTCAGCGGTGCCATAGCGTTGCTGCGAATCAAGCAGTCTGCGTGTTTCCTGCCGCTCAGCTTCACGCGCCGCGCGCAGGCCGGGGTCCGTGTCGGGCAGGGCCAGCTTGCGGCCGACCGCATCCGTCGCCTGGGCCTGGGTGATCTCCCGCATGGCCTGGCCATACAGGGGCTTGTTCGCTGCCAGCATCCCAAACATGGTCACCGCTTCCTGGCTGCCCAGGTACTTAAACAAATCCTCCGTGCTCAGGTTCATCGCCTGAATCTGGGACACCGACTTCATCAGCGGTTGGCCCTGGTACACACCCTGCTTGTCCAGGTTGATCAAGAGCGCTCGCAGATACGATCCGGCGATGTCGGCGCTGCCCGTCGCCTTGGCCCCCACGGTGGTTGCGCCGAGCACCTCCTCATCGCTGATGCCCAGGCGGCCCGCCGCCACGCCGGCTCGGGCGGTGCCCTGGAGTAATTGCGACACCGTTGACGGCGCAAATTTTGACGCTCCAAAACCCTTGCTCACGATGTCGCGGGCGCTTCCGGTTTCCCCGGCCCCCATGCTGCCGATCAGAGCGGACACCGCGTTCGCCAGTACATCCGTGTCCGTCACGATGCCGGTGGCAGCCAACGAGCTGAATAGTGCCCGTTGATCGAGCTGGCCCGCCGACTCCAGAGCGAAGACCGTACGCGCCGCTTCGTCCAGATTCCGGGCTCCGCCTTCGGCCAGTGTCTGTTTGGCCGCGTCCACCAGACCCTTGAATTGCTCGGGCGTGTCGGCAAGCTGCGCCAATGAGCTGACGCCGCGCCGCGCTTCGCGTTCTGCTCGGCCCGCCTCATCCTGCTCCTGGCGAAACTCTCGCAGCGCCTGTGTGGCGGCTGCGATGGCCGCGCCAATTGAAACGTACCCGGCCGCCATGGAGGCTAGACGGCCAATCACCCGATCGGCCGATGTGGCCTGGTCGCGCGTCGCGTTGGCCTGGTCCCGCTGTTTGCGGCCCGCGTGCTCGGCTTCAGTGCCCGCCTCTCTCGTCTCGCGGCCCAGACGATCCATATCGCGCGCGGCGTCCTGGGCGGGCTGGCCGTCGTAGTCGGCTCGGATTTCCTGGCGGATGGGTTCGGTCATGATGCAGGGCCTTGAGCTAGTGGCTAATGGCTAATGGCTGACAGCCAATGGCTGTTTACGCGATGCTGTAGTCGAGGGCTTCGAACTCCAGCGAGCTGCCGCCGGGCGCCTCGGCACCACCACCACCACTGAACGCACCGAATTTCACCGTGGTCAACGTCACCGTCTTGGTGCCGCCTCCGACAGCGTCAGTTCCCTGGAAGGTCACCGATGCTGCCTCCTGGCCGGCCAGCGCCTCGTGGCTCAGAGTCAGTCCGGTGAAGCGCCCGCTCACGGGAGCCGCCGGGTTGCGGATCTGCGTTTGCTTGGTGACCACCGTCGAGTTCTCGGGAATGTAGTTGTAGTTTCGTGGAGCTGGCCGCTGGACGGTTGCTCCCTCCAGATCGGGGTAGGTGTCTGTCCCTACGGTAAGGGTGTTGATCTTGATCAGTTGAACTGCTGCGATTGCTCCCATCGTGTTGCTCCTGTCTATGCGGACTTAAATTGCCGCGCCTTGTGTTCTGCGATACGTCACGCGCCAGACTTCGCCGATGCGGACGTATTCGTCCTCGTCATCGAAGCCGTCGCACTGGATGCCGGGCTCCTCCTGGGTGATGATCAGATAGCCGAAGCTGGTGAATGCGGTGCTCGCCGACTTGCGTGTGTTGAACGCCGTCTCCACCGCCGCATGGAAGGCGTCGTACCGTTCGCTGGCCTGGTGCAGTTGCGTGCTGCCCACGGTGGACTTCACGGATGAGTCGTATTTGAACTTCAGCGCCGTCGTGACCCGCAGCACCCGCTGGCTGTTGCTCTCGACATGGCTGCCGTGATCGGCCTGCCACCAGATCTCCAGCTTGGGCGTGGTGCCTACGTCGGCCGGGCGCAGCACACCGATGACCGCATTACCCGAGCTGAACGAGCTCTCGCCGATGGTCTTGAAGGCGTCGAGAATGTTGTTGCGTGCACTGGCCATAGTTCTTCACATCAGCAATCAGCGATCAGACATCAGATCGCTTTACCGGCTCGTTCCAGGTGTTCGTTCATGATGGCCGTCATACGCGGTGCCATTTCGGACACGCCTTGGGCCAGGGCATCCGTGCCCTGGATGACCATTTGGTCCTTGAGCACGAACAAAAGCTTGCCCTTGAGCATGCCCTTCTTCTTGCCCCGCTGGTAGCGGGCTCCGGTGCGCACGCCGCCCTGGCGTCGTGTGGCAAGGTCCGACGCCTCCTGGTACTGCGGCAGGAACGCCACCAGGTTGCCCGCCTTCGACTTGAAGATTCGCAGCAGCCGTTTGCCCGTGGGGCTGGTCAGTTCCATCGCCTCTCGCGGGCTCATATTCATCAGGCCGGAGGCATTCAGGTTGTCGGCGATCGGGATCCACAGATGCTTGGCGTTGCGAGGCTTGATCGTGGTGGCATCCGGTCCCAGGATGGTCTTGGCGTAGGCCGCCGTCCTCGTTGTGGTGCCAACGTACCCCCGGAAGCTGCCCTCCTTGGCGTAGTTAACATCCGCATGCAGTGCGCCGCTGCGAACCTTCACCGGCTGGCCCGTGAGCTTACGAGTTTGCACATAGGCGGCGGTCTCATTGAGGATCTGTGTGACCCCGGCGTCCACCGCCTCGGCGATTTTCTGCGGCGCTTCCTGCCACCGCGCAATGACCGCCCGGCTCTGCTCGCTCATCCCAATGCTGATCGCCGCCAGGGCCATGATGAAGCCTCCCGCCACGAAGGCGCGAAGGACACGAAGTGTTGAATGTTCTGCTTGTGATTTCATCTTCGTGTCTTCGTGGCTAAATGTGCCATCTGCGTAATCGCTGGCACGCATCGACCAGGGCCGGGTGTGACTGTTGCTCCGCCGCCGTCCACCCCCCGCCCGCGCCGCCCATGCTCACGTTGATCAGTCCCGCGCTGTCCTTTGTGTTCCAGAACGCGATCGCCTGCTGGAGGATGCCGTGCTGTAGATCCTGCGGTGCATCGATCATCGACAGGTAGGCGCTCGTGATGTCGCCCGTGGTCAGGTTGACCCCCGCCGTAGAGATCGACTCACTGAGCACAATGGCGTCGGCGCTGGTCTTCGAGGCCACGCCATACATTCCGGCGGAAACTCCCGTGCCCCCGGTGATGACGATGGCATCGCCCGCGGCGAAGGTGTAGCCGGCGAACGCCCCGGTCTGCGTGAGCGTTTTGGTTGTCTCGGTCCAGGTGGCCGTTGCCAGGGCGACGGCAATGCGTGCCGGATCGGCGAACCCGCCGGCGTATATCACCTGCAGCGTGCGAGCTCCCAGGTACCAGTTGGCGTTGATGCGCTCGATGCGACCCATGTTAAAGGGGCCGCCATCATCTGGTTGCACAACCCAGTAGTCCTCGTTCTCCGTGAGCGCGTCGGCGGCGGTGAACTCCGCATCGGAACTTCCGAGCGAGTAGAGCTGCTTGATGCTGGTGATCGATTCGATCGGTGGACGGTTGAGGCTGATGATGCGTCTTTGATCATCCAGGCCGACGCCCTGCGGATACTCGGTGATGGCCGCCCGCCGTGCCAGGGGCCTGCCCGCGAGATACTCCGCGCGTGCGGTCGCTCGCGCCAGAAGTTGCAGCAGCGTGGCATCGTTGCTGGTGCCTGTCTGGCCCAGCAGCGTCTTGAGGTCGGCGAGTTTTGCGATTGTATCGCGCATGATTATTTCTTGGCCGGCTGCGGATCAGCCTCGATCACCTCATAGTTCTCAGCGGGTACGCCGCGTCGCTGCAGCTCATCGCTGCTGATGGTGATCTGCGTGCCCGGCTTCCAGCGCGGGCTTCCGTCCTTGTGGTGCGTGATCTTCGTGACTTTGATTTTCATCGCGTTGCTCCTTGGAGGTTGGATATTCTCGTCCCCCACCTTCCGGGGGGCGCATCATGCGATCGTTCTGGCCGCGGAAGTGGGTCATTTTGCTGGCAGGACCACGTAGTCGGCTTTGGTCAATCCCTGGCGTTCGATCTGATGCCTGGTCATCACCAGCACGTCACCAGGTGCGCGGCGGATGCCACCGCGGACAACGTGACGTATAATCTGAATGACGATCAGATCATCATGTTTCTTTCTTGGCATCAGTTGCGTCCTTTCAAATTTCGCGTCAATGCGGTGTCCGGCCACCGTTCCAAAGCCTTCCGGGGGTCGGCTGATCGCCAGTCGAATCCCCATCGCTCTTCGAGTGACTTCCTGGCAGCCTCGATCGCCGCGCCGTCGTCCCATGTTCCGTTGCGCTTCTGGCGCAGGCGGGCGCGATGTTCGAATACAATGTCGCTGGTGACGTGCGTGACTCGCCCTCCGTTGGTCGTCGTGCATCGAAGCTGAAACTCGACTTCTTCATAACGCCCCAGGCTCGAATCGAAACCTCCGACCCGGCGCCACAGATCGCGGGTGAATGCCCCAAAGCACATCATGTTGTAATCGACGCGCTTCAGCTCGCCCGGCGGCGGGCATGGTTCGCCGCAATTCAAATGCTGGTACGACTGATACTCGTTGAACAGACTGTCGCCGAACGCCCACGTGCGGCTGTCAGTTCCCAGTTGCACGCCGCCCAGGATGCCCACCCCGGAAGTGGAGTCGTCCGCGAAATGTCGTGCCACGCGGGCGGCCCAGTTCATGGAGATCATGGCCACGTCGGCATCGAGGCGGGCAATGATCTGACCGCCGGCCAGACCGATCAGATCGTTGAGCCTCGCCGCCACACCGCCGCGTTCGGTGACGCGAAGATATTTCACCGGCAGGCGATCGGTCACTTGGTCCTTGCGCCAGCGATCGATCGTGGCGCTGATCTGGGCGTGGGTGTCGTCCGTGGAGTCATCGTCAGCGACGAGCAGCTCGACCGGCGTGGGATCTGCTGCCAGCGTCATGCGAATCGACTCAAGGCATTCGACGATCAGCGAGCGACCCTGGTGGGGTGGATTGCAACTTCCGGGGGCGTCGTTATGCGTCGAGATGACGATCGACACGGCGGTCATGCCAGCGCCTCCAATTCGGTTGGATCGTGCAGTATGGTGAGGTTCTCGCGGGCAACAGTAGGATCGAAGCACCATGCGGGCCGTCCGCAGATCACGAACTCTGTACCGGCAAGTGCATCAACACAGGACTGCACGAACGGCGCGATGATGCTTAGGGTGTCATTCCAGCCGCTGGTTTTGCCCAGGCGCCCGTCGATCGTTTCCCGCACGATCTGGTCGGGCTTCGAGCCGTAGCCGTCGTAGCCGACCAGAATCACCCGAGCAGGTGACTGCGTATTCAGCACCCATTGCAAAAGCATGAGGCCAGAGTATTTCGGCCGGCACCATTCGCCGGGAACGTATGGATGTCGCCTATCACTTCCGGGGGTGGGAGCGGGGGATATAGCGTCAGGTTCCCCAAGCCCGCGGACCTGGTACAGCGCCGGATCGCGCAGCTCCGCCGTGACCAGCTTCGTGCCCAGTGAGCGCATCAGCCGCAGTGCCCGGCGGTGGGCGGGCATGGCGCAGGCTTCGTGATCGGACAGCCAGAACCAATCGGGCACAATCCATCCGAGAGCTTCACCCTTGAAGGGCGTGGTGGTGAACAGTTGCCAGCCGCCGTTGCTGGTGGCGGTGCGCCACCCGTGGTCGATGGCCAGGCGCAGGGCAGGATCGAAGAATCGCTCCGCACTCAACGCTGAGCCGACCAGAAGCCATGTTTTACGATCTTCGAAGGCCATTCAAACCACGCCCCGCGGGGCGTGGATGTGAATAGTCTTCCCCTTTTCCGGGGGCGGGGGCGGGGGTCAGGCGATGTCCAGGTACGCAGCGCCCAGCAGCGTAGCGTCGGGTCCGCTGGCGCCGGGTGCGTCGATGATGGCGATCGCCGACAGGTACGTGCCGGCCGAGCCGTTGCCGGCGGTGGCCTGGATCTGCAAGTAGCGCAGGGTCCACTTGCTCATGGGCACATAGATCAGGGCGATGTTGTTGTCGTCATCGGCCGTGGGCTTGGTGGTAGCGTCCTTGACCGTCAGCAGTCCGGTGGCGCTGAGAGCCGTGGTGCTGTCCGCCGTGGGCGACTGTTTGACGATGAGAGACGCCAAGGCGATGTCGGTGGCGCCCAGGGCAATCACGAACAGCACGCCCCTGGCTCCCTGCGGGACCACGGTCTGCTTGTCGATCACGTTGGACACAAAGGCGGCGTCGTCTTTGATGACGCCGGCCGGGATGGCGTTGAAGAGCTTGATCTGACTGAGAATGTTCATCTATGAGTCTCCGTTGAATTTGAATTTGAGTCTCGGGTCGAAGCTGGGGCCGCCCCCGGAAGAACATTCCGGGGGCGACCCGTATCACGTTGCCCAATCTCGCGGGCGTGTGGTTGAATTAGCTAGCCGCAGTGATCAGGCCCACGATGGGCCCGGCCGCCGTGGCCGTGCCCACGTCGTGGACGTTGACCGCCACCCGCCGCGTGGCCAGCGTGGTGATCTGATCCTCGGCAAACTTGTACTGATCACTCTGCTTGATGGTGAGCTGGCGACGATTGCCCACGGTGGCCGCCAGCGACAGATCGCCGTAGAGCAGTGGGATCTGGCTGGTGGCATCGGTCTTCGGCATGACCTGGGCCAGGCGAACGGGATCGCCGTTGAACAGCAGCTGGCGGCGACCTTCGATCTCGCCTGCCGTCAGACCGCCGGCGGCGTGCATCAGGCGAACCATGACGTTGAAAAAGTACTTGCGCGAGCAGTAGTACTTCGGCGACATCACGTAGTTGGGCAGGATGCCGGCCAGGGCGTCGTGGTTGCCGATGGTCAGCTCGGCGAAGGTGTCCCCGGCGCCCAGCACCAGGCCGCCGCCGTCATCGACGCCGTTGACCGTCAGCAGCCGCTGCGACACGCCCACGATGCCGAAGCTCGTAGCGTCGCCCGTGCCAACGAAGCCGATGGTGTCCATCTTCGTCGCGAAAGCGCGAGCGATGGAGCGAGCCAGCATTTCGGCGATCGACACCGCAGCGTCCTCGCCCAATTCGCTGCTGTAGTAGTTGAGCACGCCCCACTTCTTGGTGTTGAGCGTGACGTTCTCGAAGTCGATGTCGCTGGCGGTGGGGGCGCTGCCCTCACCCACCACGAACACGGTGACCTCGCCCTTCTCGCGCAGGAAGGTCATCGAGTCGCGGGTCATGGGCATGGCGAAGGCGTCGGCCTCGAACACGCCGTAGCTCTCGAACAGCGACTGGATGCGATTGACGAACTCCGGCGGCACCACCGAGGCGGTGTCCACCGTGTCCATGGTGCGGGCATGGATGTCGGGGAATTCACGCTTGAGCGCCTCCTCGGCCTTCTTGCTTCCCCAGCAGCGGGCCAGGGCGAACAGGCCGAAGGCTTTGGCTTCGTCCTCGGAGCCGAAGCTGCCGCGATAGCGGCCGTCGGGCGTGAACGCCTGCCGCTTGGCCAACTCCAGCTTGGCGTTCAGGTTCTTCTCCAGGTCGGGGATCGTCTTGCTCTCGAACTGCTTGACGGCCGCTTCCAGAGCCTTCATGTCATCGGGCTTGATCCCGGCTTCGGCGACGATGGACATCACCGCCTGGTTGAGCGTCTGGCCCTGTTCGGCCAGGGCCATCAGGCCGTCAAAGAATGCTTTCTGTTTCGCTGAGAGTTCCATGTATGAGAGTCCTTTCGTTTTGGTTTGCGATTCCGTTCTTCGTTTTTTTCACCCGCCCGTCAGATACCTGACGGCCGGATGCCCCCCGGAAGTTTTGGG
>JADLFV010000026.1 GCA_020849625.1 Phycisphaeraceae bacterium
AGCGGATCGACGCCGGCCAGGCCCCCACGCTCGATGAGTTCATTGAACACTTCCGAGGATGGCTGGAAGCTGACTATCACGACCGTGTCCACACCGGCGACAGCATGAACATGACGCCGAATCAGGCCTGGGCCGAAAAGCTGACTGTGCGTCGAGACGCGCCGGAAGATTTGCTGGAAGTCATCACGCAGAAGAAGGTCGGGCCGGTGGCGGTGACCAAGCTGGGCGTGTGCTATCACAAGATGTATTACGGCCAGTTGACCGATGAACTGTGCCGCCTGATCGGCCAGCGCGTGTATCTGCGGATCAACCCGGCCCGCATCGGCATGGTCAGCGTGTGGGATGAGCATGATCGCTTCATCTGCATCGCCCCGTCCAATATCAAAGTACCGGCCAACGCCAGTTCCCTGGACCTGCGCGAGGCCATCGGCGCACAGCGCCGCCAGCGCCGCCGAATGCTCGATGGCCACAGGGCGGAAAAGGAACTCGAAGAGTCTCTGCCCGACCGTCTTGTTCGCGCCGCCCAGGCCAGGGCGAAAGAAGCTTCGCCGTCACTTCCGGGGGCGCCGCCGGTCATCAGCCCGGTCCGCACGCACCTGGATGATCAGATCGGCAGGGTGAAGCAGGAGGAGCAGCGCATGCTGCGCAAAGCGGTCGGGGATGGAACCCCCGCCCCCGGAAGCTGCGGCAGCGCCGAGCCAGCGGTCCGTTTCCAGTACCGCGCCCGCAACGACGAGGCCGACACCAGTTCATCATCCGGGGGCGCCCCCGGAAGTTCCGGTGGCTTTCGATACGTCCGAGACAACGGCCAGGAGGATGAGTCGTGAATGAGTCCGACCCCATCACCCCCGGAATCCCCAACAAACCAACCAATGCGCTGATCGATCGATCGCGCGTCAGAGGAGCATCAAGGATGATCGCTCAAGGCACAGACCCCAAGGATGTGACGTCAGAACAGATCGAGCGCGTTGCTGCCGACGTGGATAGCTTCTGCCGGGCCAACAAGATCACCCGACAGGCAATAGCCAAAGCCGTGGGCTACTCGCCCAGCGTCATCGTGGAGTTTCTCAAGGGCACTTACGCCGGTAAGGCCGGTGAGGTGGCCATTCACCTCGAAGAGTGGCTGATTGAGGAGGAGCAGCGCCGGGCCAACGCCCAGGAGACGCAATACGTCTGGACCAACGTCGCCCGCTACATCGAAGCCATTGCGGGCTACTGCCTTGACATGAAGAAGGTGGGATTGATCTACGGCCCGAAGACCAGCGGCATCGGCAAGACGACAGCTCTGCGTGCCATCGCCCAGGAGATGGGGCCGCGCCGTGCCACGCTCATCACCGTGGACAAATGCGACGCCAATCCGACCGGACTGCTGCGCAAGATTCTCGGCGGCCTTCGACTCAACGAGAGCGGGAGCAACGCCCAGCGCATGCAGCGCGTCATCGACCACCTGAATGGGCGATCGCACCTGTTGCTGATCGACCAGATTCACAACCTGCGCTTCGCCAAGGAGGATCGGCCGTTCTATTACCTCATGGACATCTATGAGGCGACAGAGCATTCAGCGCAGCTCTGGTGCGGCACCAGTGACCTGGTTGCCTACCTGACTCGGCAGCAGAAAACGATGATGGACGAACCGTTAGCGCAGGTTCGGCGCCGCATCTTCCCCTGTGTTGATCTCATGGAAGTGTTCAATCAGCAGGGTGGTGGCGAGCCGTTATACACGGTGGAACAGATCCGCGAAATGTTCGCCAGCTTCAAGCTCAAACTCACGCCCACTGCTGCACGCTGGCTGTGTGCCCTTGGCCATCAGGACGATGCCGGCGGCCTTGGCATCTGCGTCCAGATCATGGAATACGCCGTTTACCTGGCTAAGACGCGCAAGCTGACCACCGTGGATGTGCCCCTGCTCAAGGAAGCGATTCAGAGCGGCCTCACCACTGATCGGGCATCGAAGCTGATCGTGGACATTGAGCGTCCCGACGACCGCATGACCAAGGTCGCCTGACCCCGAAAGTTACCCCGCCCCCGGAAGGGAATCTCTGATGTCTGATCGCTGATGTTTCACAACCCGAACCCCGACACCCGATACCCGATACCCGACCCATGAGCTTCGACGTTTCCGATTTTCTGCGAGGACTGGAAGGCGAGGGCAAGCGCCGCGCCATCGCCGCCGGTGAGGCCGCCGTGGACAAGTTCGCCAACCACGTCATCGGTCAAGCTCAGGACCTGGCCCCGGTTGAAACGGGCGCCCTCAAGAGTTCAGGCGTCGCAGAGAAGGCGGAGTTTGTCGGCCATGACATTCGCGCCGTTGTCGGCTTCAACACCGATTACGCCGCTGCCGTGCACGAGCGACTCGACCTGCACCACGATCAGGGCCAGGCCAAGTTCCTGGAAACCGCCATGCGGACCGAAGCCCACAAGCTGCGGCCGTTCGTGGAATCGGAGATGCGCAAGGCTCTTTGACCCATGCCAGCCATTGATGTTGATCAACCCGATCCCCGCCTCGTCGCCGAACTGGTGAAGCGATACGAGGCTTCGGCTGCGCGCTTGCGCGAGCAGGTGTTGAACCCACCCGGCAATTCATCGCGGTCCCAGCAGTGGAATCGCACCAGAGCCGCGCAGATCCTCGCTCAGGTCGATCGGGAGATAACCCGTCTCAAGCAGCAGGCCACGCAGTGGACCGGCCCCGCCCTGGAGCAGTCGATGCGCAAGGGCATCGCCACCGCTGATCGCCAGGCCCGCCAGGCCGGTGTTGTCAACGATGGCAGCCCGTTGCGTGGAACGTTCAGCATTGTCGATCGCGGCGCCGCCGAGGTCCTGGCCCGCGACACGGTCGGAGATCTGATCAAGGCCGCCGACTCGATGAAGAAGCAGGCGGCCAACGTGTTGCACCGCATGGCTGCCGAGGGCGTGAGCAACGCCGATGTCAATGCGATCCTCACCGGCGGCATCATCGAGGGCAAGCCGCTGCAGGCCATCCGCGAACTGCGCGAGGCGCTGCGCAAGGTCCACGGCGGCAAGGTCACCATCACCGACAAGAACGGCGACCCGATGGAGTTCCCTGTCGGCTACTACGCCAAGCTGGTCGCTGTGACCAAGACGCGCGAGGCCACGTGCAAAGCCCGTCATGCCAGGCTGGCCGACCGCGGCATCGACCTGGTCAAAGTCATCGGTCGTGTCAGCACCAACTTCTGCACCGCCTATCTGAATAAGGTGTTCTCCATCAGCGGCACGCACAAGAAGTACCCGTCGCTCGACACCCTTCCCGGTGGCGGACCTCCCTTCCACCCCCAGTGCAGCAAGTCCACAGCGCCGTTTATTGAGGAGTTGGCCGACCCCGAAGACCTGGCCGCCGCCGCACC
>JADLFV010000027.1 GCA_020849625.1 Phycisphaeraceae bacterium
GCCGTCCCCCGCAGATCACGCCGCCGATCCCCGCCTCCGCTTGCGATCACCAGACCCGCCGCAGCTTCACTGCGGTTTTATTCACCTGCGCCCCTTGACATGCGGGGCCATATATGTGTTCGGCGGCGCCTTCGTGTGCCGTTTATTGTGGCCAGTATCGGTCGCGAAGGTGCTTGTGAACAGCGCATATGCTCCATGGAGCGATTGTCCGAGAGTCGCTTTCCGTACCCTGATCGCGAAGAACAACAGCAAACTCCCCGACTTGGAACGATTCCCCGACAAACGAAAGCGGCGGCAAGATGCTTGCGAGACGCTCCGCCTCATTGTCTTTGCTATTCCGTGTCGCCCACGCAAAGTGTGCCGCGACTTTGTCCCTGAATGCGAGTACTTCCGGGATCACCTTCTTGACGTACTTCGCTGGGAGCACTCGGGAGTTGCCTTGGCGATAGGCGATGGCACCTACGATCATCACGTAATTACAGGCCGAGACAGCGTACCAGTGGAAAGCACATGTCAGCAACGTCTTTGGAATTCGATTCAGTTCCGGCACGTTTCCAAGGCCAACGAACTTGCTGTTTTCTTGTAGACCGATCGCTTTCTTTGCAGCTTGGTCACACCGCACTGCTTGACGGTACAGGAACTCAAGGCCGTCTCGAAGGCAGATGAGCGCCCAATACTCGTTCGCTGGTTGCTCAAACACATTCCCGGGGACTTTGATGTTGTCGATGTGGTCCAGAACCGTAAACGTTGCAGTGCTCATGTCTCTGATTCCTCCGCGCGCCTTCTGGCCATTTGCAACTGCCTCTCGAAGAAAGGACGCGCAGGGCGGGATCAAGTTCGCAGCCGAACGTAGAAGCGTTATGCGGCTTGGTACAACTTTAAGATGACTCGTTCAATCGCATTGCTGGCATCGCCAATTCCTGCTGCTTGTTCACGAAAAAGGGGAGGCTCCCCTTTATTCCCGGCTTCATAGTCCACTGGTTAGTTGCGGAACTTACCGACTTCGTTTACGGGCAAGTAGCTCTTCATAATAATTTCCAAAGCGATCCAACAGAAGCTGCCCCTCAACCAATCCTTCGTTCGACTCAGCGCTTACTAACTCCAAGCCGCGTTGAAACTCACTTTTGTACCGGTCTCCAAAGCCATGTTCATCTTCATTCAGAACAGACGCTGTCACCAGTTGTGCTTCCGCGAGGGCCAGCCGCCACAGGCGTTTCATTTCATCAAGATTCTTAGGATCGACAACTGCTGATGCTGGCTCGGCGTTTGCTAAAAGAGTTGCTTGATTATTGTACTCAATCGATGCGGCAAGGTGCTCCCAAGTCGGATCGTCAAAGTTGGACGATTCCTGCTCCGAGCACGAAGCAATACCAAATGCACACATAAGAAGCAGAAGGTGGTAACTGATCAGTTTCACTTGATGCACCGAACATGGCTCCGCGCAGTTGCGAGCCGCCCGCGGGAGCAGACGTTCGACTCGAATAAGATTATCCATCGCGTGCGTCGCAGGTCAACTGCAGCCGGGTGGTTAGCGAGCAATTACGGTTTGTTCCCATATCGTACCCAATTGATCAATTGCAGAGACTCATCAAGAGTTATTTTGTTTGGATCGGGTAGGGAAAAGAACCATTCCAGCAGTTCAACATCTGCGATCGCGCGATCAGCCCGATCTTTTTCGGGAACTGTCGCGATCAGACGAGAACGTAGGGCCTGCAAATCATCAGCCCCAAGCCCCTTCGAATGCAGAAACTCGGTCACATTGGGATTTGAGAGTGCAGTTTGAACTGCTCGTGCCTCGCGTTTATCGCGCTTGGCAGAATTCGCTTCGGCTTCTTCCAGCCAATCTCGACGACCAAAGAGTCGTGAGAAGATGCCCATCGCGTTGCTCGTAAGCGTAAAATGCTCAGTTGTCGGTCGCCTGTGGAGGAACGCCCTCATCGGCCCCGGCGGAATCCATTGTCGAATGGTGGGCGTCATCAGTCAAATGTTGTACCTGGTTATGCCACCTCGAAGCAAGCGGAATTTGGGAACACTAATCAACGCTAATAAACACAAATGGATCCAGAATATGAAAGGCTTTTCTTGATTAGCGTGGATTAGTGAAGATTAGTGTTCCCTTCTGGTTTCACATAGTCCGGCTGTTATTCTACAGCACCCAGACTCCTTATCATCAACCGCGTGGTTCCGTGTGTCAATGCTATTTTGAGTTGCAGTCCCGGGAATGGGAGCATATGACGGGTATACCGCATTGTCACGACGCGGCTCGCTAGGTGAATAAAGTCGGGGTGTCCTTGTTTTTTGCAGGAGATGTACTGCTTTTCCGGGGGCGGGGGTGGGAGGGCTGGCCTTCAACAACGGAGTGGATCTTTCCGTCGGATAGGTGCGTGGTCAGTGCGTCACCAGGTTTGACGGCTGTGGCTTTTCGCAGCACGTGGCCATCCGGGCCGAGGGTGTAGGAGTAGCCGCGCTGGAGGACTTTGCGGGGGCCGAGGGCTTCGAGGTGGCGGGTGAGAGACAGCAGTTTCGCTTGCGCTTCTTTGCATCGGCGGGGCATGGCGGTGTCGAGGCGGCGAGCGATTTCACCGGTGCGCCGTCTTGCTTCATCGAACAGTTTCCGGGGGTTGCGAAACAGATCGAAACGGGCGGCGGCGGTCAGGCGATGGCGGCTGTTGCTTACATTCTGCTTGAGCATCAGCTTCAAACGGCTGCCCAGTTGATCGACCTGCTGCATCAGGGCGGCCCGGTCGGGCACCAGGGTCATGGCAGCTTGCGTGGGCGTTGAGCAGCGGGCGTCGGCGCACAGTTCAGCAATGGTGGTGTCGGTCTCGTGGCCGATTGCGGCACCGATCGGGATGCGACACTTGACCACGGCATCAGCGACGATGCGCTCGTTGAAGGCCCAGAGGTCTTCGATGCTGCCGCCACCACGGGTGAGGATGATGGCGTCGATGTCCAGCTTCGGCCCACCCTTGGAAATCGCATTGATGGCAGCGGCGATTTGTGGTGCTGCATCGTCGCCCTGTACCCGCACGTCGTACAGCAGCAGTCGGCAGCCGGGCCAGCGGCGATGGGCGGTGTTGATCACGTCCTGCAATGCTGCCGCTGTTCTCGACGTGACAATAGCAATCTTCCGGGGGACCAGCGGCAGCGGTTTCTTGCGCGACTCGTCGAAGTAGCCTTTCTGGCGAAGCTGCTCCATCAGTTCGCGCAGGCGGCGTTCCAGTTCACCGAGGCCGGCCTGTTGCATGGCGTCAACGTAGAGTTGCACGCTGCCCTGGGCGTCGTAGAAATCCACGCGGCCGGTGACGATCACCTGCATCCCGTCGGTCGGTCGCAGATTCAGGCGACGGGCGTTGGAAGCAAAGCACACGCAGCGCAGGGCAGCCCCTTCATCCTTGATGCTGAAGAACCAGTGCGAGCGCTCGGTGAAGTTGCTGATTTCGCCGAGGACCACCACTTTGCGCGGCAGTTGGGTATTGAGGGCGCTCTTGATCGCGGCCGCCAGATCGCTGACGGACCAGGGGTGCTGTTTGTCCACTTCCGGGGGCGGGGGTTGGGTGGAGTCGAAGGGCAGGCGCGTCATGGGGGTAGTTTAATCCATAACGCGGAGACGCAGAGATGCAGAGACGCAGAGGGAGGCAGAAACAGAGAAGGAAGCCAGGAAGGCAGGAGTACAAAAGGAATATGATTCATCAAATTCCTGGTTTCCTGGCTTCCTTCTTCAACTGATTGTCTTGCATTTCCTCCGCGTCTCTGCGCCTCTGCGTCTTTGCGTTATTGCCTTTGCCCCTCTTTGTGTTTGTTTTGCTAAACTTCCGCCATGAACATCCACGAATATCAGGCTCGCTCGTTGTTGGCGAAGTTCGGCGTGCCCGTGCCGGCGGCGGAACTGGTGACCACCCCGGACGAAGCGGCGGCGGCTTACGAAAAGCTTGGCACCAGGGTGGCGGTGGTCAAGGCCCAGGTCCATGCCGGCGGACGCGGCAAGGGCGGCGGGGTCAAGCTGGTTAAAAGCGCCAACGAAGCGCGGCAAGTGGCTGAGGCGATTTTGAGCAAGCCGTTGGTGACACCCCAGACCCCTTCCGGGGGCGTGCCGGTGCGGCAGTTGCTGGTGGCGGCCGGGGTGGATATCGAAAAAGAGTTTTATCTGGGCATGGCGGTGGATCGGGCGGGCGCCTGCCCGGTGCTGATCGCCTCCAGCGAGGGCGGTGTCGAGATCGAGCAGGTGGCCAGGACCAACCCGCAGGCCATCGTGCGCGTTCGCATCGACCCCCGGAATGGTCTGTATGACTATCAGGCCCGCACCGTCGCGTTCCAACTGGGCTTCCAGGGCGATGCCTTCAAACAGTTCTGCACCGCGATGAAGTGCCTGACCAAGCTGTTCCTGGCCACCGACGCCAGTTTGGCCGAGATCAACCCGCTGGTGCTGACCAGGGACGGTAAAGTTTTGGCGATCGACGCCAAGATCAACTTCGACGACAATGCGCTGTATCGCCAGAGCGAGATTGCCGCGATGCGTGACGAGCGCGAGGAGAACCCAGCCGAGGTCCGTGCCCGCAAGCACGAGCTTTCCTACATCAGTCTGCAAGGCGACATCGGCTGCCTGGTCAACGGCGCGGGTTTGGCGATGGCGACCATGGACATCATCAAGCTGCATGGCGGTGAGCCGGCCAACTTCCTGGACGTCGGCGGCGGGGCGACTGAAGAAGCGGTGACCGAAGCGTTCCGCATCATTCTCAGCGACGGCAACGTCAAGGGCGTGCTGGTCAACATCTTCGGCGGCATCGCCAAGTGCGACACCATCGCCTCGGCCATCGTCAACGCCGCGGGCGAAGTGGGCTTCAAAGTTCCGCTGGTGGTGCGCCTGGAAGGGACCAATGTCGATAAGGCCCGGCAAATCCTCGAACAGGCCAAGGCGTCGATCCCGACCATGATCGTGGCGGACGATTTGACCGACGCGGCCCGGAAGATCACGGCGGCGGTGGCGGCGTGAGTAGAACAGGCTTGAGGGATGAGGCTTGCGGCTTGAGTTGCAGCCTCTGTCCTCAAGCCTCAAGCCTCAGGACTCAGGACTCCCCCTATGAAAGTCGAACCCTTCCTCGCTGAACTGAACCGCCTGCGCCAGGACGTGGGCCGAGACGAGACGGACATCGAGTACCTCGCGCTGCACCATGCGTTCTGCTTCATCAGCTACAAGATGAACGAGTTCGCCCGCTATCTCGATGAAGCGGAAAAGCGCGGCGAGTTCGATGAATACAAGGAATCGCTAGAAGATTGACCATGTGATTGGCCACGAAGGCACGAAGGACGCGAAGAGAAACCTGAAGGTAATCTCCACTTCGTGTCCTTCGCGCCTTCGTGGCAATGACTTTCAGATTGACGCCACCGCGTGGCCGTTGACGGTGTCGCTGGAGACTTCGCCGTCCAGCAGGCGCACCACGCGCTGGCAGCGGTCGGCCACGGCATCGTCGTGGGTGACCATGATGATGGTCAGGCCTTCGCGGTGCAGTTCATCAATGACGGTCAGAATCGCATCGCCGGTCTTGGAGTCGAGGTTGCCGGTCGGTTCGTCGGCCATGAGGATGGATGGATCGTTGACCAGGGCACGGGCGACGGCCACGCGCTGCTGCTGGCCGCCGGACAGTTGATTGGGGCGGTGATCCATGCGATCAGCCAGGCCGACTTTTTCCAGCACCCGGGCGGCCCGTTGATGGCGTTCGGCGGGGTGAATGCCCTGATAGAACATGGGCACCTCGACGTTCTCCTGCACGGTCAGTTGCGGGATGAGGTTGAACGCCTGGAAGATGAAGCCGATCAGTTGCCCGCGCACTTTGGAGAGCGGTTCATCCGCGAGGTTGGAGACATCGTGTCCGTCGAGGATGTATCTGCCGTTGGATGGGCGATCGAGGCAGCCGAGGATGTTCATGAGTGTCGATTTACCCGAGCCGGAGGGCCCCATGACAGCGACGTACTGGCCGCGGGGAATGTTGAGCGTCACGTGGCGCAGAGCGTGCACGGGGGGCACGTTCTTGCCCAGCATGTAGGTCTTGTTGACCTGCTCGATGCGCACGACCTGGTCGCTGGGGGTACTCATGTGGTCATTTTAACAGGCGATCCGCAGCGCGTTTAGCGGGCGAGCTTGCTCGCCCTGAGACGGAGCAAGCTTCGCCGCTAAACATGGCGGCTTAATCGGCCCAGGCGACGGGGGTTGGATCGCCGGGCTCGACCTGCACGCGGTTCTGCTTGGCGTTGCTGCCCTGGCGAGTGGTGACTTCGTAGCGCAGGCGGAGCGTGTCGCCGGGGGCGACCTGGGCGCGGTACTGCACGGTGCGATAGTCGTGGGCTTTGGCGTCGAGTTGGCTGATGAAAGTGCAGTCACCACCGAAGGAGCGGCGAATCTCCACGGTGATACTTCCGGGGGCAGGGGAGTAGTTGCGGATGACCTGCTCGTACACCTCGTGCTCATCCCAGCCTTCGACCACGCCGCGGTCTTCGATGCGAATGCCCGGCTCATCCATGCGGCGACGAACGCTGCTGCCGAAGGTGCCCCAGATGTTGTCGCGGTTGGCAGCAAGCATTTTCAGTTCGAAGACCACGTTGGGATCGACGCCGATCTGCAGTTCGATCTTGTCACCGATGGGGATGTACTTGATCGCCTGCTGTGTGACGTAGGCAAGGCCGGCCTCGCCTTTCTGCTTGAAGATGCGCACGATGCCATCCGGCAACGGGGCGGCGCCCATGTCGGATTCTTTGTCATTGGTCAGCAGGTACAGCCGCATGAGCTGGTCGCCGTACTCCTGCGGGCGGTAGCGATATTCGACCTTGACCGGTGCGGCATCAGCCTGGAAACTGCGCAACCGCTTGGACCAGCCGTCGGGGACGGTTTCTTCACCCTCGATGGCGAAGATGAAGTATTCGCTGAGTCCTTCCTTGACGACCTGCTTGGCCCCCGGAAGGGGAACTGCGGCGTCGGCGGCAACACCAGCGAAAAACATCGCCTTGCTCTCAGCTTCCTGCACGGCACGGCGCATGACCCGACCGCGAGCGTCGGCCCTCTCCATCGTCACCCCCTGTTGGGCCAGCATGGCGATCTGCTCGACCAGGTTGATGGTGCCCACCACCAGGCGCACGCTGGCGTTCTGGTAGTCCTCGCCGCTGCGGTTGGTCACCGTCACGTAGCCGTCGAGCCTCATCGTCTTTTCATCAGCCGATGTGATGCCCACGTAGTCCGCCGACCAGGTGATGCCGCTGGTGAAGTAACTGATCTCGACCGTGGCTTCGCCGTCAAAGTCGCTGGCCACGTTCCAGTAGAGCATCTGCGGCTTATCGTGCGGGAAAGTCGTATCCAGCACGCTCAGCTTCTCGGCGTCGCTCAAGAAGCGCAGCTCAACCGAGGTCGGATCGATCAGCGTGCCCGCCCAGGAAAATTGCAGCGGATTGGCACCCTGCTTGAACGTGATGCGGCGGGTCTCGCGCACCAGTGTCAAATCCTCAGCGTTGTATATCGTCAACTGCACCGTGTCGCGGGTCGGCACCGTGGACAGGTCGATGTTCTTCGCCCACACACTTCCGGGGGCGGTGGCCATCAACAAAACGATTATCGCAGTCGCCAAAGTTTTCATCGCGTGCTCCTTACGAAGCGACGGCACTTGTGCCGTTCACTCAATTCCATTCGTTACGATACACCAGGTGCAGCTTGTGCGTGATCTTCTCCGCCTTGTCGCCCTTTCTTGCGGGCAGTTCAACGTGGAAGGTCGCCTGCTCGATATCCGAGTGCTCCGCATCCACCGCGCCCAGCGTGTGCTGATCGCCCAGTGTCCATGAAGCGCCGCGATCGCTGTTGAACCCCGCCTCGCCGCGCAGGTTGGCTGGGTGCTCCACGATGTCCAGCGTCACCGGCGTGTCCTTGAAGTTCTCGATCTCGTACTGCACCGCCACGTCATAGTTCGACAGATTCCCCGCGATGGGCGTGCGGTCGCGGCGGGCGATGGTGCGCTTGACCACCACATCCTGGGCCACGCCCAGGTAGAGCTTCATCTCGTCGTCGATGGGCGTGAACTGTCCCCAGTCTTCGCCGGTGAACGCGGTGCCCCCGGAAGTGTCCTTCTGGAAGACGCGAACTTTCCCGTAAGGCAGGGCGGCCTGGCCCAGCTTGTGGTCCGTGTCGTTGGTCAGCACGTAGTGCATGGGGATGAGCACTTTTTTCTGTCCCGCATCGAGATAGTCATTGCTCACCACGTCGCAGGTGTATGTCTTGCGGATGGGCACCCCCGGAAGTTTGGCGACCAGCATCTCGCGCGTTTCGTTGACGCCGATGGGTTTTTCGAAGCTGTCGCCGAAGCCCAGTTGAATGCTGGTGTCATCGAAAGCCTCGTTGGCGAAGTTCTCCACCCGCAGGTACTGGCTGAGCGTCAGCGTCGATTCATCGTGCTCCGCCACCGCCCGGTAGTTGAAGCTTTTGCTCAGCCCGCCCAGCAGGTAGCTGATGCGCACGCGAAACGATCCCGAAGCGCTGGCCGAAACGTCCCACACCAGAGCGTTCTCGCCCGGCGGATAACTGACAGCCAACACTTCCGCCTGTGTGGCCTTGGGGGCAGCTACGGGTTCCAGCAGGCGGAACACGATGGTGTGCGGATCGATGCTGGTGCCCGCCCAGGAGAAATCAACCTGGTTGACGCCCTTGACCAGCGGCACGATCCGCTCTTCCTCGACCAGCGTGGCCTGCTCGTGATCGAGCTGCACCAGCACCCGCTGTCGCACCGGCAGCGTGATGAGCTTGACGCGGGCCAGGGCGGGTGAACCAGCCAGCAGCAACGTCACAATCAGCAGAATCAGTCGCATGGTGATGCTCCGTGGGGTGTGCATGGTGAGATAGACGCCCCTGACGCCTCGAGGTTCCCATCATTTTAATTTGTTTGGCGTTTAGCGGGGCGGCTTGCTGCCCCATTTGGGGCGTGTTTACCCCAGTCCGAATAGATGGGCCGCCTGTGCCACGATGAAGCAGACCGCGAACGCCACCACCAGCGGGCCCACCGCCCCCAGCGCCGTCCAGCGCAGGCTGCGCGTTTCCTTCCACATGGTGATGATGGTCGTGGCGCAGGGATTGTGCAGCAGCGAAAAGAGCATCAGGTTGATGGCGGTCAGCATGGTCCAGCCGTGCTGCTCGACCAGCACCTGTCGCAGCGAGTCGTGCGAGACGTCTTCGGTCATCATGCCGGTGCTCATGTAAACCATGAGCATGGTGGGCACGACGATCTCGTTGGCGGGGATGGCGATGATGTAAGCCAGCAGGATGACGCCGTCGAGCCCGATCAGGTGTCCGAGAGGATCGAGGAATCCCGCGACGTGCTGATCGAGCGTGCCCCCGGAAGCACCGGCATGGATGTTGCCCAGCAACCAGATGACGGCGCCGGCCGGGGCCGCGGTGGCGATGGCCCGCAGCAGCACGAAGATGGTGCGGTCGATCAGCGAGGTATAGATGATGCGCCCGATGTTGGGCCGGCGATACGAGGGCAGCTCCAGCGTGAAGGCCGAGGCTTGACCTTTGAGCAGGGTGTGCGACAGCAGCGCCGACGCCAGCAGCGTGGCGATGACGCCGATGACCACCACCATCAGCACCGAAGCCGCCGCGATGGCGGACGCCGCCGTCGGTGCGAATCCCGCGCCCACGATCACCATGGCGATCAGGATCAGCGTCGGATAACGCCCGTTGCAGGGCACGAAGTTGTTGGTCAGGATCGCAATGAGCCTCTCGCGCGGCGAATCGATCACGCGACAGGCGATCACGCCCGCGGCATTGCAGCCGAAGCCCATGCTCATCGTTAACGCCTGCTTGCCGTGACCGCCGGACTTCTTGAACAGCCAGTCCAGGTTGTACGCCACCCGCGGCAGGTAACCCAGGTCTTCGAGAATCGTGAAGCACGGGAAAAAGATCGCCATCGGCGGCAGCATCACGGAAATGACCCACGCTAACCCGCGATACACGCCGTGCCAGATGAAACCCGTCAGCCACCAAGGGGCGCCCATCGCCTCGAACATCGCAGCCGCCTGCGCTTCGATCCAGAACAACCCCGTGGCCAGCATCTGCGACGGATAATTGGCCCCGATGATCGTCGTCCAGAAGATCAGCCCCAACAGCAACAGCATCAGCGGCAGGCCCAGCACCGGCGACAGCACGATGCGATCGATGACGCGATCAAGGTCAAACCCGGCCGCCTTGCCGCGCCGCGTGACCCGACCGGCGATCGCAGCCGCGTCGTGGTAGATCGACTCCACCAGGTGATCGCGAAAGCCGCGGTCCAGCGACCCGCGCACCCGCTGCGCTTCGTCCAGCAGGTCCGCCACCTCGTGCGATGTGAAAGGCGACAGCTGCGTCATTGGCGCCCCTCCACCGCCAACTGGCGACTGAACCGCTCGGTCGGATGCTGCTGCACCTGCGCGATCTTGGCCAGTTCGCCATCCATCAGCGACTGCTGAATCCGCCAGTCGCCGTCCAGCAGGCGCATCGCCACCCAGCGCACGTTGGGCAGTCCCGGCGCGACCTTTTCGATCATCGGCCGTAGTTTCTCCACCGCTGCATCCAGTGGCTCGCTCCAGCGCACGCGGTGCGGCTGTGTCGCCGTCTTGCCCGCCGCCACCTCCGCCACGCGCTGCACCAGCTCATCCAGGCCGCGATGCGAACGGGCCGTGGTCTTGACCACCGGCACGCCCAGCTCGCGCTGCAAGGCCTCAGCGTCCACCGCGATGCCCTTGCGCTTCGCTTCGTCCATCAGGTTCACGCACACCACCACACGATCGCTGATCTCCAGCACCTGCAGCACCAGGTTCAAATTACGCTCCAGGCAGGTGGCGTCGGTCACCACGATCGTGCAGTCGGGTTGGCCAAAAAGAATAAAATCGCGGGCGATCTTTTCATCTTCTGAAGCTGACAGCAGCGAGTACGTGCCCGGCAGATCGACCAGACGATAGGTCTTGCCCTCGTGCGTGAAACGGCCTTCAGCGCGGGTGACCGTCTTGCCTGGCCAGTTGCCGGTGTGCTGGCGCAATCCGGTCAAAGCGTTGAAGACCGTGCTCTTGCCTGTGTTGGGATTGCCCGCCAGCGCCACGACGTAAGCAGCGCCCTCGCTGCCGTCAGCCCGGCTGTCGTTGATGGCACACTCGTCGCAGGTTCCACAGCGCATGGTTTGTTACTCGCCGGTTGACTCGTCTCGCAGCAGGATGCGGTCAGCCTGTTCGCGGCGAAGGGCCACCAATGTCCCCCGCACCCGGTAAGCGGTCGGATCGCGGAACATCGCCGTGTGCTCCGCGCTCACCACGGTTCCTGGCGTCATGCCCAGGTCCAGCAGTCGCCGGCGAGACAGCCCGCGCAGCGAATCGTCGATGCGATCGATCACGGCTGCTTCACTCTGATGCAGTTCGCTGAGCCGCCTCGGTGCCGCGATCGCCGTCGGGTGTAACTCTTGTAGCGGTTCCAGGTACACGTTGGCCGCCACCTGCGGTGAGAGCAGCAGCGTGCGCCCGTCAATGTTCACTTCGTACTGCCCGTGCTCGTCCACCGACTGCAACTGCAAGCGCTGGCCCGGCATCAGTTTCAGGTCCACGATCTGGCGGAACACAAATGCCGGCTCATCTTCCAGGTGCACGATGTGTCCCGCTTCACCTGTGGACCAGTCGGTCAGCGCGATGCCCGGCACAGCCGCCAGTTGGCCCGCGGCCGAGGGAATCGGATCACCGTGCGGATCGGTGTGCGGAAAGCCGAGCACCGCATCCAGCTCGTCCACCTGATCCCCGACGCGCTCGTGTTCGAGGCGATTGGCGGTGGCGTGAACACGCGGCAAGGGCATGCCCGCTTCGTCTGCCAGGTAGCGCTCCCACAAGCGATGAGCGCGTAGCACAGCCATCGCCAGTTCGCGCCCGTGATCAGTCAAGGCAAGGCCGTTGGCGGCACGACGCAGCAGCCCGCGCGCTTCTGCCTGGGCGATCAGCGTCATGGCCCGGCGGGTGGACACGTGCAGGAATCCAGCCGCCGATTCGACACTGGCGGTGCGGCGGCGTCGCTCGCAGGCGTGCAGGTGCTTGAGCAGGTCCTCCATGCGGTGCTGCTGTCGCCGGGCCTTCCAGCGTGACAGCCAGCCCCACAGCCCGGACTGCTGGCTCTTTGCATCAGAATTTTGATTAGTCAAAATCATTTGTTCGCATTATCATAGACTAATGCTTGCATTTGTCAACAGATGTTGTAAACTTATGTTGTTCAACTTGATAGGTTAATTGAACCGCTTGACGTCATGCCCACCCCCACTGTAGAAAACTACCTCAAGGCCCTGTATGTCCAGCCCCCTGCGCCGGGGCAACAGCCCACCGAGCTGATCCCCATGGGTCAGGTCGCCGAGGCCATGCGGGTCAGTCCCGGCACCGCCACGTCCATGATGAAGACTCTGGCCGAGGCTGGACTGGTGGAATATGAGCCTCGGGCCGGTGTCCGCCTCAGCGAGCGTGGCCTTGCTCTGGCGCTGCAGATCCTTCGCCGACATCGGCTGATCGAGCAGTTTCTCGTGCAGGTGCTCGGCCTGGACTGGTCCGAAGTTCACGACGAAGCAGAAGAACTCGAGCACGCCATCAGCGATAAAGTCCTCGAACGCATCGACCTATTGCTCGGACACCCCGACACTGATCCCCACGGCGATCCCATCCCGCCCAGTCACGGCCAACCAGCACACGTTGAGCTGACACCCCTGTCACTGGCGGAAGTTGGCGCCCAAGTCACGGTAGCCCGCGTGCTCGATCAGCAGCCGGACTTTCTTAACTTCGCCCATCAGCACGGTCTGACTCCCGGCAGCCGCCTCACCGTGCTCGCTCATCAGCCGGCTGCCGACGCCATCACCTGTCAACCTGAGGGCGCCCCCAGCCTTACCCTCGGTACTGCTGCTGCGGGTAAGATTCTCACTCTCATCGAGCAAACGGCCAGCTAGCCGTCGGGTGAACAACCGACATCCGCTTCCATGATTGATGTCATTGATGATTACCGATAGGAATTATGGTAAAATGTAGCGATCTGGCCAGGAGTTCTAAAATGTTCAGATACCAACTGTTGTGCATCTGTTTGCTCATGAGTTGTTGCGCCACCATGGCGCAGACCGACCTCGTGATCGCAGGCATCGAGCCGGTCCTCGAAGCATGGCAGTGGGGTGAAGTCACTGACGAAACCAGCGACGAGGTGGTGTATTGGGAGGATGCCTATACCGACGAGACGCTGGATGAATCCTGGAGTGATGATGTCGATTGGGGGGATGAAGAGTATTACGATGACTATTACGTCGATGAAGAGGAAGACTGGGATTGGATCGACGAAGACTACTACGAAGAGGATTGGCAGTGGTCAGAAGAGGATTGGCAGTGGTCAGAAGATGATTGGCAGTACGTTGACGAGGATAATTACGTTTGGTGGGAGGACACGATCGACTTCAGCGACGTTTGGGATGATGTCATCGTTGATCCGTGGAGCTATCAGGACAAGATCGACATTCTCTATTGTGCTGGCTTCGGTGATGGGATTTACGCCGGCGACATTCTATACTGCCAGCAGCTTGGCGATATCTCCAGCTCCGATCTGCGCGGCGCTGAGCGGGCGACAGCGGTCATACCTGAACCGAATGTTTTGCTGTTGACCATTGCTGGCGTATTGATGCTCACGATGCGCGGCCGGCGTTGAGCGCCCTTGAAGTCGATTCCCGCCTCCTAGCTATCCAAATTCAATTCCGTTTCGGCGGTTGATCTTTCATATTTCCAACCAACGTCGAACCGCGCGCTTGCTCCTGATGCTCCCCGGCGGCGAACGGATCGCACGCAACTTCCACGCCATCAGTATCTAACGACGATCCCGACACGTTTTCCACTGGCTTAACCATGTTTTCCACTTTTGTGAAATCCCCCAACTTCCCTCTTGACGCGCTGAACGAAATTCATAAAACATAAGTATGGAGTAAAACGCACGGCGCGGGGCACTGGGTGGCCCTGATTCGGGCGAGGCTCTTTGACAAGGTGAGACACACGTCGGCATTCGCTGACCGAGGCACACAAGTGCCAGCCCCCCCCGGAAGTGTGGGTGCGTTCTGAAAGGGTCGCATCGTGACATCCAGGATGGACGAGACAGTCAGCGAAACCAAGTCCCCAGCCGCAAGAGTTCAGCCACAGGCGAAAGCCTGCGAGCGACGAAGGCGGCCACGCACAAGCGGGTGATAGGACCTCGGAGTAAAACCCGTCGGTCGATCGTCGCAAGGCGTCGCGGGACGCTTCAATCGGCCACGCCGGGGCCGTTCGCCAACGCTCGACTGCGCAACAACGCAGCCGCGCGAAAGCGGACGGAACTGAGTGTGGAGGCCAGCCTGAAAAAGGAGCGTGCGAGTCGGTGAAAGCCGGCCCGAAGCGTTCACAGGCACGGATCAGCCGCGGATAAGGCCGATCGACCAACCGCAGTCGGACAGCACCCCGGTGTTGGCCGGCGACGGGAGACGATCGGGCGAAGCAGCGGTCGATGAAGCGGCGAACGGGTCGTCGTCAGCGTCGGTGAGAGCCGGCGCGGCGAGGGTTCGTTACGTCATGGCGTCTCAGCCCGGAACCGCTCAGCAGCGTCGGCAACGACGCAGCGAGCGACCGTGGAGACTGAGGGCGGTGTGTCTGCGAGAGGCGCGTTGATTCAACGCACAGCGACGACTGGGGCGAGTCACATCGCCAGGGATCGTGGCTGCTGCAGAATCATGCAGTTCTCGCAGGCGACACCGCGACCGGCAAGCGAGCAGCTGCAGCGCGATAAACATCACGCTGACGACGGACGAAGCGATCACTCGCCCGTCACGGACGCTCGCGTGCACAGGCCGGCGTCGCAAAGCGCAGGGTGTCGAACGTTCGACGGAATGATCGACGCATACCGGAGCCCTGTTTGAACCGACGCAGCTCAGAGGGATCGACGCAACCGCTGTGGCCACAGCGGAGGATCGATCTTGAGACCGCCGACGCGCCCCCAGTGCACAAGGGGTAAGACGCGGACGCGCGTTGAGATCATCTGTCAAAACAAGAGCCCTGCCGCTGCGGCGTTGAACCTTCACCGGCTCAACGCCAAGGCAAACGATCGGGGCCACCCAGCACCCCACGCCAAAACCCACGCTCACCCGCGTGGGTTTTTTTATGCCCGCAATCCAACGCCCCCCATCCAGTTGTTGATCGTCGCACGGACTACCTCCAGCCTTTGAATGGCTGATATGGATGCCTTCCACAGGCAGATTCGTTAAATGTGACACCCAGGCCAGGCCTGTCCGGCAGTAACATCTGCCCATCGGCTAACTGATAGCCTGGCTCGATGAATTCGTCAGCCAATTCCAGATCTTCCACGGACCCAATGGTCTCCAACATCAGAAAGTTCGGAACCGCAGCTGCTACATGTAACGATGCCATCGTTGCTATCGGCCCATTGGGGTTGTGCGGAGCGATTGGGACATACTGCGCTTCGCATAATGCGGCTATCTTTTTTGTTTGAGCAATACCTCCGCAATAGACTACGTCTGGTTGAGCAATATGAACCGCATTCTCACGGAGGAATCTCTGTGCGTCGTACACTGTTGACCACCGCTCGCCCGTTGCGATCGGAATGGGACTCTCTCGTACGACTTCTCTTAATGCGGCCGCGTTCTCTGCAGGCACCGGTTCCTCGACAAAAGTGAGATTTGCTGATTCCAATTCGCGTAACAGTCGGCGCGCATTGGCTGGACTGAGACGGCCGTGACAATCAACCATGAGATGCACTTCGGGGCCCACCGCCTCACGAGCCGCCAGAAAATATTCGGCGATTCGCTTGAACACATCGGGCGCCAGTAATTCCGTCTCCTTGTGACAGGGTGGAATCATACCACCCGTGCCGCTGTAGCCAAAGTGATGCCCCTTGCTATTGTCAATAGACACCTCAGCATTACCGCCGTAGAACAAGGGAAGCGTAGTTTTGATTGCGCGGTATCCGCGTCTCACGCAGCCGTTGATGTTCTCGACAAACGTTTCGGGACTCGGTCCACACCGACAATGGCAGTACACGGGAATCCTGTCCCGACACTTGCCGCCGAGAAGCTTATAGATGGGCGCGTTGAGGCTCTTGCCCAGAATGTCCCACATGGCAATTTCGATCGCTCCCATTGGCGCAGTTTGCAATGCCCCACCGACCAAGAATGCATCCCGGTACATTTTTTCAAAATGGTCTTCAATGTTGGTTGGGTCTTTACCAACCAAATAGCGTCGCAACTCCTGTATGCCTGCTTCAACCATCATGTCCTTGCGTTTATAGACAACCTCGCCGATACCTGTGATGCCTTCGTCGGTATGTACCATCACAAAAATGCAATTTCGAAACCCAAAAGATGATATGGCAGTGCGTACATCAGTGATCTTCATGCCAAGAGTCCCCTGTCGCTCATCATCTGTTTCAGGTGAGTTTTTTGTGTATCATTCAACGGCTCAAACGGCAACCGTGAATAACCTCCGTGATGACCCATCAGGTCAAGGCCGGCACGATAGATCGCCAGGTCGTTTACCGGCCCCAATACCTGATGCGTCCAGAGATTCTTGAACGGAAGTAACGTGCCCTGCCAGATCTCGCGCGCCTTGGCGACATCCCCAGATTGGCACGCGCAATACAGCGAGACACAATGAATGGTCAGAAAGTTAAGAAAGCCGCTGATCCAGCCGTGAGCTCCTGCCAATAAAGCGTCCATAGGCGACATGAACGATCCGTAGAATATTCGGAAATCGTCGCCAAACTCCACAAGAAGATCATGGACTGGAACAACGGTTTCAAATGTACTCTTGATTGACTGGATCCAGCCTGCATTAACTAACTCTGACACGTCCGCATGACTAAGCGGCAAGGAGGCGGTGTTTGCCGGATTGTTGTACAGCATGATCGGAAGAAGTGTCGCCTCACTCATCACTTTGAAGTGCCGTTTGATAGCTGCCACCGGAGGACGCTGATAGTAGGGTAGGATAACCAGTATGCCGTCGACGCCAAGGTCCTCAGCAGTACGTGTCATTTCAATGGTAAGCTTTGTGCTGTAGTGACCCGTGTGGGCATACACAGGAACTCTACCGGCGGCGGTCTGGTGAATAATCTGAATTACGCGCAGCCGTTCCTGAATGGTCATGGATATGAACTCCCCCGAAGTTCCTGCTGCAACCAAGCCGTGCGCGCCACTACGGATTAAATACTCCACATGCTGCGCCGTGCCTGGCAGGTCCAGATCGCCATTCTGGTCAAACATGGTCAAGCATGCAGGCCACACACCCTCAATCGCTGGCACTGGTTTCATGTGGAGTCTGACTCCTCAAGACGAATCAATAGTTAATCGGGATCCTTGTTGCACAGTCGTGTATGGTCTGGATCTGACTCATGGGCATGACCGCTGCGTCGATGTCCGATTGATCGACACCGACACGCAAATACTGGTCGATCACCTGATTAAGATATCGCCGATAGGCCTGTCGAAGCTCATCTAACTCGGAATCGTTCTGGCACACGACGATACCGTTGCAGCAGAGGCGCAGATAGCCAGTGATTTCAATGGCGCCGCGGTCTCCTGTGATTACCCAATCATGAGCGGCGTGTTGTGAATAATAGGCCATAGACAAAGAGACCGTGGCGACGCCGGTATTCGCAAGAGCCAGAAATCCGACATCATTCTGAGTCGCTGTACGGATTTGTATCGAAGCGGCAGAATACTTTACGCGCGAATCGGTCCACCAGTTCACCAGATCGATGGCATGTGCGGCATGATGCCAGGTTATGCTGTCATCCCATTCCCGTTGGCGTCCCCCCATGCCGCCTTCGCGATGCTTCCACATGAGTCGGCGAAACAAGAATTGAAGTGGTTGACCGATCGCGCCTGATTGGATCAGCTCATACGCCCGCCGCATGACTGTAACACCTCGTGATACGTGGAGAGTCGCCAGCAGACATCCATTATCACGTGCGAACTGCTTAAGATGGTCAGCGTGTGTGCCGGACAGCGAAAGCGGCACTTCGACGATGACGTGTTTGCCCGCCTGCAGGGCAGCCTTCGCCTGATCATAGTGAAGATATGTAGGTGTCGCGATTATCACAAGTTCCGTGTCGCGGTTGAGCGCCTCGTTGAGAGAAGTGGATATACCGCTGATGCCATGCTCCTGCGCAAATGCCATCGTCCGCAAAGGATCGCGCCCGACTACGCGATTGATGGTGGCACGAGCGTTCGCCTTCAGTGCGAGGGCAATCATTTGTGCTGCCTCGCCGCAACCGATGAGTGAGATTGAGAGCGGCGAAGTCACTTGAACCACAGTCCTATTGCATTGTCCGCAAACACAAGATGGTGGTCGGATTCAGGGAGGAGGCCCAACAGTCGACGGAGATACAATCCGTAGGTGCGGCCTGAAGTTGTTGCGGGATAATCACTGCCCCAGATCATGCGTGTTGGCCCGAAGTGCTCATAAAGTTGATCGATCACGCTTTTCAGCATTGACGGATTCAACCCATGGAAAAGCCCAACCGCGGAGCATAGCACTGAAACATTGTGATGCCGTGAAAGAGCGAGAATACTTTCGTAGCCCTGCAGCCACGCGTTGGTTTTGAGATTAGGCGACCCCATATGCGATAACACGAGACGAGCCGGCGTGTTCCGGTCAAGCCATTGTGAGACGTATGGCGATATAGATGGCATCTGGACAGGATCCGCGACGGTGACTATTGGCAGACCATGGGCGGCTGCATATGACCAGACATGCTCATGTCGCAGAAGACTTGATGCGTGGAGACGGATTCCACGAAACGCACCCGTCGCTAGCCATCTTTCAATATGTGTCACAGGACCATGTGGTTCTGGCGATTCAAGATCAACGAGCATGACACCGGCACACTCGCCATTGCTCTCCTGGACAGTGCGCTGAATATAAGTGTTGTCATACTGACCAAAATGTTGAACCAGAACGCAGCGGCTTATACCCCACGTTCGCAGCGTCTTGCGCAATTCTGCCTTCGTACCGTAACGATCCGGTCCGCAATGGCAATAACCATCAACTTTTAGGCCGGTGACTGTCACCGTTGGCGCCCCTTATCGCAAGATAATGCCTTCCAAGAACCGCACGCCTGGAACTCGAATCACGATGCAGCCTTCGTCCCTTTCCAGCTCCAAGGGCCGCCCATCCAACGCCTTGGCGCTGGTGACGTCAAACCGAGGTGAGACTTTGAGGATAATCTCGCCCGTGGGATGCACATTCCGGATTGCCCTTTGTCTCAGATCGTTGGTAGCTTGGTTGGCAAGGATGAGAACATAGCTCCGCTCTTGCTCATTGACATAGGCCGCAAGTCGAAGAGTGGCCTGGGCCTCATGAACTTCAATTTCTTGTGGTCCACCGCGCAGCCAATCGATCACATTGGAGAGAAGCCGGTCAATTTCCGTTGCACCGCGAAGAAAATCCAGGTGAAAGGCCGGCACTCCAAAAAAAGCGACACGTCCCTTCCCATTGTAAGTTACAGCGATGGGACAAATCCTGTCACCCGGCCAAAATATTCTACGATTAAAATATCTCGCGTTGTACTTCTGATAGTCGATGTCCCGTGCGTGGAGCAGGGTGTTTGTTTGGACGCCGTAGTCAGCCTCAACAAAGTAAGTAGAGAATGCGAAGATCGTATCCTTAATGTCGTTGGTGATGGGTGGAACGTCCGCAATTTCGCAGTAGTTGACGTGGTCTCTCGTCCAGGCAGGGATGGGACCAACACTACGCAGACTTGGGCACGGCCCCAGACATCGCGTACCCGCCAGACCCTTGAATTTCATATCAAGCAGGCGCATCAGCGGTCGTGCTTCGAAGTCGCTCTCGATAGCGGAGGTGTGACGACCGAGGACGACGAGTGCGTTTCCGCCAGCATTCACGTAGTCAACAAGCTTTTCCTCCACGGCCGGCGGCATGACTCCGTACTCCGGGATGACCAGAACCGGTCGGTCCATTGCCAACCCGGCGCCCACTTCACCATCGCGGACGAGGTCGAAGAGGACCTGGTTCTCCCGCAGTACACGATAGGCGCCAGTCAGCGAGTCTCCCATCGCGTGAGGGCTCTCTCGTTCGGCTTCACTGCTGTGCAGAAGCGAGCATGCATACAGGCCCTTCGCAGTGGAACGCAGATCGACAAGCTGCCTGATCTGAGTCATGAAATGTCTGAAATCGTCGAGACGCAGAGGAGCCAGGTCTGCCGCCCGCAACTCCCTCAGAAATGGCTGGGCGCCGCAGGTTAGACCATTTGCGAGCAATAGCTTAACTTCTTCGAGGCATCGGCGGTCGATGTTCCCATTGTCGTACTTGGCGACGTCCCAAACCACTCGTTGCCCGCTGTAGAGTTGGCAGATCTCTCGGCTGAGCGCAAGTCGGTCGATATCGTGTCCCACTGTCCACCAGAGGATTTCCGGCAAAACCGCGTCCACCCGGTTTGAGTAGCGTGCTAGATCGCTGTCCCACAGCTTGCCCTGCTGGTAGACTGCATCCGGACGCAGGCGGTTAACGATCCCACTTACGCTTGTCACCCACCAATCCATGTTCTCCTGGACAAAACGTCTGAGCAAACTCCCTTCGCTGTCGACCGCTCCACCATACGCCTCCGCTTCCAGGTGCGGGCCGCCCAGTGCCTTGAGCGTGTTGGACATACTCTTTACTTTCACGTTCCTGGCTGCATCGGCCACACCGTCCATTTCATTGAAATCGCGTCCGAACCTGGCTTTGAATTTCGCAGCACACCACGGACAAAAACAACCTACCGGCATCTGATCGTAATAAATCCCATCGACTTCGTATCGCTCCAGCACTTCTGCCGTTTGGCCCAGGGTGAAGCGGCCATATGGTGACAGGTAGCACATGCATCCGGTCGGATCGCCTTCAGGGCCGCGCTGCTGCCAATCCGGGTGCAACTCAAGCTGAAGAGCAGCACCGGGTGCGGTCGCGAGCCAGTAAGGGATCAGGCGCATCCCCTGCTGCCGCGTTTCACTCCGAATGCGGTCCAACATGTCGTACTCTAGACGGGGGGCCAATGGAGCGTATTTCGACGGATAGATGGCATAACCGCCGATCTGAACGGCCATGAACAGAACGTTCGTATTGAACGATGCGGCGCGTTCGACCTTGCTCTTGACGTAGTCGTTATCCCAGTAGGGCTCTCCGCCGATGACCCAGTCAAGATAGCCAATGCCGTTTCGCAGCCATTGCTTTTCGTTCATCTCGAGTGCGCTACTTTCCTGGTAGATTCCGATGATGAGACTTTTGTCGCCGCAATGAGGCCCTGTGAAAGCATTGTATAGCTGGCGGGAAACGCCTCATAGGTGCGTATCGCTTCTTCAGTAGCCCGAAGTGTGGCGACCGATTCGCGGTTCTCCGATGCTGTCGTACAGTCTCTAAGGAGGATTGTCCGATAGCCGAGTCGCCTCATATCTACCAAGCCACAGGGTGAGACTACCAGGCACATGTTTGCCATGAAGCCAGTGTAAATGATATTCCACGCTCGCAATTTGCGGAGTAGATAGGTGAACTGGTGGGGTGATGCAACAACGAAGTCGGTCGGTGCCGGTCTCACCGGCGGCGCGATGTCGAGCAGTTCCTGCTTGGCGCTCTTGCGCTGGATGATGTCGGGTCCATAGGTATCCTCCATTGCCTCTTCGCCCCAATCGGTGTTGGGCGAGCCGTCGAGGGGCGGCGGTCCGGGGCCAACCTCTTTTTCCAAAGCAAGATACTGCGGGTAACGCCGTGCATAGCTGTCACCCGCTATATGCACGATCTTGATCCCCGCATCGCGACACGCCGTGATGACTGGCGGTAAGATCTCCTCAATAATTTTTTTTATGCGGTAAGAACCCTCCAGCATTTTCACCCAGCCGACATGCGGGGAGTCGGGGCCAAACACGGGGCCACCTTCAAATCCCGTGTTCCAGGCATGCATGACCGCCAACACGACCTCACTGGAGTCAAACTCAAGGACTTTGTGGGCATGGCCAAGAAAGCCCTTCGCGTCGCCCGTTTGCCAGTTCACGGGATATCTGCGGTCGTATCGAACGTTCAACTTAAGGCGCGCATCCACCGTCGATGCTCCTGCTTATGACACATACAAAGAAAAGCCAACTAATTCACAAACTGGAATGCGTACAGTTTCGCACCGCGTCGAAGAATGAATCGCAGCGCGTTTCCGTTGTCACGCATCGCTGCACTCCAAGGGCGTGGGGCGTCGTCCTTTGATTGCCAACTGACGCTATATCGCAATTTGTCGTGGACAGTCAGACGACAGGCCTCGCGGCCAAAGCCCTCAAGCACCTGTCCCCCGCTGTCGAGAACCTCAACCCTCAAAGCCTCGACGTCGTCCAACACAACGTTGACGACAAGATCTCCGCCGGGCGATCTCAACACCTTCGTCTCGAGAATCCCCTCCGTTGCGGCTGACGAGGGAATGATCGCAACGAAACGATCTGCTGGCAGCGTCGCGAGGCCGATCCCCATGCGACCCATGGTACCGCTCGGCCTCTCCCCATGCAGGGTGTTCGATCCCGTATAATAGATGTACACCTGATCGTCCCGGACGAACATGGTCGTCCCCGGGTAGACCCGCATATCCCAGGGCCTGTCTTCTCCTTCAGCGGGTTCCGTAAGCGCCATGAAGGTTGCCCGTTCGGCGACGCGATTCCAATGACGACCGTCGCGGCTCACGGCGAGCTGTACGTCCATCGGCCCGTAGCTGTTATTGTCCTGTCTCGGTTCGAGATAAAGCATCGGCACCAGCGCGATCAGGACGTCTCCGTACGGTGTGACGCATAGTCCATAGGGTTGCGTCCACGGGTAGCCGTCCTTCTCGTCGGTCCTGAAAACCATTTCTTTGGGAGTCCACTGATCGAAGTCCTTGCTGGCGCAAATCCCGACCATACGCATGTTGCCCCACCAATCGATCCCCTTGGCTTCGTCCTCTACCCGGTTTTGGGGGCCCACATACCGCACGAATGCGAGATACTCGTCCTTCCACCGCACGACACACGCGCTCGTATCATTTTTTCTTCCAACGGCTTCCCAGGGGGCTCGGGTCTCCCAGTGGATGCCGTCTGGTGAGTAACCGAACCTTTTGCCCCCAAGCCCCTTGTAGCGCCTTCGCGGGTCGGGATCGTCCGGATCGTAAAGCACGCACCACCCATGACATGCCGTAACGACGATATTGTGCCGGTCGTGTCCGCCGTAGGGTTTTTCGCCGACCAACGGCTTTCTCCAATGAATGCCGTCATTGGACTCGGCGTAGCACTGATGGTATTTCGACGTGCCCGGCGCTTCGGGGGTGTCGGGTATCTGAGAGGGATTTTCGTTCCCCAGATACCAGCAACGGAACTTGCCCATTGAGGGGTCGTACATCACAGTCCCGTAGAGACTGAGCATACGTCGTTCCCAGGGGTACTCCGGCACGATGAGTGGATTAGCCGCGTGGCGGGCGGGCTGTTCGACTTCGCGCTTGACAGATACCATCCGATGTATGAGTTGGTCGTCAAGAAATAAATGCACGCAGTTGGAGACTGTCGTGACCCTGTCTGAGTTTAAGCGATGAGTCCCTTCAAATGCAGCCCTGTAGATCTTGTCCTGTTTCACGTTCAAAGTCTGACCCGCCTTATATTGGTAACTGATGCCGCGCATCAAGCATTCGTTGAATGCGATCTCCATTTCCTGAAGTTACTCCAGTCCAGGGAATTTCCCGTCGCCAATCTTGAACAGATCGCCCGTGCCGCCCGGCAGGCTGAGACTAAAACCGCTGGCACCGGTTTCGTCTGTCTCCAGAGTGATGGGCTCGACTTGGCCGCTCTCGCGGTCGAGCCGGTAAAGCGTCGTGACAGGTTTGCCTGGCCCGCCGAAGCGGATGTGGAAGCTCGCCGCACCTTCCTCAGCGCTCATGCCCTCGGCGTGCGTGAGGTTGACGAACATTAAATACCGCCCACCATCATCGTCGGTAAACCAGCCGATCAGGCCGTCACGTTCCGGAGACTGCACGTCGAGGGGAGCAGGTGCCGCCCCGTATTTGCGGTTGTTCCAGGCAACCGTTCCCCTGGGACATTCGGCCCCTTCAGCGGGCACATATTGCACAGCCGTACTCGTCAGCATCCTGAGACACCGGCCGAGATTCGACACTTCGGGATTGAGTCTGGCTGCGGACTCATAGAGCGGGCTGGGCGTCCCGTCCACTTCGAGGACTCCCCGCTCGAACCCACCACCGAGGTCGTACACGAAATACGCAAGCCCCGTATACCCGTAGGCCAGGAAGGAGTAAACCTGCATCCGCAGATCGCTCTCGCTGGGAAGCCGCCTGCCGTTGATTTCCGGATCCGCATCCTCCTCGGCCTCGAAAGCCTGCACGAACGACCAGTAGGGCACGCCCTGCACCAGCGCGATCTGCCTGACGAAGGCCATGTTCCAGAAGAAGTCCTCCTTCATTCCGTTGTCAGGTTCGAATATATAGCGGTCATACATCAGCACATCGGGACGCAGAATGCGCGCGAAATTCAGCATATCCCGTTCATGCCAGGGGGCGGCGGGGTTGGCGTTCGAATACGCGAGCATGTCAGGGAACTCCTCGCGCAGCCAGTCAATCACCTCGGCCGTCGCCCGCATCTCCGCTTCATCACCGGGCTCGTCGTTGACGATCCAGCCCACGCCGCCCGAGTATTTCTTCACCACCTGCCTGATTCGCTCTCGATCCTTTTCACTGAACGGCTCCCGGCCGCGCATGCCCTCATGGCGATTCATGTGCCAAGGCAGACCCGCATCCGAGGCGGCGCGCAGGACCTCTTCCTGCGACTCCCACACCAGCAGCGAGGTGAATCCCGCGTTGCGGTAAAGCTCGACGTCAAAGGGCCGCTCCACGAGGGAAACCCCCATGATGGTGAAGGGGTGGGACCGGACCCATTTCTGGCCGCGTCCCAAGTCAACTCCCTCCGTTTCGGCCGCCGCCGCCCATGTCGCTGCGGCGCAGACCACTGCCCACACAAGCAGACAGATGCCCAGTTCACGTCTCATGGTGTTGGCTCCTGTGGTTGAAGGCCAGAGAACTCCCCGTCGCCAATCTTGAACAGATCGCCCGTGCCGCCCGGTAGGCTGAGACTAAAACCACTGGCACCGGTTTCGTCTGTCTCCAGAGTGATGGGCTCGACTTGGCCGCTCTCGCGGCTCAGGCGATGGAGCGCCGTCACCGGTTCACCGAAGCGGATGCGGAATGTCGTAGCGCCGTCCTCCGCACTCATATCAGCCCCGTGCTTGAGATTGACGAATATGAAGTATTGCCCGCCGGCATCATCCGTAAACCAGCCGATCAAGCCATCACATCCCGGCGTCTCGATGATCATCGTCTGGTCCTGCCAGGGTGTCGTGCCCTCAGGGCATGCGGAATCCGCCGCGGGCACGTAGTGGACTGACGTGCTTGTGAGCATCCTGAGGCAGCGCCCCAAGTTCGCCACCTCGGGATTGAGCTTGGCTGTGGGTGCATAAAGCGGGCTGGGCGTCCCGTCCACTTCGAGGACTGCCCGCTCGAACTCACTCACGGCCAGGTCGTACACGAAATACGCGATCCCCGTGTACCCGTAGGCCAGCATGGCGTAGGTCTGCATTCGCAGATCGCTCTCGCTTGGAAGCCGCCTGCGCCCACGATCCTCGTACGCCTGTACGAAGCCCCAGTATGGAATACACTTTTCGAGTGCGAGTTCTCTGACGTGCGCCATATTCCAGAAGAAATCCTCGGATATCTCACTGTGCTTGTCGAACGGGTAACGGTCGTACATCAGTACATCCGGATTCACCGTCTCGACAAACTGGCGCGTGTAATGCCTCGTCGGAGTATCGGGATTTGAGTTGGAATACACGAGCATGTCGGGGAACTCCTGGCGCAGCCAGTCGATAACCTCGGCAGTGACCCGCATTTCATCCCCCTTGTTGGGCTCATCGTTGATGATCCATCCGATGCCGCCAGGGTACATCTTCACAAATTGCCTGAACCTCTCCCGGTCTTTTTCACCGAACGGCTCCCTGTCGCGCACCGCGCCCGCGTAACGATGCATGTGCCAGGGTAATCCAGCTTCCGAGGCTGCACGCAAGACCTCTTCCTGCGACTCCCACACCAGCAGCGAACTGAATCCCGCATTACGGTAAAGCTCGACGTCAAAGGGCCGCTCAACGAGAGACACACCCATGATGGTGAAGGGGTGGGACCGGACCCAATGCTGTCCGCGTCCCAAGTCAACTCCCTCCGTTTCGGCCACCACCGCCGATGGCCCCGCGGCGCACAGCGCTACCCACACAAGCAGACAGATGCCCAGTTCACGTCTCATGGTGTTTGCTCCTGTGGTTGAAGACCTGCGAACTCTCCATCGCCGGTCTTGAACAGATCGCCGGTGCCGCCGGGCAGACTGAGCGTGAAGCCGGTGACGCCGGCTGCATCGGCCTCCAAAGCGACGGGTTCGACCTGGCCGCTCTCGCGGTCCAGTCGATACAACTCCGTCACCGGTTCGCCGAAGCGGATGCGGAACGTGGCCGCACCGTCCTCGGCGTTCATTTCGGCCGCATGCTTGAGATTGACGATCATGAAGTACTGCCCGCCGGCGTCATCGCTGAACCAGCCGATCAGGCCGTCACTGCCCGGTGTCTCGATGCTCATCGTCTCGTCCTGCCAGGGCATCGTGCCTTTGGGACATGCGGTGCCTTCGGCGGGCACGTAGCCCACCGAGGTGCTGGTGAGCATCCTGAGACATCGTCCCAAGTTCGCCACTTCGGGGTTGAGTTTGGCTGTAGGCGCATAGAGCGGGCTGGGCGTCCCGTCCAGTTCAAGCACACCCCGCTGGAACTCCTCACCCAGGTCGTACATGAAATAGGCGATCCCCGTGAATCCGTAAGCCAGCATGGCATAGGTCTGCATTCGCAGATCGCTCTCACTCGGCAGCCGCTGCCCTCCCTCCCTCCTGTCCTCGTAGGCCTGCACGAACCCCCAATAGGGGACGTTCTGCGCCTGCGCGAGATCGCGGACATGAGCCATGTAAAAAAATAACTCGTCCCATGTCTCCCCCTGCTTTTTGAACGGGTATCGGTCATGCATCAGTACGTCCGGACGCATGGTCCGCGCGAAGTCATCAATATTCCCCCCCGCGTTTGAATACGCAAGCATGTCGGGAAACTCTTCGCGCAGCCAGTCGAGGACCTGCGACGTGACCTCCATCTCCGCCCTGTCACTGGGCTCATCGTTGATGAGCCATCCAATGCCACCCGGGTAATCCTTCGCGAGTTGTCTAATCCTCTCCTTGTCCTTTTGACCAAACGGCTCCCTGCCCCGTATCCCCACATAGAGGTGCTCGTGCCAAGGCAGTCCTGCGTCCGAGGCGGCACGCAGGGTTCCTTCCCGGGGCTTCCACATCAGCAATGAACTGAATCCCGCATTGCGGTAGAGATCGATATTGAATGGGCGCTCCTCGACGATGGACAGTCCCATGATGGTGAAGGGGTGAGACCGGACCCATTGCTGTCCGCGACCCAATTCAACGCCTTCCGTTTCAGCCGCCACCACCCACTGTGTCCAAGCGCAAAGCGATGCCCACACTAGAAAAGAAAGCCCCAGTCTGTGTTGCATGTTGGATGCTCCTTATTCCTGCCTGAAGTTGGAAGAGCCAGCTTCAGCGAAAAAAAGTTACATGGCTGTCGGGGAACAAGGCCGACACGCCATTGCGTTCTGTCAGTGTGTTACCCAATGCAATCATAGTAAACCGATTTTCATTCATTGTAATGTCGATCTGCGCGTTTTTCAAGTCAACGGCCTGGCCGGCCATGAGGCCCCATGAGTGAAATCCATGGCGAGACTGCCCACTTCCGACACGTTGTCTGTGGCGGACGACGGGGCCAGTGTCCACATCTGCATTCCCGATGGGTCAGGCACGGAAGAAAACAGATGCCGCCAAATGCTGAGGCGTTCACTTCCGAGATATGCCATTACCTCAAGACGTTCGAAAGCGGGCTGGGTAATCACATATCTTGGTTTCTCATGGTTCAATGCATCTGTGTCTCGACCTTGCCGATGCCGCCGCGGTAGTAGCTGAAGGTCACGTCGTGGTGGTCGGCCAGCAGGCTCATGGGCACGCTGGTGTCCATGAGGCGCCTGCTGATCATCAGGGCGGTCAGGCGCAGGCCGAAAGGGTTGTCGTGGTGGCCTGGGTGCCAGATGCTGACGCGTTCGGCTTTCCACGTTTCCACCGGCCCCACCGTACAGGCCCGGGTGGGCACCTGCGGCACGTAACCACCCCCGGATGTGCGGGCGTTTTGTATCACCGTCACCGGGTGCAGATCGGTCACCCGCGTGGCCAGCTTGCGATACTCACTGACCGCGGGTGGCTCGTCTTTGAACCGGCCTGCACGCATCAAAGGGTCATTGAATGCCCAATGCTTGACTTCGCCCTGGCCGCCCTGCATGACCAGGCAGCGGATGGCGTCGTAGCTTTGTGAGTAGGCTTGCAGATCACCGGTGGGAAAGTGCAGATTGGAATCAGGCATGCGCAGTTCCGGGTGGATACGATCGAAGCACAGGTCGCGATCAGCCTTGGCGAAACTCAAGGGAAACTCGCCTGACACCGGTCTGCCATCGTCGCCTACCCATTCATCCATGCCCCAGAAGTGCGCTTCGTGCTTAGGGAGGTCCAGCCCCAGGCTGTTGACGATGGTGGCCACCAGGGGCAACTGCTCGGTGGGGCCGATGGGCCCGCAGATCCCGGCTGGATTGTCCGGCGTACTTCGCTTCCAGGCCTCGATGTATTCCATGGCCTCGGCGCAATAAAACTCCTCGAGCGTATCGAAGAAGCGCACCGTGAATCCCGGCCGGGACAACTGCAGCAGATCCTTTGGTGTCAGTCTCGCGGCGTCCTCCAACACTTCCGGGGGCAGCGTGGTGTAGTCCCACCAGCCGGGCGCTACTTTGCTGATTGGCCGCATGGGTGGATTTCCTTCTATGGAAGCAACTCTTTCAAAACATCGTGTTCAGGATAAGCGTGGCCGCGATGCTGTACGAAGGCCTCGGCGCAGGCAACCCCCAACGACCGGCCGCGGGTGGCCCCGTGGCGCTTCATGGATTCGATGTATTCATCCATGCCGTGGTGTCTGCGCAGCCAGTCCCGCTGCGAGGCGTGACAGGCCAGCATGGCAGCTTTGTCATCGATTACCGCGCTGACGTCGATGAGCGTGGTGGGTTCAATCAGCCTGCCGCTGTAAGGGTCCAGCCCTTCCAGGGGATCGACGTAATACAGCCATGGCACTTGTGAGCCATCAATCAACGGCAATGGCGAGGCGTTGGGAATCGGATAGCTGAACGTGGCCGAGCGGGCCAGCAGGTGCGTCTGCTCGTGGTCCAGCATGTAATCGAAGCGCGGGTGCGTGAAGACCAACGTGGGAGCAATTGCTCGAAACAGGTCGATGGCTTGTCGATTCGACTGCTCGCAGAAAGACACGTTCACGTCGGGCAGACCGAGGCAGTGATAGGTGGCCCCCATGGATTGGGCCGCCTTCTGGCCTTCCTTAAAACGGATGGCAGCGATTTCATCCGGCCCCAGCGTAGCGGACCCGCAATCACCCCGGGCCGTAGTGGCGATGTGCACCTGCCAGCCCAACCGCGCCAGACGGATCAGCGTGCCCCCGCACAGGATCTCCGCATCATCCGGATGCGCCATGAACGCGAGGGCAATGAGGTGGGTGGGAGCGGTGGCGGCCATTATTCTTTCACTGACTGGGCAAACACAGGTTTGCAGTATGAAACAACCGGAATACAGTTTCCAAGGGATCAATTGAGGGTATGAGTCTAATCCAGCCCCTTGTTTAGTGCGTCCAAGTGTCGGCCGAAATGATCGGCCAGCACCTTATGATGCGTGTCGCTGTGTTCAGCAATTAATTGCTTCACTTCTCCACCAATTGCAGGTTCCGTCAATACCGACCCGAAGGTGCAATGCAGGATCTGGCGACCGGCTTGGGTGAAACCTTGCCCTTCGGGCACAGTGTCCCAGCACTCCAGATAAACACGTTCCAGCTTTTTGTCATCACGGATTGCTTCCGGCGGCGGAACGTTGTCCAGCGTGGCGTGCACGTGATAGGTGGCTCGATCGGTGTTGTAGCGACGGCGGCAGAAGTCGATGATGCGGCGGAACAAGCTGGCATCGTGATGCGCCACGACCCGCAAGGCCTCCAGGTAGCTGGTGCCGGCCGTCTTGACGTGGAAGCGCCCTCGTGTGGCGCGGGCAAACAAGCCATACATGGACAGCTTATCCGAGCCTGAATGAAGGCTGAGCTTGTAGGGTCCAAGCTGGGCAGCGATGGCGGCATGATCGGCCAGTGACTTTCCCAGTACCTGAAGATCACCGATGAAATCGACCCCTTTCTCCCACTCACCGATGAAGCGCGGAGCAAGGGACACCAGCTTGACCCCGTGAGAGATGAGCTGGTCGGCAATGATGTAATGCTCAGCGAGTGTAGTGGGCTGGCGCGTCTCATCGACGCTGATTTCAATTTCATGTTCCTGGTGGCGTTTGGCCGTAGCTTGTTTGATGTGACCAGCCAAATTCAAGGCGTGAACAATGGCTCGGCCATACTTAACCGCAGCCCGCTTGACAGAAACTTCGTCAAAACGGATGGACGGTCCGCCCTCAATCTGGATTGTCTTTCCGAGATAGCGATCGACCCAGGGTTGTGACTCGAATTTCGCGTCGATCTGGCTCAAGTTATAGCTGTCAGCGTTTTGATCCACGTGATCCGAGGGATCGATGGTGAAAAAGACGAACCCAGCCTCAGCGGTGCGCTCCACATCCTGCGGCGTCTTGAGATGGTCAGCATCAGCGCCCCATGTATCCGTAAAGCCCGCGTCCTGCAGAGCTGTTCGGGCTGCTTCCAGGACATTGGCAGGCGTACGCTGTGTGCGAGACATCTCCCGGATCGACTGCTGGGCGAAGATGCCGCGGATGGCTCCGCCGTGTTGTCGCAGCGCCTCCAGGTGGCCGGGCGTCGCCAGTCCAAGACGGTCGCCGAAGCCAAAGGACGAATAAACACCAAGCGGAACGGGAACGGTGCATGGATGGTTCATGGCTTATTTGTTTCAACCCGGGCCAGTCGGCCCCACCCTATTTCAACTCGTGGTAAATCTCATTACGTACTGTTGACTCAACGACAGATCATGACGTGAACGCATCAGATGATATTGCACATGGCCAGCACATGCATCCGTCTGAATGATGCTCTGCTTTCATATCTGTTTTCTGATTTGCTCGACACTGCTACTATTATAAGATCATGCTGACGCGCGTACTCCTCCAACATCTTTCCCACGGTATTCCTCCAAGTTGAGCAGTTGTCTGACATCAACTGGTTGCCCTGTTTCGATCGAACGATTAGCTGCGATCCCCAAAAGGATAGACGCGGCTCCATCGATATGATCAGCCTGTCGACAATATCGATCCGCAGGCTGATTCGGCAGGAAGAGTTGTTCGAGGATAAGGCGGTCACCACCGCCATGTCCACCCGATGCCTCGGGGATTTTTAATTCCACGGGTTTGCCAAACATTGGATAGTAAACCGCGAAGTTGCCAATTCCAGGCACCTCCGGCCCTTCACTTCGCCGCTCATTCCCCAACTGCTTGTCAGCCTCATCCACAATCACGTGCGAACCATGATACTCGAAAAGTTCTATCCGGCCTTTTGTGCCAGTGATACAGGCTCGCAAACCTTCCCAAGGCGAATAGGCCACAAGCGAGTAGCTTAGTTGCACACCATTATGATATCGGGCTATGACTGCCATGGTGTCTTCAATGGTGATGTTATCACCAAACACATTGCGATCACGAATATAGCCCGAATCGGCCTCCGCATCTAAATAGAGTCCCCTGAGTTCCTCCAGCCTCCTCAAATCAAATGCGAACGGATCTTTTCCGGCTCCTGGAGCATCCGTGTAACGGTCATACTCATAGTGCTCGCCGCGATTTGCCGCATTCGTCCTGCCGTAGAACTTCAAATCTCCCATCGCAAAGACTGTTTGGGGATAGGAGCCGACCCAGAAATTGACAAGATCAAAGTGATGTGTCGCCTTGTGAACAAGCAGGCCGCCCGATTTGTCTTTCTCTCGATGCCAGCGCCTGAAGTAGTCGGCCCCATGGCTTGTATTAAGCGTCCACATCAGGTCAACAGCCAGGGGCGTTCCGATGCGACCGCTCATCACCATATCCCGCACTAAAGTAACGCTAGGCACATAACGGTAGTTGAATGTTACGGTGACCTTCCGACCTGTACGCGCAACGGCATCGAGCACGGCTTTTGCCTTCTGTTCATCAATCGTCATGGGTTTTTCACAGATGACGTCACAACCCAGTTCAACCGAATGCACAATATAGTGATGGTGGGTGCTATCCATCGATGCGACAATCACAACGTCTGGCTGAGTCTCCGTGATCATGCGATCAAACTGTCCCGCCAGATAGGTTGGCACTACCGGGTGCGAGTACCCCTCGCGCATTCGCTGGTTCCAGTAGTTCATGCGCGCTTGGCTGATATCACAGAATCCCACCAGATCAGCGTGACGTACATATGTCTTGCTGGCAGCTTCTATGAACATTGCTGCGCGGCTGCCCGTCCCTACGATCGCGTATCGTTTACGTCTCGACATTGTCAAACACCCCTATGGCGCATGTCGCCCGTGCAAGGAAATGACGCGCTTTGACCGAGTTGCGTTGAGACTTGTCTGTGTCTGAGCCGGCACATCTTCAGCCTTTCCAAATGTCCCACGAACTATCAAATGCCGTGCGCCACAGCCTGTAGTCTATCAGGAATCATGGCGCACCCGCCACTTTGGCGCAATGTAAAGCGAATGGCGATGGCCATCCCGACACCCCCGTGGGAGATGACCGTAAACAAGCGGATCCGTGCAAATATTGATTGATGACAACGGCGCCCTCACCGTTCTCCATCTCTCCCGCAGGGACGGTGGCGAGTATTGTCTTGTGCAAACCGGCTGGCTGCTGCTGCATGACGCGCTGGATGCGAACTCAATCACTCGTTCTGATCCAGGCTTCGCGCATGAGGATCGACCATGCTGTGGCCGCCGGTTTTGGTCAGATCTGAATGGTTCATTGCGTAAGGTCATTGTCTTATCTTGTCAACAACTCTGAGTCCTTTACCGATGCTTCTGTTTTCATCGGTCTAACACCTGTCCTGGGAACGTTACGGATCCAACAGAACGGTCTCCAGCAATAAGACGACGTAATAGCCCTGAGATCGCATCAATTCTGGTTTGGCCCACGGGAACCACCGGCGTAATCATTGGATGCATGCGATGCATCTCACTGATTACGACGAGCTTTCTCGGTCCCGCTGTTAACAGTGGAAGCTTTTCCGGCAGTACCCTGCCGAGATGATTGCGCAGAATTAATGCATCAATCTGTGGTTGTCGATCGATCAACAAACCGACCGCTTCATCCACTTCATCGTCGCATGGAGCGGCCGTTTCTATGGCAACCAAACGACTTCCGAGTTCCTCTAACACCGTGTTCACCATGACATTGTCTCCACGACGCCACTCACTTCGCATGAGGATTGCTACGTGTTGACAACCGCGCATGATGAGATATCTACTAATGCATTGCCCAATTTGTTGCTGGTCATAGCCTATTGACGGCAAGGTCACTCCCACCTCTGGCGTCCCGAGGATGCATGCCGGCCAACCGCGGCGCTGTGCGATGATGCAAGCCGATCGTGGCATCCATCGAAATATGAATGCCCGAGCGCCCGCTTCAACTCGGCGCTCCATCCACCGTTCGATCTGTCGTGGCGTTTGGACCTGCCTGGGCAACAGACTAATGCGCAGGGCCAACTCGTACTTATCGCAACCGTAAGCACCTGCATGACTTCCATGAGCGCAGCTGAGAATTTCATCGCTGAGAAATTCGGGACCCGCGCGGTCAAGAATGTCTTCTGGCATCATGCAATCAACGCTGTGCAACGTGGACTTCTCAGCAGTTGATTCGGCAGCGACCGGTGTTTGCTTGACGTACGTCCCTGAGCCCTGCCGACGCTCGACTAATCCTTTTTCAACCAGCCGGTCAAGACACCGTACCGCCGTGGATGCGGAAATACCGTACTTGCCTGAAATCTCGTTGATGGTGAAGAACTGCTGACCAGGGGTAAACCCTCCGTCCCGCAACTGCTCCAGCAACGCGTAATACACGCGCTGACTCTTGCGACCGGTCGGAAGGGCAAGATGCGCCCTGGCTATTGATGATCGGGACATCATCGCTTAATTGTAATCAATAATATGTCAAAGACAACCCATGTCCACTTGAAAATAATATAAGTTTTGATAGACTTGTGGCCATGGGCTCTCGGTTTACTGAAAAACTATTGCAAAAGCCATGGTTTGGGCGGGATAACTTGGCGCTGGGAGGGAGGTTGCCACCGGGCCAAAGGCAACATGGGTAAGGGCGCGATGGGCGTCCAGTGATGCACGCTTGTTGGACCCAACCCATAATCTTGGCTGCGTCAGCCGTGATTCGATTCCAAGCGGGTATCGATAATCAGATTGGTCTCGTGTTTTCATCAGGTCAGGTTGACGTCGCGGGCAACGGAGTTGTAACACTCGGCTTACGTGAAAGATCGATGCGAATTTGGCGCATGGTAACCCCACCATCTTGTTGCCTCATTCACATTTAGGCGGACGCCTGTTGGTCAAGGAGGCGTCACAGAATGTGTGGCTGTGGTGCAGTCATGAGGTGGCAGCCGGCACTGATGCCGTGCAACTTGGCGCATGGGATGGTGAATTCCTCGCAAACGCCAAGGCGTGGGCTTTGCTGCCGCCCGGTGAGTATCTCGCACATTGGCAACCTGTAGAAGGACCCGGAATTGACCTTGAGTCCCTGCGCGTAGAAGTCATGGCGCAATGGACCGATCATCACGAGAACGATTCCCCCTGGTCAGCCTGGGTCCATGACGGTGAATGGAAGCGTAAGCCTTCAGGTTTTGCCGCAACCAACGCCACCGCATACATGTTCCGTGAAGCGGCCATGCACGGCGAGTTCAAAGCGACATTCGTTCCTTGCCTCACCAGTAACAATGAGGAATTCGGCCTCATTATACGCCATTACAATGCAGCCGCTCACGTCAGGCTGATAGGTCAACTGACTGCAACAGGTGGGCAACTCCAACTGCAATGTTTCAAACAGCATCCGGGGGAAATGGTGCGCCCACAAATTATCGTGCGACACGAATGGGTCAATAGACATGAAAAGTTGGAACTAAGTTGGTCCTTCAATGGCTCGCAGCATGTTGTCCGCATGAACGGATCGCCTGTCTTTTCAGCACGCGAGAATTTCATGGGAGGAGTCGATGTGGTTGGTTTGCTGGCCAGTCCGGGTATCTGTGTCGAACAAAGCGAACTGACCACGAGCCAGCAGGTGTCGTGGCACACGATCAAGCGGCCGCAATATAGTGCTTTGATAAGACCGGGCAACATCCGAAGGATTGAACTCTCCGACTCGGGCCTAAAGCCACTGCAAGTGTTCTGGGAAAGCGGAATCCAGTATGGGCATATTGGCGGTTCGGAAATCAAGTTCACACAGGCGGCACGTCAACACATGATTGTCGATGGTCCCGTCTGCACCACCGTGAGATGGGACGGTCCGATGCCAAAATTCGTCGAGCAATCGGACGATGTACGGGGCTGGGCCTCCGGCAAGGCCCATTTTTATGACGACCGCGTTGTGATACACGATGAAGTGCTTACCTACGTCAATCGAAGCGTGGGCCCTGACATAGACATGTTCAGCAGGATGATGCATGGCCCTGCGCGTGTCGCCGTCCGTACGGATCGCCAGTTTCACGACTGGATTCTGCCCGATGACGGGCAAGTATGCCATTTGAACGAATTGGTGGATCACCCGCGCTTTCCGGTTACTGTCATCTTCCCAATGGGGACAGACGACTGTGACTGGTGGCTCATCGCAGTTATCCATCTACAGTCACCGGAACCATCCACTGGGGAGTGCACCTGTTTCGGCTGGCGTTGTCCGCACCGTCTTACCTCAAGCCACGATTTCCGTGTAACCCCGACTGTGCCTGGACAACTTTATCTATTCGAGACTATTCTTTCTTGGTACGTCGGCTTTAATCACAGGGATGCCGAACAACGCGCGTTACTGCTGCGAGACGATTGGCTGACCCCGGCCACGATCATTGCGAGCCGTGGCCGGGTTGTATGCTATCATCAACAGGGTGAACAACCACGTGAGGCGATGTATTTTTGTGGCGCCTTCGATCGATCCGTCGGTGCTTATGTAGTCGAAGCACAAGATAATGGGTGTGAACTGACACTTGACCCTGGCGATGTGGTCTGCCGATCCCTCACACTGGTAATCCGCAACCTTCATGGTGCAAACGATCCGACAACCATCCGTTGCGATGTTGACCACTCCCCGCTTCAAATGCCAGACGACATGCAGATCCAATGTGATGATGGTTCGCAGATCTGGATACGGATTAAACGACCGATTGGCCACCCAACCCACATTGAGGTTAGCGTAGGATGAACGCAACCCATCCAATCGCTGACTCATGGACCACCACGAAGATCACAGCCGCGCTTGCGCAACGACAGTGCGATCGAATGTTCCATGGCGGTTTGAGTAAACGCAGCCCGCATGACGTGTTTTGTGGTACCCTGTGCTTGCGGCAAGTTGTTGGATTCCGAACATGGTTTTATCGGGCCGTGCTGTTGGAATTGATTTTCCAAACCCATACATTCGATGATGATGTGACCAAAGAGCAAATCAAAGCAACATACGGCCTGGTCCCGTATTTTGACGTTCCACGGACTCTTTCCAAACCACAACTGCGAAGAGGCCGGATGCATTGCTTGACGCCTCGCCCACCACGATGATATGAAAGCGATCCATGATAGAACACAACGTATTCATGAATAAACTTCGTGAAGGCAGCCATCTGTTCGGTTTGGCGAACACGTATCCCGCACCTGGCATCATCGCCGCGATGAGCACCGGATGGGATTTCATCTGGATCGACGGGCAACACGGTCAGTTCGGATATGATGCCATCGCACGGGCGATTAATGCGGCCGAACTCATCGGAATCCCCACCCTCGTGCGCGCTCCAGGACAGGAACACGGCCTCCTCGGTCCTCTGGCGGACCTGGCGCCCGATGCAATGATGATACCTATGATCAACACGGCCAATGAAGCCAAAGCCGTGGTCCGTGCCCTGCGTTTCCCACCGGTGGGATCGCGATCTTACGGCGGTCGCCGTATCACAGACAAACTCGGACGCTACTATTACAGCACACACGAAGGTCCCGGCATTGTGCTTCAGATCGAAACGCCCGGCGCAGTGCAGCGAGCTGAAGAAATCGCTGCCGTGGAAGGCGTCGATGTGATCTTCTTCGGGGCTGATGACATGAAGGTGCAGTTGGGACTGCCGCTCGACACCCCAGCCACACAAGACCCCCAGTTGCTGGAACTTTGCCGCCAAACCGCTCAAGCGGCGCACAACGCGGGGAAAGTGGCAGGTTGCGTGGTAGGTAGTGCCGAGGCTGTCCATATCGTCACGGAAATGGGTTACCAATTAATCGTGGGTGGTGTGGACGTCGTTTTTCTGCGCCTCGGCGCAGCCGCCAAACTCAAAGAAATGCGGGCCGGCCTGTCCGATTCCATCGTCAACTCACGTCAAGCGGTCGGTCAAAACAGAAACAAAGGCGGCGAAATCTACTGAAGCGTGATCTGTCAAACTAGCACGGATGGGCGCTTCACGTATTCGGCAAGGCATTTCGGTAAGCACCAGGTGGCGAAACGCGGCATGGCTGCGGCGATGTTCACTGTGAGACAGCGCGCTTGTGAATGTTTTTGGCACACCATCTGCTTATATCTATATAAATACTTGTTATAGATGTTATTATAAGAGTTACGCTTATCTCATCTTTGTTAGAACTGCTATTGACAGACGAAGCGTATCGGATACAATAGAGTTACTTTGATTACTCAACTTGTTAGTTTGACATTTGTGTTGGGTGAAGATGTTGTCGTCTACGTAAATCATCAGTGGCAGAACGACGAGTAGCGTGGGCTACTCATCTTGGTCTGGATGCGCACGTTATTGATAGTCAATTCACTTGTGACTGTAGTTTGCATGGAGCGATAACATGATCATGCGAATTGTAGATGGTGCTTCTTACCGTACACCGGGACAGCTCAGGAGCGGTGTCTCGCTTGGTTGCGAACACGACAGAACACTTCGTGCCGCCAGTGCCGAGAAACGCATAACCTCCCTGACGCGCGGTCGATGCGCATCGCGGCAAGGTTTCACGTTGATCGAATTGCTGGTGGTGATTTCCATCATTGCGCTTTTGATCTCAATGCTTTTGCCAACGCTGAGCAGAACAAGAGATTCGGCGCGTATGTCAGTGTGCCTTTCAAACCAGAAGCAGGCCATCATCGGTATTACGGCGTACGCCAGTGGCAATGATGGCTATTGGCCGCGAATGCCACCGCTCGCTAATGCGAAGCTCAATTTTTACGTAACTTATGGGGGCACGCCCGCCCCGGAAATCGTAAGGGGCTGGGTGGGTATTGGCCTGACAGTCGCATACGGCTACATCAACAACGTCAGTTATCTGTACTGTCCAAGTCAGCGCTATGAGGCTTTTACGTACGAAAAAAATTGGGGCGGTGTCAATTCCGCAGCTAACAATCCGAACAACAATATTTATCGCCGTTGCAGCTATTACTACCGCATCTTCAACCAGACGGCGCCTCAAGTCACGGCTGAAGATGTTGATGAGGTTCTGAGTTTCAACATGGGGACGAAAAAACCCAGAGCGATGGTAGCCGATATTTTCTATGCGGGCTATCCGACATGGGGTCCGTATCCAATGGACACGGCCTGGGCACACATCAACCCCCACGTTGTGAACGCTGGATATTCCGATGGCCATGCTGAGTCATTCTCGGAATCAGCCGAATTATGGCGTTATGCCACGCAGGGCTTTAATCCATACGATTCGCCAAATGCTGATGACTTTGTTGTGTCTGGCTGGAAATACCTCGATGGTGAGCCGGAGAGAATGGAATCACATTGGCCATTGCCGTAGGGCATGATAACAAGTCAGCAATGGCGCACGAACGACGATTGCTCTGCCGTAGATCGGGCAAGGTGGTAATCTGCCACCCAGAAGTCCCCTGAAATCGCGTCAACCTTCCTGGAAGCCTGCCGGAATTTTTTCTATGGCGCCATACGGCCCACGTGGGCTTGTGACGATAGAAATTCTCCCGAAAAGACAAGATTGCTGGATGCCCATGCTCAGAATGCATGTGAGAAGGGTGCTGCTGGCGGCGTACGCGTCATTTAAGAACGAGGGCCTTGCATTATGGTCGCCGGCAGACAGGCAATTCATCGCACACGTTGATCTTTCAGACCTTTGGGCCCGCATTGGCAGCGCATGGGTGCTGCCCGCGGTTGATGATTTGGGATAAAGTGACGTGAAGAGGGTGATGTAAAAGTGTATTCCAATTGTTCGTGGCGCAGTTCAGTTCTTGCCTGAGGATAGGACCATTTATGTTGCCAAGTCACCTTGTTGATGATGTGGACCTCGCTTCATTCGAACGCGACGGCTTTCTTACGGTTGCGAACCTGGCTGACCAAGACACCCTTAACACATTGAATAGTGCTTGCCGTCGGCTGCTGAAAGATGGGAGCGGGTTAGAACAGGGCGATCAGTTTGATCTGGCGGGCGCCGGAGATGGCAAAGGCGCGCCAAAGTTGCCGCAGATCATGTGGCCTTCCCGCTACGCACCGGAGTTATCAGAGTTAGCCTATCGCCAGAGTGCGCAAGCGCTGGCTGAACGACTTCTGGGCGGACCCGTGCAATTAACCAACGAGCACATGATCTATAAACCGCCGCAGCACGGCAGCCCAACTCCATGGCATCAGGACCAGGCGTACCACAGCCCCGACATGCTCTACAACAACGTTAATATATGGCTGGCTTTAGCAGACGCCACGATCGAGAATGGCTGCATGCAGTACGTACCGGGAAGCCATAAGCTTGACGTCCTGCCGCACCACCCCATCGGGAATAATGCGACTTCTCGAGGTTTAGAGGTGGATAATCCCGAGCAATACGCTGAACAGGCGATACCGTGTCCCGTGCCTGCGGGAGGAGTTGCGGTGCATCGTTCCTACGTGTTGCACTATGCGGGCCCCAATCGTACTTCGACCGGCCGGCCTGCCTATATACTGGTCTTTGGGCGCGAACCGCAAAAACGGGACAAGCCGCTGCGATTCCCATGGTTGTCTGGACACCACGACGGAGCGAAAGCGAGATCATGAGTCATGCAAACTTTACGCGACGTGGCTGCGGCGCTGCCTGGGCTTAAAGACAGCATGACCGGGGCGGCGGACTGGCTAGCCAATTCAGCTCAAGTGAAGTCACGAGATCTGACCGATGCTGAGAATCGCGCTGGCCATGAATATAAAGATTGGCGCGGTGCATTTCGGGGAGAATGTTTGGTGGCGGAAGGTATCTGGTGGTTCTTTTGTCCGATGTGGCACGGGGGGCAGGCGGTCAAAGCACTTCTTAAGGCTTATGCTGTGACGCCGCAAGCATCGTGGCTCAAAGCCGCTGTATTGGGTGGTGATTTTATCTGCCGCCACCAAATTGATGATGAGTTGGACAAGGGCCTGCTGCTCGCTTACGAGGATTTTTCAGACAAAGTAACGGTCAGTGCGGTGCTGGAATCGCTTGACGGTCTCGTTGAACTGGGTCGCCATACGAACAACGAACAATATGTGAGCGCAGCCATCAAAGCACTTCAGTGGTGCGCCGCCAAAGCATGGATTAGAGGTGAAGGTCTTGTGCGAGATCTTTACGATCCTCGTACCCGCCAGTTCGTGCACCACCCTTATCCATCGCTGCCAGGGAGAGAGGGGAGGCCACTGGCTGATGATGCGGTATGGTTATCAGGCGCCAAGTTGTGTGGTGATTCGGTATTGCGTGACATCTTCTACGAAATCCTGGGTCGTCTATTGACGGACGAAACACCGACCGGCAATTGGGCTGACTATTGCCCATGTCATATCAAAGAAGGTTGGATTCATCCTCGCCACGCCTACTGGTGGGGGCGGCCTTTCCTGGCAGCGTGGCGCGACACGCACGAGCAGATGTGGCTGGATGCTGCCGTGCGTGCAGGAGAATGGTATAGACTTGCGCAGCGAATCGATGGTGGATTGTTCCGCAACACGGACTTACGCTTTAATTCAACATCATTTGGACAGTGCACAAGTGGCGCGGCATGCGCGGCGATCTTTTGGATCGAGTTGTTCTGCGCTACTGGCGATAGGAAATGGCTTGAACCGATTCATCGATCGCTTCAGTATTGTATGTCAATGCAACTACACAATACCACCAACCACTCTACTCGTGGCGCTATGATCGAAGGCGCCAATTCACCAGATGGATCCGACCAATGTCCCTACTTCATCCGTGACTTGGCGAGCATCTTCTTCGTCCAGGCCGCGGCTACGCTATTGAATTGCTGTACGACCCCGCTTGCGACGCTTCAAGATAAAATGGTTGACGATACGCAGAGATACACCGAGAGACCGGTTACCAAATGACGGCTGATGAAAAGAGGGAAGCTGATGATCGTTATACGCCGGACGAGGTAGATGCTTTGGCGCGGGCGGCCTGCGAAACTCTGGTGGCTCGCCCCGGAACTGTTTACGACTATGACGTTGAGGCTTACCAACGGATCGACAGAAGACTGGTCGAACCGGGTGCTTACCCATCCTATGATCCGGCGCCTGACCGATCGGACAAACCACTATCGTCCTCAATCGAACCACCGACCGATGGAAAGCCTTATGTGCTAAGGATCGGCGGCTTTCGACGAGGAGATGTGTTTGGTCCGTATGAAGCAGCTATGCAGATTGCCCGCAGCGGTATCAGTTATGCCGATTCCCTGGGCAACGGATTATTCGAGCACCTCGTACTCTGCAGGCGATATGGCATCCGGCCCACGTTCGAGGCGCCCACCATGGGTATCTCGATGCCGTTTCTGGAAGAAGAATTAGACCCGTTTCGAAAGCGGTATCGCCGCCGCATCCAGGAGTGGGCCGCATGGATTAAGCGCGTGGAAGCGGTTTACGAGGCGCCTATTTTGCTTCGATCCGGTCAACCATGGGTGCTGTTCGGTGTTGATTCTCCACTTGCGCTGTTTTTGCGTTCAGCGCAGCGCTATCCGGGCAAAACCGCCAAAGAACTTCGAGCTGGCAGCGGTGCGGGTCGTCTTTGTTCTAATTCGATTTCACCCCAAGACCGGGCTGCACAATTGCGGGCTTGGGCTTTCATCCGAAAGCGGCATATGCTGATACGGGCTATCATGGCCCAAGAACTTCGTGCGATGATCGCTCCTGATGCCCTGCTGATCGACAACGCTCACACTCTACCAGTGATCGATTACCACGCACTTGGTGAGATCTATGACCACCCCGGGGTGGCCGTACGACCTGGATATCTCGACGACAGTGCCTTACGCTCACCCTATGTAGGTTATGCTGTACGGTTGTTTGCTGACTTGACGGGCAGACCACCCGTCGCCAGCGTCAGGATAAACATGCTGGCCTCGACGACACGCTGTATTCCACGTTCCCATGCAGTTCACCAGTGGTGTGACGAAGCGATCCGGCACGGAGTCGCCGGGCTCTATTTCTGGCCGGTGGATTATCCTGGCGGCAGCGGTCAGTATCAGGGCGTAATGGCAGGCAATACCGATCCCAGCACTCATGGCCGGGAGCGATGGAATGCGATGCTCGAAGTGATGAGCCACCTCGCCGGAACTCAGCGGTTTTGCCCGCCACCTGCGCTCGTGGGGGTGCTGGTTCCCGATGACGCGCTGGAAATATGTGGTTGGAGTCGGGTCATGGCATGCTTCGTACGACTGGAGCGATCGAAAATCTGGTCGAGACTCGTCAGTACGCGAAGACTCGGTGAACTGTCATGTGAAACACCGCAATGTCGAACGTTGATCGCCCCGGCGATGCCGTTTACAACCCATGCCATCATTGATGCGTTGCTTCATTTTGTGCGTCGTGGCGGACAGCTCGTAGTCACTGACATCAACTTTGCACAGCATGACATGGAAGGCCGGCAGCGTGAACCATTCCCGGGCCAGCCCCAGTGTCTCGAACGCGATGTCCCACCTGTCGTCAATAACCTCGGTGACGGTCGAATTGTCTGGTGCCACGAGGACATGGTCGAGCAGTTCGTCAACAACTCGGGCCAGGCATGGATTTATGACGTCCGCTGTGACTCGATAAGGCAATTGACTGGCCCATCGTCATGGGGCCTCGCAGAACCTCAACCAGATATTCGCCTTCAGCATTATCTTTACGAGCACAGTTCGTCGTGGATCATGCCTCACATCGACGAATCCGACGAGGATGACCTGGATCATCAGAGGGTATGGTCATGAACCAGCTTCGGGTAGGAATTATTGGTTGTGGCAACATGGGGCGCCGTCACGCTGAGGCATATCGATATCACCGCCACGCCGCGCGAATGGTCTGTTGTTACGACATCCGGCCTGACATCGCGCGGAAGTTTGCACAGAATTTTACGTGCGTAGCCGACCCATCGTTGGAACATCTATTGGCTCGTGATGACATTGATGCGGTAAGCATTTGCACGATTGAGTCGCAACATCTGGCGCCGGTGAGGGACGCTGCAAATGCGGGCAAGCATATTCTGTTGGAAAAGCCGATCGCCATGACACTCGAAGAAGCACGAGCGATCCGCGACGCTGTGGTCAGGACGGGAATCAAGTTCATGGTCGCCCATTTGTTCCGGTTCGACCAGAGGTGTGCCCACGTCAAGCAACAGATTGACTCCGGGCGCATCGGGCGCGTTCTAAGCATTGACTGTCGGTTTCATGGCACTGCGAGTCAGCAGGATCGCATCAAGGATGTTGAGCTATCAGTGTTCGTATTTCGCGGGTGTCATGGACTTGACCTTATGCGGTGGTATGCACAAAGCGAGGCTGTTCGCGTATATGCTGAAAGGCTCAACGGTAGGATGCGAAGCCTCGGATACCATTCCGACGACGCTCTGTTTTGTCTGATGCGTTTTGCCAACGGCGTGATTGGATCGATTGAAGTTAATGCGCACGTGCCCGCAGGACATCCCACCGCAGGCCGTGCTGACATGACCGTCATTGGAAGTGAAGGAATGATTCAGATCGATTTTGCCGCACCCTGGTACACCGTGGCAGATGAGCATTCCATTTCATTCAGCCAAGGCAATCAGAAAGATCTGTGGTTTCGCGAAGAAATCGGTGCCTTCATCGATCACGCGATGGGACAGGGCCCCAATATGGCAACGGTTGACGACGGCATCGCGGCGCTACGGATTTCGCTTGCGGCGATTGAGTCGGCTGAGAGCCACCGTCCCGTTCAACTTGACTGGGAAACTCGGCCATGAAGGTGTTGATACTCGGTGGACGGCGTTACCTTGGACCGCGTTTGGTCAAAACGCTCCTGGAGCATGGGCATGAGCCCTTGTTGTTCAACCGCGGATTGACCAGAGCACCGTTGCCGGTGCAATCCCCGATCCGTGAAATTCATGGTGACCGCAACAACCGGGCCGACCTTGAAAGCCTGGTCAAGCAGGAACGATTTGATGCCGTGGTTGATTGTCTGGCATTCTCTAGAGAACATGCTGAGCTGGCTGTATCTGTGTTCTCAGGGCACATTGGACGTTATCTGGTGATAAGCTCTGTCGCCTGCTACGGCAGACTTCGGCACGTACCTGCTGACGAGCATCACCCTTATATTGATCAGACAAATACTTTTCCCGGTGATGGCGGGAGCTATGGCGAAGGGAAACGTGATATTGAACTGGCGTTTCTACACGCCTATCAGCAAGCGAAATTTCCCGTGATCATTATCCGCCCCTCCGTCAGTTATGGCTATGCTCGTTTGTTCAACGTGTGGGGTTATTCCAATCGCCACGTGTCGCGCATTCGCCTGGGAAAGCCCGTGATCGTCCCTGACACCGGGGAAAGTTTGATTCAGCCTGTGCACATTGACGACGAGGCCGAGATCGTCACCCGTGCGCTAGAAACGGATGCGGCGATTGGGCAAGCCATCAACTGCGCCGGTCCCGTGCCAGTACCACTATGGCAGTATTTCATGGCTCACGGCACAGCCATGAATTGCAAAGCTGAATTCAAGGAAATACCAGCTGCATTTTTGTTTGGTTTTGATCCGGTGTTAGCTGCTCGGTCATACTACAACCTGATTTATAATCATGCATATGACGTTGGCAAACTCACAAGCCTGCTGGGTTTTAAGCACAAGTATTCATTGGAAGCAGGATTAGAGCACACGATTGATTTTATGGATCGACATGGTTTGACCGAGTCGACGCACGAGAACGATCCTGACGACTGGATAATCAATGCATACGAACGATGTCATAGCAACGTCATGCAACGCTTGGGAAACCAATTGCGGCAAGAGAAGGGATATCGCCCGCCGGAGACATCACCCCTGCTGACATGGTTGCCCACAACGATGGGTATCTGATCGTATGCGTAGGGGTTTTGTATTGAAGGGATCGCAGATCGTGGTGCAGCCATTTGGTGTTGACGCGACACCGCTGTAGTCATAACGCCATGTTGGACAGGCACTTGTGAGTTGAGTGCGGTGTGAATTGGGAAGTGACCATGCGCTCTCTATGGCTGGGAATCATTGTTGCCCACCTGTTGCCGGCCGGCATCGCGCCTGCACAAGCGGAGAAACCGCAAGCCATCATCACCTTGCGCGCCTGGGGCGTTCCAGACGGTTTCGGGGTTGGCCCGGTGCAGGAAGCAGAGCGCCAAATCATGGATGAATTCCGCAAAAGGCATCCCGATATCAATCCGGTCAGTCCAACGGGCCTGAAACTGCCGGGCGAGCAGACAATGGATATGGTGCCGATGATGCAGATCGCCGGCGATATCGCGCCGGACGTTCTATATGTCAACTTCAGAGCTTCTCAGACGTACATTGACATGCGTCTGCTGTATCCGCTGGATGCGTACGTCGAGAATGTGGCCGGTGTGCATATCGAAAACGGTTACCTGTTGAGCACGCCGGAATACCTTCGCCGATTGAAACAGGGCCCGGGCTGGCCGTTGATTGAGAGCCGGGTTCTGCCCCAGTGCTGGGAGGTGATGCGTCGGCAGCGTCCAGACGGCGAGGGCCAGCACATCTATGCGTATCCGGTGGGGCCGGTGGTTACGGGGCTGATGTGTGAGAGGTTGCAGTTCGCTGAGCACGCAGACGAAGGCGTGCAGATGAGCGGTCCCAAGGATTGGGACCAGATGCTGGAATGGGCCAAGCTGATGACTGATCCGGCGAATAAAGATTACGGCTTCGGTGTCAATCTGTCGGAGCCAGCATCGACCTTCGCCAACTTCCTCTACGCGGCTGGTGGACAGTATGTGGATCAGGACGAACAGGGCAACTGGTACTGCACGATCGATAGTGAAGCAGCCGTTGAAGCGGGCTATTTCTGGGCAAGGTTGAAATACGAGAAGGTTATACGCGACGGGAAGCTGGTCGCTCGTGGAGTTGTTCATGACATATCTGGAACCGGAGTGCGCTGCGCGATGCAGTTCACCTATCTCGATGATCGATTCCTTCAGGCGGCGACTGACCAGACCAAAGGTTTTGTACCCGTCCCCACCGGCCCAACGGGCTTGCAGCGCGGCGAGTTCAACACGCTGATGGTGGGGATCTTTTCGGGATTGGCGTCGAATAAGCTCAAGCGTGATGCGGCGTGGGATTACATACAGTTTTTCGACGGGGTCGAAGCGCGTCGCATACGCGTCGAGAAGCTGGTGGAAGCGGGCCTGGGTCGGTTCGTCCGCCGAAAGCTGTTGGAACAATTCAACGACAATGGCCGGTACGACAGCGTCATTCGACGGATCGACCCGGAACTGGAGCGGACATATGAGATCGCATTTGCCGGCGGTGTGCCCGAACCTTACGGCAAGAATTGCCAGGCGATCTATACAGAGTTGAAGGGGCCGGTCCTGGCGATCTGGAACAATGACGATATCCGCGCAGCCGTGGACGCCGGCGACAAGCAGGCCGGCAAGGCCATCATCCGGGGCATCTTCCGCCGCGCTGCCGAGCGTGTCAACGAGAAGATGCTGGGAAACTTCACTCCCCAGGAAACGCGCATGCGCAATGTGGTTTCCTGGAGTGTGATCGTGGTGACACTCGGTAGCTTCGCAGTTTTGTTGGTTCTGGTGATGAAAGCATTTACTCCAGAGCATCAACGCAACCTGGGTGGCTGGCAGTTCTCCAAATACTGGAAGGCTTACATCATCGCCGCGCCGGCGTTACTGCTGATTGCGATCTGGATGTATTGGCCGATGGTCAACGGCACCGCGATAGCGTTCCAAAACTACAACGTGCTTGGTGACAGCGAGTGGGTCGGCGCGTCTAACTTCTCGGCGGTGCTTTATGACAGTGCGTTCTGGTATTCCTTGTGGGTCTCGATCAAGTACACGATATTGTTCATGCTCTTCGGATTTTGCGCCCCGATCCTGCTGGCATTTCTGCTCAGCGAGGTTCCGCGAGGTAAGTTTCTGTTCCGTACCATTTATTACCTGCCTGCCGTGCTGACGGGCGTAGTGGTTCTTTTTCTTTGGAAGAGCTTTTATGCCCCAGATGGAATGATCAATCAGGTTTTGAATGCTCTGGTCCGGCTGATCAATTATCTACCCGGTGTTGAGATGGGCTACTTCAATGAAGATTGGCTGCAAAACCCGACCTGGGCACTGTTCTTCTGCCTTTTGCCGTCGATCTGGGCGGGGATGGGCCCAGGGTGTTTGATCTACCTTGCGGCATTGAAGACTATCCCCGATGAACTCTATGAAGCGGCCGATATTGATGGGGCGACAATCCGGCACAAGGTATTTCATGTGGCGGTACCGACGATTAAGATCCTGGTGATGATCAACTTCATCGGGGCGATGATCGGGGCAATCCGCGGCTCGGGGGGATTTGTGCTGGCGATGACCGGCGGCGGACCTGTAACAGAGGCTGGCGGCGCGACCGAAGTGGTCGGCTTGAAGCTGTTCTACACCACGTTCGGACACTTGCGCTTTGGTGTCGGAGCGGCGATGGCCTGGGTCATCGGCGCGATGCTGATCGGATTCACCGTATTCCAGCTCAAGCGGTTGTCCAACGTCGAATTCCGCACCGCAGGAACCAACTGACCATGCCTGTGATCAGCAAAGTCGGCCAGAAAAGCTGGGGGGTGCGGATCGTCATCGGCACGATCTACACGCTGCTGACCATCGGCGCTGTAAGCATGATCTACCCGCTGATGCTCATGCTCTCCGGCTCGGTCAAGAGCCAGACCGACTTCACCTGGATCACTCCGATTCCGCGATACTTCTTCGATGACAATGTGCTATGGATGAAATATTTGGAGTCGAAATACGGGATTGTTGAGGCCGAGATCGCACACGACCGCAACTATGGCAGCTACCGCAAGATTACGACCCCGGAACTGTCGGCAGAGGCTCGTGAGCTTGCCGAACTGTTTGATGAGTTCCGCAGAGAATACGATTGCCCCTTGCAGTGGTACACGCTCGGACATCTACAGCAGATTGGCCAGAACGACCGGGCTTACCGGCGTTTGGCGCAGCAGAAGTACGATGGAAGTATCCTTGCCTATTCTGATGCCGTGGGGGCGCGATACAAGACCTGGTCCCAGGTGCTTGCACCGACCGAAGCGATACTGACCAGACGCTTTTACTTCCCAGACAGCGCCAACTACCAACTGTTCAACGAGTTGAAGCAGCAATCGCTCCCGGCAGATCGAATCTGGGCCAATCCCAGTGGTTTCTTCTGGCATGAATACCTTCGGTTGAAGTGGTCACGGATCGAAGATTACAACCATGCCCACGGCACGAATTACGACAGCTACCAGCAGGTGTTGTTGAGCACTCACCCGCCGGAAGGCGGACAGGAACGCGCCGACTGGGAGGACTTCGTACGATACGATCTGAACACGCCGTTTATCCGGCTGAACCCGGAGGTCGAGCCTAAGTACCAAGAGTTTCTCGAAAAGCGCTATGAGGGTGACCTGGATCAACTGAACCGATTCTGGCAGAAACAGTACCAGCAATTCAGCGACATCCCGTTGCCTCAGGGTGTGCCCCTGCCTTCTCGGGCGCACCTGGACTATTCCGAGTTCCTCAAGAATTCCGAAGCATGTCCGGTAGAGGCGATGAGCATCTACGGTCCGAGGCAAGCTTTCGAGCAGTTCATTGCACAGAAGAAAGGGCTCGCCCCGGGCCTGGTCCCCCCTACGCCGTTGCCGATCGCTGCGCGTGACTATCTCGACTTCCAGAACATGACCGGTGCTCTGCGCTGGGAGTTCATCAAGCGCAACTACGCTGTCGTGCTGGACTATATCCTCCTGCATGGTAACGGGGTGCGTAACACGGTCATCTACTGCGGCTTGATGATATTAGTCACCTTAACGGTCAACCCGCTGGCGGCATATGCCCTCAGCCGTTACAAACCTCCCAGCGCGTATAAAATTCTGCTTTTCTGCATGTGCACAATGGCCTTTCCCCCGGAAGTCACGATGATCCCGGCGTTCCTGCTGCTCAAGCGGTTCCCAGCGATCGGATTGATTTTCGCCGTAGGGGTGGCGGCGGCATTGGTTTGGGTTCTGCATAAAACCTTGCCTTGGGTGCCCGATGGAATCAAGGGCATCGCCGCCGGCGCCATCGCGCTTGTTTCGGGCTTCTGGCTGCTGCCCAGCCTTATCGGGCAGCCGCATGCCAACGTCAGCCTCCTGAATACCTTCTGGGCGTTGATTCTGCCGGCTGCCGCGAACGGATTCGGCATCTTCCTCCTGAAAGGCTTCTTCGATTCGCTGCCACGCGAGTTATACGAAAGCGCAGAGATTGACGGCGCCGGTGAGTTCGTCAAATTCTGGACCATCACCATGAACCTGAGTAAGCCCATTCTGGCCGTGTTGGCGCTGGGCGCATTCACTGCAGCCTACAGCGAGTTTATGATGGCGCTGGTGATCATCCCCGATCCCGAGATGTGGACGCTGATGGTCTGGCTTTTCCAACTGAACATGACGGTCCCGCCCTATGTCGGTAATGCCGCTCTAGTCATCGCGGCCATTCCCACACTGCTTGTCTTTCTGTTCTGCCAGAACATTATTATGCGCGGCATCGTGGTGCCGGTCGAGAAATAATCGCTCAGGAACGATCGCATGCGCAGCAACAGCCCACTGCCTCGAAAGCGCTTTGCGATAACCCCTCCCCGAGTTAACGCGCGCACAGACCACTGCGCATGTCACCTCAGATTCGGTATGGTGACTATGCTCAGCATTCTTGCACTGTGGGCAGGGCCATCGCGCGTTCTCGCTGCCGATCAAGTGCGGCATGGAGAGTCCGTGATCTATCTTCGGGCCTGGGGCGTGCCTGATAGCTATGGCGTCGGACCAATCCAAGAGGGTGAGCGCGCGATTATGCGATCCTTCCGCGATCTTTTTCCAGGAATCGACCCCGTGAGCACCACCGGCTTAAGCCTGGGTGGAGACAGAACTGATCAGATGATGCCGTTCATGCAGATTGCCGGCGGCATTGCCCCGGACGTGTTGAACGTCAGCTTTGGCCAGTCACAGACGTACATCAGCATGGGGCTGCTGTACCCGCTTGATGAATATGTAGAGAAGTTGGCCGGCGTGAAGATCGAGAACGGTCAACGACTGAGCACAAAAGAGTATTTGGCGCAATTGAAGCTTGGCCCTGGATGGCCGATTATCGAAGACCGCGTGCCGCAACAGTGCTGGGAGGTGATGCGCCGACTGAGCCGGGATGGTGATGGCTACCACATCTATGCATTCCCTGTAGGCCCGATTGTGGAGGGATTGACTTATGACCGCCTTCTGTTTGCCGAGCACGCACATCAGGGCATCGAGATGCGCGTCCCACGCGACTGGGAGGAGTTCATGGCTTGGGCCAAGATTCTCACGGATCCCGCGAAAGGTAAATACGGGCTTCGGGTCTCCTCGACTGCGCCGGCGTACACTTTCCTTAACTTCCTCTATTCCGCGGGCGGCGACGTCGTCCATCAGGTGCAGCCTGAGGATGCAGCGTACTACCGTCGAAAAATGAACAACCTCCAGACGGGTGACTGGGTGTGTGTGTTCGATACGCAAGAGGCGGTGGAGGCAGCGTACTTCTGGGCGCGGCTGCGCTTCGAAAAAGTTTTCCGTGATGGGCAATTCATCTGTCGCGGCGTGGTTCGATCCGCGGAAGATTCTTCCGTTGATCTCTACCAATACGGCATGCAATTCAACTTCCTGGACGACCGATTCCTTTGGGGTGCGGAGGATCAGACACGAGGTTTTGGCCCCGTGCCCGCAGGGCCGACGGGATTGCAGCGCAGCGGTTTCAGTTCGAGAATGGTCGGGATCTTTGCGGGCTTGGAGAACGATCCAAGGCGTCGTGATGCTGCATGGGAGTACATCAGGTTTTATGACGGCCCGGAGGCGCGACGACTGCGAGTGCAAAAAATGGTGCAGGCTGGATTGGGACCGTTCGTCCGACGCAAGCTTCTCGAGCAATTCAACACCGATGGCCAGTACAACAGCATCATCCGGCAGATTTCACCGGATTTGGAGCGGACGTATGAGATCGCGTTCGCAGGCGGTGTGCCCGCACCTTACGGTAAGAACTGCCAGTACGTCCTCAGGGAGATGCTATATCCACTTGAAGCGATCTGGAACAGCGATGAAATCCGCGACGCCATGGATGCAGGAGATGAAACGAAGGCCAAATTCCTCATCAGTGGAATCCTGGAGCGGGCAACAGATCGGATCAACATCAAGATGCTGGGCAACCTGCCGCCGGAGATGGCGCGGCAACAAAACATCATTTCTTGGGGCGTGATCATTGTGGTGCTGGTCAGTTTCACGGTAGTCCTGCGAATGGTCTTCAAGGCCTTCACCCCGGAGCACCACCAGGATCTGGGCAGTTGGCAGTTTCGAAAGTACTGGAAACCATACCTTATCGCCATGCCAGCACTGCTGCTGATCGCGATCTGGATGTACTGGCCCATGTTCAAAGGATCGGTCATCGCATTTCAAGACTATAACGTGATGGGTGACAGTAAATGGGTGGGGACCGCCAATTTCTCCACAGTGCTTTACAGCAGTGAGTTTTGGACGTCCCTCTGGGTCTCAATCCTTTACGCGGCAATGTTCATGGCATTCGGATTTTGTACGCCGATCGTTCTGGCGTTTCTGTTGAGTGAGGTTCCTCGCGGAAAAGTGCTGTTCCGGACAATCTACTATCTGCCCGCCGTGCTCAGCGGTCTTGTGGTGGTCATCATGTGGAAGAGTTTTTATGGTGCGGAGGGGATGATCAATCAGTTGCTGAATGGACCGATCTGGCTGGTCAACTTGCTCTTTGATCAGGATGTGAGTTACTTCAATGAGAATTGGCTGCAGAACCCTCACTGGGCGCTGTTCTTCTGCCTGCTGCCAACCGTGTGGGCAGGTGTAGGCCCGGGTTGTCTGATTTATCTGGCGGCTCTCAAGACCGTTCCGGAGGAGATCTATGAAGCCGCCGACATCGACGGCGCAGGGATCCGACACAAGGTTTTCAGCATCGCGGTGCCCACCATCAAGATTCTTGTGATGATCAACTTCATAGGAGCCATGATCGGCGCAATCCGCGGCTCGGGCGGATTCATTCTGGCGATGACCGGTGGAGGGCCTTACACCGAGACGGGGGGCGCAACCGAGGTGGTGGGTCTGAAGCTCTTTTACACTACCTTCGGCTACCTGCAATTCGGTGTTGGCGCGGCCATGTCATGGGTCATCGGAGCGATGCTCATCGGATTTACCGTTTTTCAACTCAAACGTCTGAGCAACGTCGAGTTCCGCACGGCGGGAGCCTGATCATGCCGGTTATCAGCAGAATCGGACAAAAAGACTGGCGGGTGCGATTGGTGATCGTCACCATCTACGCCATTCTGGGCCTCGGCGCTCTGAGCATGCTCTACCCGCTCATGCTGATGCTGTCCATGTCCATCACGAGTCAGACGGATTTCTATTCGGTCACGCCTCTACCACAATACCTTTTCCGCGACGAGGTGCTCTGGGCAAAATATGTTGAATCGAAGTACCTCACGATACCCGATGCTGAAAAGGCACAGTTCTCAGAGATCGGCAACTGGCGTGAGGTGGAGTTGCCAGAGATGAATGACGAACTGCAGCACCGCGTCGAGCAGTTCGTGGCATTTCGCCAGACAGTGGATTGGCCGACCGATTGGTACCGGGCCGGCCACTTGGGCCTCGGGCAGAACGCCCGCGCATACGTGGACCTGGTCCAGGATCGCTTTCGCAAGGATATCGTGGCTTATTCGAGCGCAATTGGGGTTCGGTACAAAAGTTGGTCGCAGGTCCTCCCGCCTGACAGTCCAATGGACGCGCGATACTTCATGTTCCCAGATACGGTCAACTACCAAATGCTCAACCAACTGAAAGCCGCGATCCCGTTCATGGATCGGTTCGTCATCAATCTTGATGGTGTGTACTGGAACGCCTACCTGCGTCCGCGATGGGCGACCATCGAGCAGTACAACGAGGCTCACGGCACAATCCACCAAAGCTATCAGCAGGTGTTGCTCCACCGTTATCCTCCGGAGGTCGGCCCTGCGCGTGATGACTGGGAGGATTTTGTTCGCAATGACCTGAATCTGGCGTATATCCGCCTGAATCCCACGGTTGAGCCGGCTTTCCAATCATTCTTGACCAATCGATACCGAAACGACATCGAGGAACTGAATCGACAATGGCACACGCGTTTTAGTACCTTCGATCAGATCACGCTGATGCAACGAATCGACGGGACCTCACGTGTTTATTTAGATTACGCCCAGTTTCTGTCCGACAAAGAGCGGTGTCCAACTGAAGCACTGTCGATCTACGGACCACGGCAGGGCTTTGAAGAATACCTTGCAAAACAGCAGCGTGTCCCACTGTCACGGATCACGCCCAACGCGCTTCCGATCGTCGAAGTTGACTATCTCGACTTTAAGCACCGCACAGGCTTTCTGCGATGGGAATTCGTCAAGCGCAACTATTTAAAAGTACTCGATTACATCCTGTTGCATGGTAATGGTGTACGCAACACCATCATCTACTGCATACTGATGATCGTTGTGACTTTGACTATCAACCCCTTGGCAGCATATGCCCTAAGTCGATACAAGCCGCCTTCTACCTACAAGATACTGTTATTCTGCATGTGTACCATGGCGTTTCCACCTGAGGTGACGATGATTCCATCGTTCCTGTTGTTAAAACGCTTTCCAGCGATCGGCTTAGGTGTCACTGTGATAGTGGGACTGGTCGCCGGTTGGGTGCTCCATAAAGTCGCGCATCAGATAAACGATGCGTTCAAGGGTATTCTTGCCGGTGTCATCGGGCTGACAGTTGGATTCTATTTGCTACCTCTGATCTTTGGCGTCGAGGCCCCCTACGTCAGTCTGCTGAACACTTACTGGGCTTTGATTCTGCCTGGCGCAGCAAACGGATTTGGTATATTTCTGTTAAAAGGTTTTTTCGACTCCTTGCCGCAGGAACTCTATGAATCGGCTGAAATAGACGGCGGCGGTGAATTTACAAAGTTCTGGACCATCACCATGAGCCTGAGCAAGCCCATCTTGGCGGTGTTGGCGCTGAACGCCTTTACGGCCGCATATAGTGAATTTCTCATGGCCCTGGTTATCATCCCCGATCAGCGGATGTGGACCCTGATGGTATGGCTTTTCCAACTCCAGAGAATCGCCGACCCGTACGTAGTCAATGCCAGCATTGTTCTTGCGGCCATCCCCACCTTCCTGATTTTTCTATTCTGCCAGAACATCATTATGCGCGGCATTGTGGTGCCCGTTGAGAAATAGCCTGTATTGACCCCTGTCATACTGGGGTGTCATTGAGCTGGTGAGAACCAGCCACGCATGTGCGGGTCAAAACCAGCCGGTTGCATGATTGATCTTGTACCTCATTTCGTTACCGTTTGGCAATCGTTCGCTTTCTTGGCCATGGTGTATTTCTTCTCGTTGTCCGGTTCACCGCGGTTCCGCAGGTAGTAGCTTCGACCGGTGATGGTTAGCACTTCGGCGTGGTGCAGGAAGCGGTCGAGGATGGCGGTGGCGCTGGGCACGTCGCTCAGCAGCTTGCCCCAGTCCTCCAGCGGCCGGTTGCTGGTCATCATGGTGGACCGCGTTTTGTACCGCCGCATGATGATCTCGAACAGGCATTCACCGCTGCACTTGAGCAGTTGCTTCATGCCCATGTCGTCGAGTTACGTTGATCTTCACGAAAATCGACTCGTGTGCAGCATCCATTGATACGGTTTGCGAAAAATCACGGGCGTGCCAGCTTTAGCTGGCATGCGAATGGGCAGACATGCCGACTGAAGTAGGCTTGCCCCGAAGCACGAGTTTCAACCGTAAGCCGTATTTTATGGAGTTGGGTGCTCAGTGACTCGATTTCACACTCGGTCAATCCAAAGCTGTAATCCTTCGCGCAATGGTTCGACGCCAATGCGGCCCGCATTCCGATCGGTTGAGCGAGATTTCACCGCATGGGGCGCAGGCTGGTGTGTTTTTCCAGCAGGTCGAACAGTTCCTGCGCGGTCTCAGGTCGGCCATCGATACGCAGATCATGCAGCAGCAGCTTGGGCTGGCCGCCGCCCAGGGCGTTATACAGGTCGTTGTTGGTGCTGATCCAGGCATCGACGGCCGGGTCGGCCAAGGTGCGTTCCAGGGCGTCCTTGCTCACCAGTGTCTCAGCAAAGCTGCGGGCGGCTTCGACGTTGGAACCGAAGGGGCTGTCGAAGACCATCTGTTCATAGTGCTCGAACAGCCACTCGTGCATGGCAGTGAACTGGTCAGAATCCGCCAGCCACACCGCCAGGGCCAGCTTGGCCAGTTCGCAGGCGTGCTTCTGCTCAGGTTTGGTCTTAGTCACGTGACGGTTGCAGTCACTGTTGAGCGGCGTGGGGAGCATGATGATCGCCAACTGGTCGCCGTAGCGCTGTCGTGCCTGGTGCATGAACTGATAGAGCAGGCGGCAATGGGGGCAGGTGTAGTCGTAGATCTCGACCAGGATGACGGGCGCATCGGGTCGGCCGAGGATCGGCGAGCGGCGGGGGTCCAGTTGAACCGAATCCTGAAGCAGACGGACGCGCGTACTGGGAGCGGGTTGCAGCGTCTGGATCGTAATCAAAGCCGCGACGGCAGCCACCGCCAGTGCAGCCACAATCGCGGCCAGACGAGGGCGGATCGCTGCGGGCTGCGGATCACGGGTGATCGGTGCGTGCAGCCAGATCAGCAGCGAAGCGACTGCCGCGCAGAGGTGCGTGCTGGAGCAGTAGTTGCATATCTGCCCGATCCTGGCGATCTGTAGATACGTAAACCAAGCCCCGCCCGCCAATGCGATGCCGCCGCACGTCATCAACAGCAGCCACGCGCCGCGCCGTTTGACGGCGAAACTGGCCGCGACCATCAGCGCGTACAGCGCCACGGCCGGCAGCGCCGACGGAATCATCAGCGCCCCGGGCACGATCACGATTGTGGACCAGGGCGAATTGAGCACCTGATCGCAGGAGCTGGCCTGACCGCAGCCGGGCAATCCCGACCCGCGCAGCGACTGGATCAGCAGCACGATGCTCAGGACCAGAGCCGCACCCGCCAGCAGGCGGATCAGCCACAGCATCGCTTGAGCGGGCGGACGTGCGGACATGCGATCATGTTAACGCGGGATGAGCCACGAAGGCACGAAGGACACGAAGTTCAATCCTTGTGGAGGAATTTCAATCTTCGTGTCTTTCGTGCCTCCGTGGCGAAATCATCGGCCGTTTCAAAACGGTCCCGCCATGGCCGGATCGCTCAGCCCCAACTGCTCGAACGCCCGCCGGCGAAGCAGGCAACTGTCGCATCGTCCGCAGACCCGGCCGGAAGCCGCACCGGGATCGTAGCAACTGTGGGTCAGAGCATAATCCACGCCAAGCTCCAGGCCGCGCTGGATGATCTGCACCTTGGACAGTTCGATCAGCGGGGCGTGGATGGTGAGCTTGCGGCCGGCCTCGACGGCAGCGCGGGTGGCGAGGTTGGCCATGCGTTCAAAGGCCTCGATGTATCGCGGGCGGCAGTCGGGATAGCCGCTGTAGTCCAGGGCGTTGACGCCGATGAACACGTCAGCCGCGTCGATGACTTCGGCAAAAGCCAGCGCGTAGGAGAGAAAAATCGTGTTGCGGGCCGGCACGTAAGTGATGGGGATGCCGTGCGACATGGCGCCGGGGTCGCGGTCCTTGGGCACGGCAATGTCGTCCGTGAGTGCGCTGTGGCCGAAGGCCCGCAGGTCCAGCTTGACGAAGCGATGCTCGGCTACGCCCAGATGTGCCGCGACGCGGCGGGCGGCCTCCAGTTCGATGTGGTGCCGCTGGCCGTAGTCAAAACTCAGGCCGTGACAGGCGAAACCCGCGTTTCGTGCGATCGCCAGCGTGGTCGCCGAGTCCAGGCCGCCGGAGAGCAGGATGACAGCGGGTGGGAGGTTGGTCGGGGTCTGAGGCATGACAAGCAATGATAATGTCTGATGTGTGATTGCTTCTATGTATGACGGCTCGTTGTCAAGGGCGAGGCGGGGTTTCCCATTCTTCTATCCGAGCATCGCGGCGCGGGCCGCTAGCCCAAGTGGGTGGTTTTCGAGAAGACC
>JADLFV010000028.1 GCA_020849625.1 Phycisphaeraceae bacterium
AAACTGAAGGTGAAGTTCGCGAAGCCTTTCAGGTGGCAGCGCCAATCGTTCCCTACTCGGTGGAGGACATCCTCAAGGACGGCTGTTTCCTGGAGCGGGCCGAGATTGACCGCTTGCTCGATCGTCTGCGCACGAAAAAGAACCTCATCCTTCAGGGGCCTCCGGGCACGGGCAAGACCTGGCTAGCCAAACGGCTCGCGTTCGCGCTAATGGGGCAGAAGGACGACAGCAAGGTCCGTGCAGTGCAGTTCCACCCCAACCTGTCCTACGAGGACTTTGTTCGAGGGTGGCGCCCCACTGGCGAAGGCAAGTTGTCGCTGGCGGACGGTGTCTTCATGGAAGCCATCAAGGCCGCATCGAAGGACCCTTCGTCGAAGTTTGTCGTGGTGATCGAGGAGATCAACCGTGGAAACCCGGCGCAGATCTTCGGCGAGTTGCTGACGCTGCTTGAGGCCGGCAAGCGGACACCCAACGAAGCGCTGGAACTCTGCTATCCGGATGCGGACGGCAAACGACGTCCCGTCCATATTCCCGAGAATCTCTATGTGGTCGGCACCATGAATATCGCCGACCGATCACTTGCACTGGTCGATCTGGCATTGCGTCGCCGCTTTGCTTTCGTTGGGCTGGAGCCAAGACTGGGCCAGGTTTGGCGGGATTGGGTGGTCAAGGAGTGTGCTGTCGATCCGGGCTTGGTCGCGGATATCGAACGCCGTATCGCTGAGCTGAACGACCAGATCGCGGCGGATGCGCGCCTTGGCAAGCAATTCCGGATTGGGCACAGCTATGTGACACCCGCACATCGACTGGAGGCGGGAGACACGAAGAAGTGGTTTCAGCAGGTCGTGGAGACGGAGATCGGCCCGTTGCTGGATGAATACTGGTTCGACGCGCCCGACGAAGCACAAAAGGCGATTGCACGGCTGACGCAGGGCTGGTGATGACCGCCGTCGCAGAACAGGTTGAAAGTGCATCCATGAGCGCTGAGGGGTTCATCGGACGCATTCCGGTGCGCAACCTCTGGCTGCTGATGCTCTACGCCTCAGACCTGTTCCGCACTCGCTGCATCGGCAAGATCGGCTTGGAAGACAGCCCGGACGATCTACCGGATCTAGTCGCGGAGATCCTTGCCCACGCGGTTGAGGTGCGACAGCGTCGCCGATTGAGTCTTGGGTATCGATCTCGTGACGCAGTAATCAATCGCGTGCGTGGCCGGATCGATGTCTTGACCACCGAACGCCATCAATTGATGGATAGAGGCCTGGTGGCGTGCCGGTTCGACGAACTCACCATCGACACCCCACGCAATCGTTTCGTCCGAGCAGCCTTGGAGTCCATCTCCAGGATCGTTCAGAGGAAGGACGTTGCCCATCGGTGCCGCGCACTTGCGGGTGGCATGAAGGCAATGGGTGTATCAGGGGACTCACCGACCCGCGCCCAAATGAGCACCGATCGTTTCGGCCGTAACGACGCGGACGACCGGTTCATGGTGGCAGCCGCAAAGCTGGCGTTCGACCTAGTGCTACCTACGGAGGCGTCGGGTGCGAATGTGCTCTCTCTGCCAGACCGAGAAGCGACATGGGTACGCCGTTTGTTCGAGCGAGCGGTGGGCGGCTTCTACGAAGTCGTATTGCGTCCGCAGGGCTGGCGGGTGCTGTGCGGCGGGACGATGGGCTGGCAAATCGAGCAGAAAACGGCGGGGATCGACAAGATCTTGCCGACCATGCGAACTGATGTCGTGCTCGACCACCCGTCAACCGGGCAGCGGATCGTCATCGATACCAAGTTCACCTCGATTGTGACGAGCGGTTGGTACCGTGAGGAAACCCTGCGCAGCGGATACGTGTACCAGATCTACGCCTATCTTCGATCCCAGGTTGGGTGCGGCGATGTGCTCGCAGATCACGCGAGCGGATTGTTGTTGCATCCCGCGATCGGCCAGATGGTCGACGAGACGGCTGTCATCCAAGGGCATCGCATTCGTTTTGCCACCGTGGATCTGACTGCGTCGACGGCGGATATTCGATCGCAACTGCTGCGATTCTTTGACCCGATCCAGTCAGTGACAGGCCAGTGAAAAGCATGGATCGAATCGACATCGACACCTTGGCAAACATCAGCGCTGACGGTTGGAGCTCCCTCCTTCTGGGCAATGGCGCCAGCATCGCCATCCACAAGGAGTTCGCATACCCAACACTCCATGGCATTGCTGATGCAAAAGGGCTGCTCGCCACAACTGCTCCAATATTCGCCAAGCTCGGGACAACCGACTTCGAGCATGTTCTGCTCGCGTGCTGGTATGCCGAGCACGTCAACGGGGCATTGGGGACGCCGTCGGCCGCCATCTCCGCAGCCTACTCGGAAGTACGCACAGCGCTGATCGAAGCGGTGCACAGTGTGCATCCGGTGCATGCCGATGTTGCCACCGACCTACAGCGGGCCGGTGCGTTTGCGAGCGTATTTCCAACTGTCGTCAGCCTGAACTACGACCTCACCTTGTACTGGGCCATGCTGCTGTTCAACGCGGCGAATGGGAGTTGGTTCAAGGACGCATTCCACGACGGGGATTTTCAAACGGATTGGGAATATCTACGGCGACCCTATGGACACGCTGCAGGAGCAACATTGGTGTTCTACCCTCACGGCAGTCTTGCGGTTGCGCGTGACTACATTGGTAACGAGACAAAGCTCGCTGTTGGTGCGGGAGCCGCGGGTGACCTGCTTGACACCATAACCCGGAGGTGGACGTCCGGGCACTATGTGCCCGTGTTTGTTAGCGAGGGAACCAGTCATCAGAAGGTCGCTGCGATTCGCCGGAGTCACTACCTGACGAACGTATATGAAGAGGTGCTGCCCGCCCTTGGAGAGAGCCTGGTCGTATATGGCTGGAGCTTTGACGAGCGAGACCAGCATGTGCTTGATGCCATCGCGGCGAATCCGCCAAAGCGAATGGCCGTCTCAGTTTTCACTGGACAGCCAGTGGGAGATCAGCAAGCGTTCTGCCACCAGGTCCTCAAGGCCGTTGGCCGGTCCTTGCCAAAAACCACTGTTACTTTCTTCGATTCGCAGAGCCTAGGTTGCTGGAACAATCCATAACGAGGTACATGCGTTGTGGTCGGCCTCTGGAACTCGGCGCTGATCTACACGCCCGAGATCAGCAGGGTGACCTCAGCCTCGCGTCGCGTAACCAGGCCCGGCAGTACCCTGCCTCCACCGTACACCCAGCGCCGCAGCTCTTGTCGTGCAGCAAGCCAGTCTCGCTGGTTGATTCGCCGACGCAGCGTAGATGTCTGCAGCCGACCGGCACCAAGGTTGAAGGTGAAGTCGACAATGGCCGCGAGCCGGCCCTCGGTCTCGGTGGCCAGCACCGGGCAGTAGCGCAGCGTGGCGGCGAGCGCCGTGCGCAGATCCTGACGCAAGTAGATCTCGCCATCTTCCTCGTCGATTGGTGGATGGTCTGGCTTGCATAAACGCCCGTAACCGATCGTCCAGTAGCCGGCGGGGCAGATGTAGGGATGGGCCCGGCGTAGAGGATCTGACCTTGGGACCCGATGAAAGCCTTCAAAGCGTTTCGCCAGTGCAATAGCGGCTTGGGGAATCTCACTCATGGCCGAACCCGATCGAATACGCGCCCGAGGAACCAGAAGTTCAGCACGCCGGCCCACAGGGCTTGGTCGGCTTCGGTCCATGCGTGGACGATGGCGACGCCCCAGTCGGCACCGCCCTCAATGGCAGTAACGAAGGCGGCCGTCTTGGCCGCGCAGTACAACGCCATGAACCAGTAGGTGATCACCGGACGCACGCTGCTCGACAGAGCGTCGGCCCAGCGGACGCCAGTTCTCTCACCCTGAGTGCGAACGGCTTCGCGCAGCGTCTCGATCGCACCCGCGTTCCACGCCGCATCGGCACCGGCACCGATTTCATCCATGCGCTGAGCACCGCGTAGCTTCTCGAATTCGAGCGCCTTGTCCTGCATCGCCAGTTCGTGGCCGCGCTCGCCTTTGCGGTCGAGCCACTTGAGGAATTCCGGCGCCAGGCGGAAGGTGCCGCCTAGCAGGCCGCCGAGTAACGTCTCGATCATTGGGCACCTCCGAATACCTTTAGCTTGATGAGCGCGCCCGCCACCAGTGCTAGCAGGAATCCGGTGGTGACCATCTTGATGACGGTCTGCCATGCGGTGTGCTTGGCGGTGTTGAAGGCATCGAGCAGTCCGCGCAGTTCGCGGATGTCGTGAGCAGCGTCGTCGCCATCCAGGCCAACATCGGCCAGGGCGCGCTTGGCACCGCGTTCAGCGGCGCGTTCCAGTAGGTCGTCGAAGTCCTCCTTGCGCAGGAGGAGCATGTTGTCGACCAGGACAGGTTGTTGTGGGTCGGTCATGGGCAGGCTCCAAAAATGCGAAACCCGCCACACCGGCGGGTTTCTGGGATTCGATGGAAAGGGTTCAGATGGCGATGCCGGGGCTCCAACCAGTGGCCTTGTAGGCCGAGAGCACGGCCTCGTCCTCGATGAAGCACAGCCAGCCGATCTTGGGGATGTGGTACTCCCATGCGCCTGCAATCCTCGCGGCGATCTGGTCGGTTTTGCCGCTCCAGACGCCAGTTGCGCCAGCGGGAATGAGGTAACGGTCGCCATTCACCGGGCTGGCCGGTGGTGTCGTAAGGTCGCGGTCTTTGACCGACAGGCTGACGACGGCGCCCAGCCGCTTCAGGTTGGCATCCATGCCGGCACCCCAGCCGCTTTCGCCGAGCGTCCAGCCGTAGTTGAGTCCCAGATTCGGGTCAGTAATTGCGGGCATCAGATGCCTCCGTAGTATTTGTCGTAGGAAAGTCCGTAGCCGGCGCGCTCGAAGGAGATCGAGTGCTTCTGCAGGCTGATCACGCCGGAGCGGTTGGATTCGAGCTCGATTCGCAGCGCAGCATTGGGTCGGCCAAGACCGGAATCGGCGGTGTCGTCGGCCAATGTGTAGGTCTGGCTGGTGCTGGTCAGGCCGCTGTAGGTACGCCGCAGGCTGCCCGCTTCCCCGTAGATGCGCAGCGTGTAGGTCACGCCAGCTTCCGGGCCGATGTTGCCGTTGGTCTGGGACACCAGGCTGACCGTTTGGCTGAGGCGGTCCCTGTGCGCCCAGGAGATGACCAAGTCACCCTTGGCGACCGCCGGGTAGGCCACGTTGTTGATCTTGACGTTGCCGGGCGGGTACGGCCGATTCTGACGGCGGTTCATGGCCAGGGAGTCGGTCGGTGCCGATGCCAGTGCCAGCGTGCCTTTACCAGTCACGGTGAGCAGGCGAGCATTGACCGTTTCGCCAGCGGCGTATTCGGTCGGGTCAATGCCTTGCGCGCCATCGGCGAACCAGATCCGGCTGCCTACCGCGTGGCTGACCGGCACGGTATCCATCACGCCACGGGTCAGTGTCAGGCTTTGGGTGGTCGTGTTGATGGCGGTGACCAGGACGACCTCGTCGTTGATGTAGGCGTAAGTCCCGGTGGCGACCAGATCGATGTCGAGTTCGCCGCTGTAGGTGACCGTGCTGGTGACCTCTTGCGCGAGGCTGGAAGCCGACACCGCCGTGGGGCAGAACTCGCCTTGGCCGCGCTGGTTGTAAGTCGATGCCGAACTTGTCTTGCTATACAGGTCGTAGTTCATGGCGCCCGATACTGGTCGCCCGCCCAAGGTCTGCAGGAAGCAGTCGGTGGCATCGAGGTAGGCCAGCTCCGCTGCGGACAGTGCACGGGCAACGTCCCAGTACGGGGCCTCGACCAGACGCCGAGGCGTGGTCGCCGTCGGCGCGGGGACTGGATCGGTCCATCCGGTGGGCTGCGAGGCGGTGTAGGCCGCCGAGGGCAGTCCGAACACATCCTCGACCGCGTCGATGCTGATGGCGCCGTTGGTGAGTGAGCCACCATCGACGCCTGCAATCCGCATCACCAGACCGGCGATCCCGAGCGCAGGCCACTCCAGCTTGAACACATCACCCGGATAGAGATTCCAGGCTGCGCGGTTCACCTTCAAGCGGACCTTGGCAAGCGGCGTGGAGACTACGGCCAGATCGCGCATGGCGACCCGGGCAGCGAGACTGTCCGAGGTAATGCCGGGGTAGCGCCGTGTCTGCGATACCACGGCACCCTGCGCCTGGATGTTGGCCAGATCCTGGACCGCGATGCTGGTCTCTTTGAAGGTGTCTGGCTTGGTGTAGATGAGCACGATCTCGTTGGTCGTCTCACCCCACGCCGCCCGCTGAAAACTCTCCAGCTCGATGATGTTGTCCGGATTCAGAACGGGGAGCGTCGAGACGGTGTAGTCGGCGCGCACCAGCTTCAGGACGAAGCGCCCGGTCGACGGCGAGGTCGTGAGCACGCCGCCGATGTGATCCATGATCTCCGTGATGAACTGCTCGATCTTGCTCTGCTGCAGCCAGATCATGTTCAGGCCGAACCCTTCGGTGTAGAGCACATCAGCCGCCGCGCGAAACGATGTGTCATCGATGCTGGCCGTCGGATAACCCATTCCCCAGGCGGAGTTCGTCAGGCACTCGTAGACGATGTGCGCGGGGTTGGCGGCCCCGCTGATTTCCGCCTTTGCCGAATACCAGTCGCGGAAGCAGCGCTTCACGCGCACTGCCCAGGGCTTCATGTAGGGGTTGTTCGCGGCGATGTACACCTGCCGCAGAATCAAGCTCAGAATCCCGCGATAGGCAGGCTGTGGCGAGCCGATCTTCGAGACGAGGTAGTCATTCGGTGTCTGCGCCGCCTGGCCAAACGCGGCATCGATGGCACCGGAGACACCACCCTCGCGCTTCTCGCCACCGAACAGCTCCGGCATGCTGACCGTGATCCGTCCGCTGGCCGTGAGGTTGCCGCTCCAGGCCTGGCGCTCGCCGACCTGGATCTCGGTGATGGCATCGACCGGCCCGTGGCAGATGGCGAGGTGCATCCCCAGGTAGTAGCGGTAGCCGACCGTCTGCGATTTGCTGCTACCGCCCATCGTTCACCTCGGAGGCGATGCGTTCTCGGGCGGCGGCGACTACGTCCTCGGCCATGCTGTCCCCGGTATCCAGCAACATGGGCGCTGGCAGCCCTTTGTCGATGAACAGGCTCCAGTCGAGTTGGTGGCGCGCGAACCACTCCCGCGCGCCACGATTGCAATAGCCCAGGCGACGCATATCGCCATGGGTCACCAGAATGTCGGTCATTTCTTTCCACCTTTGGATTTGATCGGCGTGGTGCGCAGATCGCCGTACCACACCACGTTGGCGCTCTTCACCAGCACACTGCCGAACACGACCGGCACGGGACGGCCTTCATCGGCGGTCGGCGCATCGAAGTCTTTGAGTTCAGCGGCCTGGGGCTGTGGTGTCTTGGGTTGCAGGGCGTACTGAATCAGTACGCTGACGATCAGAACGGCAATGGCTGCCCACATGGGAATCCCTCAGAGAAGTGCTTTTAGTAAATCGGGCTGCCGCCGAAGGGATTCTTGGTTGGAATGAACGGGAATCCGCCGAAGTTGGCGCTGTTGCCGAATTTCGCGTGGCAGGTGTTCAAAGTTCGATCGCAGCCGGGGTACAGATAGATGGCATCGCCAATGGCGAGCCCCGGTGGCACGGCCGACAAGGTGATGGCGTCGGCGCTATGGCCGACGATCATGCGTTTTTCGGTGATGCCGTTGGCCGCCCAGGTCGCGTAGCCGCCCGCGAAGTGCCCGACGGCATACCCTGCAGCAGCCGGAACACTCAGCAAGGTGCCGGCGATCGAGGTGACCGTCCCAGCAACCCGAAACACGACCGCGCTAGCCCCGCACGCCGTTCCGTAGAGCACATGTGGGCAGTTGCGTTGATACAGCCGCCGCAGGCCGATGCGCTGCAGGCTGGTGTAAACCGGTTCGCAGTTGAGCTCGACGACCGATTCACGCCATTCTGCGTTGAGCACACGACCCATCCACACCGCGACGGTTTCGCCATCACCGCGATGTTGCCGGTACAGCGTGAGCAAGGTGACTTCGGAAGGCGGCGTCGAAATGAAGCCCTGGGCAACCTCCACATCGCGCGCAAAGGTGATGCGCAGTCCCGCCTTGCCGATCTCCGTGGTCTGTTCGATGCTGCCGCGACTGATCGGCACCGCGCTGTAGCTGTAGGTCGCATACGTCGCATCCTGTGCGGCGCTGGTGTAACGCCAGGTTTCACCGCCTCGGCGAAACTCGTACAACTCCACTGGACTACTGGCATCCGTGGATGCTTCTCGGCTAGCGTAGGTCATGTGTCATCCCGAACGCTTCTGACAGAGATGGACACCTCCGCCATATCATCAGTGTGGTGAGCCAGTTCGATGGCATCGCTGTCCAGGCGCACCAGCTTCATGAACGACACATGGCGGATCTGCTCGGGCAGCAGTGCCGCGCCCACCACGCTGTCGATGGCGATGCTTTCAGTGCTGGGTGTAAGAGCTGTGGCGCCCGTGATGCGCCGGTAGTAGCGGCTGCCGGACGTAGTGGCAATCATGATGTCGCGCCGCCCAACGGCGGCCGGCACGTTGGCGGCGTAGGCGCGGTTCTCCACGGTGATGGCCGAGTCGAAGGCACCGATGGGGCTTACTACCTTCAGGTCCGACTGGAAACTGGGCATCCAGAACGGCGTCAGTCTGCCGGCGCGAGCGGCCAGCCAGGACCGGAACGACGCGATCGCGGCGCGTCCGCTGATCAGCCAGCGATGCGTCCGGCGCACGGTGCCAATCCCTGACAGGTCATCGATGGCGCGTCGGCCCGTCAGGAAATCCAGCTCGTTGAGTTTGCGGGCGTAGTCGGTATCGACGTCCTCGGTCCAGTTGGTCGCGGTGAGCAGGACGGGGTAGCCCCGGTAATCCAACGTCTCGGTGGCAGCGGGCAGCAACCACTCCTCCTCGAGTTGGAAGCGGACCGTGGCCCGGCCGATGGCATCGCTCAAGTAGGTCAGGCCGAGTTCGTTCTGCACCCGTGCAGGCTGGACAGGCAGGATCTTGGTGCCAACCGGCCAGGTCGAATCCAGCGGGCTCTTGATGGTCAGCGACGCGGGCAGGACCGCCGTGATCTCGGCGAACTCGGATTCCGTTGCCAGAACCAGTCCCACCAAGCCGCCGACGGCAAAGTCCCGATTGGCCGTCGACACGGCAATGGACGTCGCGCCGGCAGGAATGGGGTTTGCTGCAAGCGCGACATCGGTCCAAAGCGGCAAGCCGAACACCCGTGCCTGCCAGGACAGCAACAGGTTCTCCATCTTCACGCGCTCGGTGTCCGAGCCAACCAGAGCGCTGTACTCGAAGCTGCGCCTGGCTCCAGCGCGCAAGCGCACGCGCTGCTCAAACCCAGCATGAGACTCCATCACATCGGTGAGCCATTCCAGCCGTTCGACAACCGGCTGTACCCAGTTCGGCGCAAAGATCCAACCTACGATGCGACGTCCGGTCGCCTGCAAGGTGGAACTGTCGAGGGCAAACGCGAAAACGAACGTCGCGTTCACGGTAGGCGGCCCATTCGGCGTGACCGCGAGCGTATAGAGCCGCGATTCATTGGCGGCAAACACGGTCGGCGCCGGCGCTGGACCGGTCAGCGTCATGCCTTCCGCACCGGTGGCGGTGATAGAGGCCAGGTTGTTCGGTGTCAGCCTCGCATTCCAGACCTCGATCGTGCGGCTTTGCTCCGAGGCAAGGCTGCCGAGGTTGATGCGCCCCGGCAGCAGGTGCACGCGGAAGTAATAGTCCTCAAAGTAGCTCGGCACCTGAACGCCGCTTAGAACCCGCTGCGCAGGCACCGAGATATCGTTGGCGTAGTTGCGCTCGCCTTTCTCCGCACGTGGCGTATCGCTGGCGCTGTACGGATAGATGGCGGCAACCTGATACCCGTCGGCGCTCAGGAGAGGATTCAAAGAGCCTGCCTGGGCGCGTTCGAGCACCATGCCTGTCAGGACGGGCATGTCAAAGCTCTCGAATGAGGTGAAGGTGGAGGATCAGGGGCCGTCGTAGCGGACGGCCATCGCGATCGTCCCGGAGTGGGTCGCGCCGTTGTATGGCGAGGCGGCACGGCTCGCGGTGTTCTTGCGATACACCGGTGCGATGAACCAGCGCTCGGACCCGAGCGTCAGGATCTGGCCGTCGTCGATGTTGTCGTTGCGCGTCATCCGCAAATGCGGAAGCTCCGCGACGTGCGACCAGAAGCTGGAAGGTTGCGCGGCCATGATGTGGATGCGCGTAAGCACGGCCTCACCGTTCCAGTTGTTGGGCTGAGTAACAAGCAACGTGGGAACGGCGATGGTGGCGCGAGCGTTGTTCGGGTTTGCCGTGGAGACGCCTACCGGGTTGTTCCACCAGCCGTGACCGTTGAAGTTCAGGTAGATCGAACTGTTTTGGACGCCGCTAGTGTCGTTGGACTGCCAGAACGGTGCGCCCGAGGTGTTGCCGCCACCGCTGCCAGTGCTGCCATTTGAGTCGATCGCCACACCGGCGCTGGTGCTGATATCGGATGTCGCGGTGCCCCAATGCCAGATGGCATTGCCGAGCACGCCAAAGCTTCGTGCCTGGCCGATTGCCAGCCATTGCCACCACATCACCTGGTAGTTGACGGCCACGATGATGTTGTCCGGGGCCGTGTGCACGAAGATGTGGTAAGTCACCGGGTAGCTCAGCAGCGTGTTGCCCGCTTGCCCCAGCCGGTTGGTGATGCCGACCAGTTTGGCAGCCGGCGTGCTCAGGGTGGCGCCGGAGTAGCCAAGGGCGGCCTGCACCAGGAGGTTCAAGCCGCTGATCGTCAGGCGACCGTAGATGTCGCCCTTGTAGAGCATGCTGTTGCCGGCGTCCCAGGACCAACCGTTGTCGGTTCCGGCAGTGACCACGGCATTGAGCAGATCGCTGGCGCTGT
>JADLFV010000029.1 GCA_020849625.1 Phycisphaeraceae bacterium
AAACCGGACGGCCTTCCTATAAATGGACGCAGCGTCACGTTTGTGCGCGCCGGAGGCCTGTTTTGCCCCTTCCGAAATCGCGTAAGTGCAGTGACAGGCAGCAATAGAAATTTTTTCGCGCGACCCTCGAAAAAATGAAAATCGCTGACCATTCTGTGCGCGCCGGCGGTGAAATGCGATCAAGAACGCGATCATCGCCGCAAGTCCCCATTTATACGAATCGCAGGCTCAATATGCGTGCTCAACCGCACCATACAGGCCGGTACTCAAACTACAACCCACTGATCTTTTCGTTGGCGATCGGGTCCAGCAATGAATCTGTTTTCGGCGAAAACAGACTAATTGTCGGGTTCGATATTTTCAATCAATGTGTCGCGCGCCGTCCGACACCGAAAAAGGTTCCTGGTACCTTTTTTTGATTTTGGCCAAAATATAGGTGAAAACGCCATGTTTCTGAAATAAGGTTCCTGGAACCTTTTTTTTGGGGGGGGGGGGGGGCTGGAACTTTTTCGGGGGCCAGATTGAGAGTGGCATCCGTATCCCCCGCGTGAATACACGCGGGGTGCGGCGGGCACAGCGTGATGGGGCGTCCCCCCCCCCCCGATGCGTTCTCGCCCGGCGCAGCGGCGGCCACCGATGTGTTCACCGGGGACTAAATGGAGCGAGTGACCTTCGTGACTTGCTTCGTATTGTTCGCGTCTTCGTGGCGAATGCCCGCGCTGTCAACCGCGAGCGCGGCGGGCTGACAGCATGAGAGTGGAAGCGGTCAGCAGCAACCCCAACGCGGCTGGTTCGGGGATGTACAGCGCCGCCAACGCCTGGAAGTCACCAGCCGTTGCACCCCAGTTGTCGCCGAGCACCTGAAGGTCAGCCAGGTTGACTTTGCCGTCGCCCGTGAAGTCGGCCATGGACCAGTTTGCGGTGGTTGACTGCCAGTGGTCGCCGAGGATTTGCAGATCGCTGAGGTTGACGATGCCGTCGAGGTTGGCGTCGCCGAAGTGCGTGCCTAGGATCATCTTGACCAGGATGGCTGCATCGAGGGCTCCGACGATGCCGTCGTTGTTCAGATCGCAGCGCAGGTCCGGCGAAGCCAGGTACCACTGATCGAACAGGTAATCGATGTCCGCCGCGTCGATCAACTGATCGGGCAATGGATTCAGATCGCCGCGGGCGTCGCCCTCAGCGTAGGTTTTGCCGGTGACAAGCGTGGTGGAAAAGAAGTTGCCGCCGGCGTGGGCCTGATCGAGTGCGAAGTAACCCGCCGAGCGCGTGACCAGCGAGCCCAGATGTTCAACGGGCAGGTTGTCGGCCATGGTGTAGGCGTCGAAGATGTCGATGGCCGCGTCGTCGTTGTAATCGCCGATCAGAAGAAGCTCGGCGTTGATCAGGTTGGGGTTGGCCGCCATGTAACCGGCCGTGTCGTGAATGGCCTGATCCATGGCGGACAGATCGTTCTGGTCCGCGAAGCTGGTGAGATTGAAATCGCCGCACAGCAGGGGTGCGATGTTGGGGCTGAGAAGACGGATAACACCATCCTGACCTTTTACAGCAACATAGGGATTGTTCTCGTTATCAAATGTGATCGACGACGTAAGTCCAGTGATAGGCAACTGCTCTACCGTCCACTGTCCATTGCTGTTCATTCGCGCCAGCACGATTGGATTGTCTCTGGGGGTAATCACCAGAGCGGGCAGGCCATTGGCATCGAAAGCCACACTTTCAGGCATCAGAGCCAAGGCGGAAGGAATGTCGGTCAGGATATGCGTTGCGATCTGTTCGTCATCGATCAGTTGAATGACAGGATTGAAATTCCGATCGACATAGGCGAAAGCAATCTGATTGTCCGGCCCGACAGCTAATGCAGTGCCTCGGGAGCGCGAAGCATTGTAAGGATCCTGAAAGAGCAACTGTTGTGAACCGGTCACCGGGTCTCTTTGCATCAGGCGGACAATGCCCCATCCGTTACTGGCGTCCACAATACCCCCGACCAGCAAACGGTCATGTTTGTCGAATTGCGCGGACGGTCCCACCGTGGTCGGACCAGAGGAGGGTTCAGGAATCTCAGTGACGGTGGTGCCCCATTGCCCGGTAGCAGGATTAAAAGTTTGACTGTAATAGCCATCGGTTGCAGTGCTCGACCAGACGACGGTGGGGATGCCGTGGCTGTTGACAACCATGGTGGAATCTCTCACCGCCACGGATGGGTCGATGCTGAGTTGGCCATACTGGATGCCGCCGCCGGCCCCGGTGTCCTGCCCGATGTAAACCGAAGTGTCAGACCAGTTTTCTTTTCCGGACATCAAAACACTTCCATCCGGGTCAAGGGCGAAGGAGCCGAATCCCATAGTCATGCCAAGATGCTGACGATCAAACAGCAATTGTCCTGGGGATATGCTGACAAGCGAGGAGGCAGTCAATTCGGTCGAGTAGTCAAGGCTGGAACCGACAATGACTTTGCCAGTCGCATCGATCATCACGTTGACAGTGGAAAACACAGTGGGGTAAGGGAACAACGTGCCATCTACCGGCCGCACCACCCACTGCGCCGCGGCCGGCCCCGCACTCATGGCGCAAACGATCACGCTGATCACACAAAACAGAATGTGACTTTTCCTGCACATCAATGTTTCACCCCCTGCGACGCATCACACCCAACAGGCTCATGCCGCCCGCCAGCATCAGCGTCCCCGGCTCGGGGATGAGCACCGGGTCGTAGGCCAGGCGATAGGTGGCGTTATCCTTGTAGGAGATCACGGGCAGACCGGCGTAGTCGAAGGTCAGGCCGACGCCCTGGCTGGAGGTATCGACGTTGCCGACCACGGTGGTGGTGATCCACGTGCCGGTGTCGTCGAGGTAGGCGTATTTGAGGTCATAGGGTCCACTGGCGGAATCGACCCAGGCGACGCCCAGGGCGCCGCTGGCGTTGTCGGTGCCGGCGATGGCGGCCGCTTCATAGCTGAGCATGCCCAGGGCGTTGGTGGTCCACATGCCGGTCTGGGTGTCGAAATCGAAAACGCGCACGTTGGAGCTGGCGTTGGTGACGATGTGCGGCCGGCTCTGCGCGTCGTAGGCCAAGCGCAGCGAAGTGGGCATGTAGGAGGCGGAGTACAAGGTGGGCAGATAGACCGGCTGCGACCATGTGCCGTTGTAGCTTTCGTAGAACTTCAGTCCATCGGTGACCACGCCCAGCGTGCCATCGGGTGCGAAGGCCATGTCGATGATTTTGCCGCCGGAAGGGATGGTGCCGAAGCCGTTGACCTGATCGTTGTAGGCGGTGATGAGCGTGCCGGAGTTGTTGAAAGCGCCGGCGGTGGCGGTGTAGGAGCTGTAGCCGGTGGTGGGTGAGCCGGCCACGAGTTGTTCGGCGACGGCGTTGAACATGAGCACGCGGCCGGTGGGGCTGCTCTTGGCGACGATGGGGGCGCCGCTGGGTGTGACGGGCAACGTGGATTGATGCCAGTAGTTGCTCGGGGCGGAGGGTGAAGGCGTGGCGAACAGGCTGAAGACCTGTGCGTTGCCGGCAAAGACCACGGGCCAGGCCTCAGCGGTGCGCATGGCGACGGCGGTGCAGGATGAGTTGCTGGGATAGTTGAGGTCCTGGAACTGCCAGAACAGGCCGGTGCTGGCCCAGGCGGGCGAAGTCATGGCGGCGATCAGTAACGCAACCGCGAAACGTGAGTTGATTCTTTGATGCATGATGTGCCTCCCAATGAAAAGTCGCGATCAAACGCCGGGCCGCGGCCGGGTCTCGCCAGACCGGCAGCGCGAGCGCGGCAGAGCATAGCCGTGGTCATGTGAAGCGAAGCTTGGTGTGGATTCCTCCGGCATGGTGATCCCGCTCCTCGAGCGCCAAAGCACGGCCATGCTACAACCGGGCGGCAGATGGTTCAAACAATTTTCGGGCTGATTGACAGCTTTTTTACTTTGATGTCGCGCGCTGTCGTGGTTGACACCGACACTTGCCGCGCCATTATGGCCTGGCATGTAAATCTGGGAGGTGGTGCTGAGAGTTATTCCAGGTTTGCAAACATGCGATGTCAGTGCCACGGAGGTCGAGCGCTACGGGTGGCCTGTATGGGGAACAAGGTGTCCCTGGCCCGCGCGAAGCTGCGGCAGAGCGGCGCCGGCTGGAAAGGCGGCCCGAGGCGTCAAGCCGGTGACCTGACGATACACGTGCGAAAAGCGCTCTCGGCTGTTAAAGCCACTGGCGTGCGCCACGTCATCCAGATTCAAGCTGGTGCTGGCGAGCAGGCGGTTGGCCAGCGCGATGTGCTCGCGTTGAATGTGAAGCAGGATGCTGTGCCCGACGGCGGCTTTGAAGCGTCCTTCCAGAGCGCGGCGGGACAGGCCGACGCGAGTCACCACGTCGCTGACGCGGATGGGGCGATCAGCGTGCTCCTGAATGTAGCGTAAAGCCTCGGCCACCAGGCGATCGTCGGCAGCCAGCACGTCCGTTGACTGTCGCGTGATGATCCCCAGCGGAGCAATACAGCGGATGCTGGGCCTGTTGCGGCGACGATGAAACAGTTGATCCAGACGACGGGCCGCCTCGAAGCCGATCTTCTCCTGTTGGATCTGCACGCTGGACAGCGTCGGATAAGCCATTTCACACAGCATGACGTCGTTGTCGATGCCCAGGATGGAAACCTGACCCGGCACGTTCACGCCGATTTCGCGGCAGACTTCGCTCAACAGCATGGCCATGGGATCGTGGCAGGCCAGCAATCCCACCGGCTTGGGCAAGCTGGTGATCCAGCGCTGCAGCGCGGCGTCGCTGCTGGACACCCGCCACCCGATCTCACCAATCATCAAGGTCGAGTCCCTGCGCGCGTACTCCTGCACGGTCACGCCGGCTGAGGCTGCCCGCCGGCGGAAGGAGTCGTGGCAGAGCCTGCTGGCGTGGCTTTGCGCTTCACCGCAATAGGCCAGATGCGGCAGGCCCCGCTCCAGGAAGTATTCGGCTGCCAGTTTGCCGACCAGGGGCATGTCCGTGATCACGCGGTCCACGCTGTGATCTGACAGGTTGCTGCTGCAATTGACGATGGGCAGGTTCATGGCGGCGATCCGCCGCTCGAGCCGGGCATCCGTGATGGTGGCGATGATGCCGGCCGGTTTCCAGCGGCGCAGGTTGCCCAGCACGTCGGCGTGGGGCAGGCCCAGATGGAAGTTCCAGGCCCGGAACGGCCGGGCGTAGCGCGTGATGCCACGGAAGATGCCGCGCGTATGAGCATCGGCCCGCGGCATGAGCAGGGCGATGCGGCGAGCCTCCTGCGTGTTGCGCATTGCGTCACTCATGTTGCGTAAAACATCCTTGCCATGACCTGCCGCCACCGCATAATACCTGTATTCAGCGTCAAAAAGCTATGCTGGCGGAGGCGCCCGGTATTGCGTATTCCATTATAGACTATGTTCGGCGAGGACCTTGTCAAGAACCCGCGCAGCGACCGACAGCCGCGGCCCGGCACGCGCGCATGAAGCCTGGCGCACCGGTTCCCGCCGCCGTCCGTCCCATCTCGGCCCGCCACGATGAACCAGACATGAGCTACATCGACCTGCAAGTTAACGGCTATCGTGGAGTCGATTTCAACCAGGATGACTTGTCGGCTGAATCGCTCCACAGCGCCTGCGCAGCCCTTGACGCCGATGGCGTCGAATCGATCCTGGCGACGATCATCACCGACCGCCTGCCGCTGATGTGCCAGCGCCTCAATCGGCTGGCCCGCATTCTGGAAAGCCACGTGTCCTGTGCCCGCATCATTCGCGGCCTGCACATCGAAGGGCCGTTCCTCAGTCGCAAGACAGGTTTCAGCGGGGCGCATCCGATCGACGCGATCCGTCCCCCGAATGTTGACGACATGAAGCGTCTGCTTGAGGCAGCGGGCGGTTTGACCCGCGTGGTCACGCTGGCGCCTGAATGCGATGAGGGGCTGCGGGTGACCCGGTATCTCGTGCGGCAGGGCGTGGTGGTGTCCGCGGGGCACTGCGATCCGACGCTGGAGCAACTGACCGCCGCCATCGATGAGGGGCTGACCATGTTCACGCATCTGGGCAATGGCTGTCCGGGAACTCTGAAGCGTCACGACAACGTCATTCAGCGCGCTCTGGCCTTGGGCGACCGGCTCTGGCTGTGCATGATCGCCGACGGGGTTCACATTCCATTCTTCGTCCTGAGCAATTATCTGAAGCTGGCCGGTGATCGTGCGATACTGACCACGGACGCGATGGCGGCTGCCGGCTGTAGCCCGGGCACACATCGGCTTGGCCGCTGGTCGGTCGAGGTGGGGCCGGACCTGGCGGTCTGGGCGCCGGGCCGCAGCCACCTGCTGGGCTCGGCGGTGACCATGCGTCGTATGGAGCAGAACATTCGCGCGCATCTGGGCTGCACGGATGATCAGGTGCGTATGTTGACGCGGACCAATCCGCTGGCCGCGGTGGCTGGCATGGGCGGCGTCAGACCGGCTGACACGACGAAACAACCTGAAAACCTGACAACGATATGAAAACCAGAGCCATCAAACTCAAGGACGCGCACTTCAGCAACTTCCACAGCGAGGTTGTGGGGAAATGGAACTACGCCGACCTGGTCAGCGGTCAGCACCCGGACTGGTTTCACGACTGGGTGTCCTTCGACTGCCTGTTGGCGGACGATGCGCGCGATACGATCTGGTGCGGCCTGACGTGCCTGGCGACGGACATCTTCTACCGCTATGACCGCAAACACGATCGATTTGCCAGCATGAACTTTCAGCAGGTGGCCGACCGCTACGATGCCAAGTTTCACCGTTCCCTGCTGTTCGACGACGACGGCGGCATGTGGGCGGCCACGGCCCTGCTGCACGATATCGATCGCTATCACGATGCCCCCGGCGGAGCGCTGGTCCACTTCGATCCGGTGTCTGAGCAGTTGAAGATCGTGGCGCGGCCCATGCCGCATCATTACATTCAGTCCATCACCATGGACCGCCGGCGCGGCATCATCTATGGCTTGACGTTCACCCCGGAACGCCTGTTCAGCTATGAAGTGGCGACGGGGAATGTGACCGATCTGGGGCCGGTGGGCAGTGGTTTTGCCATGGCGCAGGGACAGACGGTGGTGATCGATCGCCAGGGGACATGCTGGGGAACGTGGGGCGTGACACGGGCGTGGCTTTATGAACGAGGGCCCGATGAGTTTCGCTTGTGGCGATACCGGCCGGATCACGGCCGCATCGAATACCTGGATCATGGCCTGCCCCGGTTGCACGGACGGACTGGCAGCGCGGGCCTGGACGGCGCCCACCTGGGGCCGGACGGCGTGTTGTACATGGGGACGGTTGAGGGTCTGCTGTGCCGGCTCGATCCGGAAAGCGCGCAGGTGGAGGCCATTGGAAAGCCGGGCCCGGCCCGCCGCCTGGCCGGTATGGCCAACGGTCCCGACGGCAAGCTCTATGGCAGCGCGGGGCAGGATGGATCCGTGGTGCTATTCCGTTACGACCCCGCCAACAGGCGGATCGAGCAACTGGGCCCGGTTTACGATCCGGACATACGCGAATACGCGTGGCACATTCACGACCTGGCGATCACCAATGACGGTGTGATCTATGCCGGTGAGAATGATGCACCACATCGCAGCAGTTACCTGTGGGAAATCAGCGGTGCTCTCTGAAGCGGCTGCAAATGGATCAGGTTGAAATCATCGACGGTTATTGCACGCCCGGCACAGAGCGGGAATTGCAGATCCATGCGGATGATCTGCAAGCCGCCTTGCGCGGGGCGGGTGTCTCCCGCGCGGTGATTGCTCCGCAGGATCGGGAGATCTGCGTGGACAACGTGACAGGCAATGACCGCATCCTGAGCCTGGCTGCCCGCTACGACGGCTGGTTCATTCCTGCCTGCACGATCAATCCATGGTATGGGGATGCTGGTATTCGTGAACTGCGTCGTGCGGTGGCGCGGGGATCGCGCATGCTCGTGCTGTCGCCGGCACTCCAGGGCTTCATCTTGAGTGACGAGGTGACAGACCCGTTGATCGCCGCAGCCGGGGAACTGCGCATCGCGGTTTATGTCCACACCGGTCCCCATTCGTCGGCTGCGCCCACGCAACTGGCCCTGGTCGCGGCAAGACATCCAGACGTGCAGTTCATCATGGGGCACTGCGGCAGCACCGATTACGCTCACGATATGCCCGCGGTGTTGGCACTCGGCCTGAACAACCTGTGGTATGAAATCAGCCTGGTTCGGCCGTGGGCGGTTGCTCGCTATGGTCAACTGATGGGCGATGATCGCCTGATCTTCGCCAGTTCCGCGCCCCGCAATGATCCGGCGACGGAGCTGAACCTGTTGAACATCCATTGGCCCATCCGTGAGCATCCCGGCACGTACGCCAACAACCTTCGCCGGTTGCTGGCAGGGGGCGCGGCGTGATTTTTGATTGTCACACGCACTGGGGTGATTGTTACCAGGCCCGCGATGGGCTTGCTCCGGCTCGTTGGCTGGAGGCCTGGGATCGACAGGGCATCACCCACGGCGCGGTGTTTCCCTTTGCCGGCTTGATCAATGATTCGGCCATCGGTGCGGACAATGACGCCGTGGCCGCGGTCTGCGCCAAGTCCGCGGGACGCATGCTGCCGTTCTGCACCATCAACACCTGGCAGGGCGAGCAGGCGGTCGAGGAAGCGACAAGATGCCTGGAGGTTCATCGGATTCGCGGCATCAAGATTCACCCCTGGCTTCAGGGGCTAAGCCCCAATTCGCCCGGCATGGATCGCCTGTGCGAACTGGCAGCCGAGCATCGCGTGCCGATTCTTTTTCACGATGGTACGCCCTGTTTTTCGCTGCCTTCGCAGATGGCCGTGCTGGCCAGGCGGCATCCGCGCACCACGATCATCCTCGGCCATTGCGGGTTGCTGGAGCATTGGCGGGAAGCGATCGCCGCCATGAACGCCGCGGATAATCTGTGGGGCTGCCTGTGCGGGCCTCACCGGGCGGCCCTGCGCCGGATTGTCCGGCTGTGCGACGGGCAGCGCCTGGTATGGGGATCCGATCACGGCTTCACGTTCGAGGATATGCCCGCGTACTTCTTCGGTGTCTTCGGCAGTCTCGACATCAGCGACAAACTTCGCCACGACATCCTGGACTTGAACCCGCGCAGACTATTCGCCATGGCCGATCACTGAACGTTTCGGTCGGAACAATCGCATGCAGAGCATCACGTACACAGACTGGCTCATCGTCGTGTTGTACCTGGGACTGGTCACGTTCATCGGCGTCCGCGCCATGGGCAAGGTCAAGACCGCCAGCAGTTTCTTCATCAGCGACCGGCGCTTCGGCAAGGTCATGATGATCTTTTCGACCTTCGGCGTGGGCACGCAGGCCGACCAGGCGGTGTCCGTGGCCTCCAAGACCTACCAGGTGGGAGCCTCGGGCATCTGGTATCAGTGGATGTACCTGTTCGTGACGCCGTTCTACTGGCTGCTTGGCCCCATGGTCCGCCGCATGCGCTCGGTCACCTGCGCCGACCTGTACGAGAAACGGTACGACCGAAGCGTGAGCGTCCTGTACGTGTGTGTGGCGGTGTTGCAGTTGGTCGTCACCATGGGCCTGATGATGAAGGGATCGGCCGTGCTGGTGGAAGCCTGCACGGGCGGCGCCATTTCCGAAGGATGGGCCATCGTGGCCATGGTCACATTGACCAGCATCTACAGCGTGGCGGGCGGTCTGAGCGCCGCGATTCTCACGGACTTCATTCAGGGCCTGCTGACCATCGTGTTATCCTTCATCCTCCTGCCTTACGCCCTGCACAGCGTGGGGGGCATGAGCGGGCTGCGGGCGGCAGTGGCCAATCCCGACATGTTCAGCATCGTGGCGCCCAGCGAGATCACGATCTTCTACATCATCATCGTGTCTTTCAACGGGCTGGTCGGCTGGATCACGCAGCCCACCATCATGGTGGCCGGCGCCAGCCGCACGGAACTGGACGCCAGGATCGGCCAGTGTTTCGGTTCCATCATCAAGCGTCTGTGCACCATTGCCTGGACGCTGGTGGGGCTTTGTGCCGTCGCCATCTATGCCGGCCGCTTCACGACATCCGCGGAGGCGGATCAGATTTACGGCCTGATGGCGCGCGACCTGCTGCCCCAGGCGGGCGCCGGTCTGCTTGGCCTGTTCATCGCTTCCATGCTGGCGTCCGTGATGAGCTCGGTCGATGCCAACATGGTGCTGGCGTCAGGCCTGTTCGTGGAAAACCTGTACAAACCATTTTTGAGAAAAAAGACCAGATCGGAAAGACACTACATATTGATCGGGCGCATCGCGGCCGTGGTCGTCATGCTCCTGTCGCTGCTGTTCACGGTATCGGTGTCGAGTGTGGTGGCGGGCCTGGAGATTTTCTGGAAGGTGGCCGCCATGATGGGAGTGGCGGCCTGGCTGGGATTGTTCTGGCGCCGGGCCACGGTCGCGGGAGCGTGGGCGGGCACCCTGGCGGGCGTCTTCGTGTGGGTGTTCACCGAAACAGTGTCGATCGCCGGCTACCAGTTCTGGGACTTCAATGCGACGCTGGCCTCGCATCTGCCGCATTTCATGTTGCACGAAGGCGCCCTCAGTCTGCCCTGGCAGATGATTATTTATCTGGCTGCGAGCACCGTGGTGCAGGTGCTGGTCAGCTTTGTCACCCCGCGCGTGGACGAGACGAAGCTCGACAGGTTCTACGAGTGTCTGCGCACGCCCCTGCGCCCCGATGAGCCGGAGACCGAAGCGTTTCGCCTGCCACCGGGATCCGCACCCGCGCCGCGCAGGGTGTTGATCGGGCACGCGGACTTTGAAATACCCGTCCCGTCCCGCGTGTCGATCTATGGATTTCTCGGCATCAGTGCCGTGGTGGTGCTTCTGATACTGCTTGCTGTCTGGATATTCAGTCTGGGCCAATAGCTTGTGCCCAACGTGGGCGCTGAAGAAAGGATTGCTGTTATGTCGAACATGCTGCGAATGTTGGAGCTGTTGCTGGTGGTGCTGTCCGCGCCCGTGACCCTGGGCAGTGAGCCTGCGTTGATGCTGCTGGACGGTGATTGGGATTTCACCTACACGCCGGCCATCGATCTCGAAGCGGCCCAGTTGCCGGTGTCCGCGGCATACCAGGTGAAAATCACCATCCCCGGCCGATGGGATGACCAGTTGGACCGATTCCTGGAAGCGGCCTGGTGGCCGCAGGCTGAATTCGTGGCCACCGTCGGTCCGTTGCAGTACCTGTCAGGAGTGGGGTGGCATCGTAGGACCGTGGATGTCCCGGCGGACTGGAGCGGTCGGGCCGTCAAGCTGACCATTGGATGGACCGTCGGCACGGCTTACGTGTGGATCAACGGCGAGTTGATCGGGACGTACATGTACGGCGTTTACACACCATTTTCGTATGATGTGTCTTCATCTTTACATTACGGCCAGTCCAATGAGCTGGTGATAGCTGTATGCAACAACGACCCGCAGAACTTCGCCGGCGGCTGGGCGCTGTTTGGTCTGGCCGGCAATGCCAGCGGCATCACCCGGTCCGTGACGCTCGAGGCCTCTGCCGGTCGCGGCCGCATCGACGACTGCTTCGTCGAGCCGGGCGTGGATCTGAAAGAGATCGTCTGGCATGCCCGGTTGCAGGTGCCCGTGGACGACCAGCAGATGCCGGCCACGCGCATGCACTGGCAGGTGCGGGATCAGGACAACCGCCAGGTGTTGCAGCAGGGATCAGTGGATGTTCCGGCCGTTGCCGGCAGCGCCGAGATCACGTGGCGGGCCCGCGAGCAACGGATTGAGCCGTGGAGCTGCAACGAACCAAATCTGTACTGGACGCATCTGCGCTGGGAAAGCGCGCAGGGCGAACTGATTGACGCCACGCAGATGCGATTCGGTCTGCGACGCTTTCACCACGAGGGCCGAAAGTTGTTTCTCAACGGCCGGCCGATCTATCTGCGCGGGGAAATGGGGGTTTACTACTTCCCGATCGACGTGATGATTCCGACGTCCAGGGAGTTCTGGCTGAACCACATCCGTGTCGCCAAAGAGTACGGTTTCAATTTCATCAACTTCGCCGCCAAGGTGTGCCCGCCGGAAATGATGGAGGCGGCTGATGAACTTGGCATGCTCCTGCAGTGCGGCGATGAGACGACCGCGGGATCGAACGAGGGCCGCCTGACAGCCGAGAAGCGCAGGCCGACCGCCAACTACGTAGAAGTCTGGGAGCCGATTCTCCGCCTCGGCCGGCGCCATCCCAGCATGTCGATCTATGGCTTCGGAGGCGAGCACCGGTATTACGAAGGCGTCATCGAGCAGTACCAGAAGCAATATGACCTGATCCGCTCGATGCACCGCGAATCACTGGTCATGCCGCAGCAGGCCATCAAGGGCATCGATTACAACTTTTCGACGGATGATCCACCTACGCAGGAGGTGCCGTTCCCGCACCATGTGCAGCGCCTGGCTCAGTACAACAAAGCCTGTGACCTGTTCGGGCATTACTCGAGCGGCGCATTCAGCTACACCTACTTCGACATGCCCTGGCATGAGATGGAGGAGCGATTCGTCATCTATGAAAAACCCCTGGTGGCCCACGAGCTGTTCCTCGGCGCGTCCTATCTCGATCCGACGACCAGCAAGCTGTACACGGGGCGCGTGCCGCCCTTCTTTTTCGAGCGGCTGGAGAAGGACCTGCGCGCCAACGACCTGCTCGAGCGCTGGGAGCAATACTTCGATTACTCCAGCCGCTTCCAGCATATCAACCGCAAATACTGCTTTGAAAAAGTGCGCAAGTGCGACGGTCTGGCCGGTTACGAGGCCCTGGAGATGACCGACGCCCACTTCACTCTGCCCGAATATGCCGTGGGGTTTCTCGATGAGTTTTACCGGCTGAAACCGGGTGAAACCGTCGAGGGCATCCGCCGCTACATCAACGACAGCGTGCTGCTGATCGACTACGACGGGGGCGACTCCATCAACCGCGCCTATTGGGAGGATCAGGCATTCAGCGCGGACATCATGGTCTCGTATTACCAACAGCGCCCCATGCGAACCGGCAAGTTGCGCTGGGCCCTGACGCAGGATGGCCGCGTCGTGATGGAGGATGAGGTTGAAGTGAGCGACATTCCCGACGGCGGGGTGAAAGCGATCGGGAAGATCAGCTTCGACTGGCCGCAGGTGGATCAGACCACGCGTTACAACCTGGCCGTGTCTCTGGTCGGTGACGGGTATGAATTGAACAACGACTGGGATTTCTGGGTATTTGATCACAGCGACCCGCCCGTGGCGCATGCGGCGGTGGACGAAAAAAGCATGCCCGTGCTCGAGGCCCGCTATCCGGGGCTGGAGCCGTTAGAGGCGTCGTCGCAAACGAAACTATGGGTGGTGTCTGAATTGGACGAGCAGGCCCTGCGTCATCTTGAAGCGGGCGGTGATGTTCTGCTGCTGGGCGCCCGGCCGTTCACGGAATACAAGCTCTGGCCCCGCTACATGCCCCCGCTGGGCAGCCGGCCGTTCCCCAACGGTGTCGCCATTCTGGCCGATCACCCCGTTTTCAAGCGGCACCCCAACGAAGGATGGAGCGACTGGCCCTTCTTTCCGCTGATGCACGGCGCCAATTGCGTGCTGTTCGATGGCGCGATTCCCGTGCCGTTCGATCCGATCATGGAGATCATCAGTTGTGCGGGTCACGTGCGCAAGCAGGCCCTGATCTTTGAGAATCGCGTGGGGGCCGGGCGCCTGCTGGTAGCCAGCACCGTCTTCGACATGGAGAACGCCTCCTGCGCCGCGCTGATGGATTCCATCCTCAGCTACGTGCAGAGCGATCAGTTCCAGCCGCAGAACAGCATCACCCCGGCGGATATCGAGCGGGCCCTCAACGGGCACGCGGACAATGCCATCGATGATGCCGGCTTTGAACAAAGCGGCTACTGGCGCTTCGAAGGCAATGGTTACGAGATCGATCACGACACGTATCACAGCGGACGGGCCTCGATGAAACTGAACGTGACGCTGCAGCAACTGGCGTCGTCCACGGGATTCACAGCCGGCAAAAAGCACACGATGGAGGCCGCGATGGTCAGCCCGCAGCAATCGGTGGCCGCGGGATTTGCCGCCGGGGCCAGTCCGCGCTACCTGACGCGCTACGTCAACGTGGAGTTGCCTTCCCAGCCCAGACACGTCCGCCTGTCCGCCTGGTACAAAGTCGCGGGCTTCAGTGAAACCGATGATCTTGAAGGCGTGATCGATCTCTCGCTGAACTACAAAGACGCCAACGGCGAAGCGCAAAACGTGAAGCTCAGCCCGATGTTGCGCGCCACCGGCGACGACTGGCAGTACGTGGAGGAGGTCTTCGACACCACCGGCGCAGCCGTGAACGCCCAATTGATTCTGATGTTGCGCAACCGGGCGGGCACCGTCTGGCTGGACGATATCTACCTGGGGCCGGGTGATGCCGCGACCGATGATCAGGCGGGCGCCGCGGCGGTGTCATCGGCGGCCGGCGACGTGCAGTGGCACAACCAGCCCGTGACCAGCACGTTCGACGGGCCTGTGTCTTTCCGCATCGACGATGGCCCCTGGCAGCAGGGCAGCAGCGCGACCATCAGCAAGGAAGGCGTACACACCCTGCTGATCAAAGCGTCGGGTTCTGACGGCGAACCGGGCACGCAAACCATAGGCATCGACACCACGCCGCCCCGGATCACGCTCCAGACCGACCAGTTCATGGACCAGGTCGCCAGTATTTTTCAACTGACCTCGGGCGCGACTGTGTCGTTGGACGTGTCGGATGAATTGTCCGGCGTGGCTGAAGTGATGGTGGCAAGCAAGGACGGGCAGTTCAAACCGTACACCGGCCCCTTCAAGCTGGAGCCGGGCGACTATCGCCTGCAGTGCCGGGCCCGCGACCATGCGGGTAACGTGGGCACGGTCATGACCGGACCGAGCCTCAACATGGTGATGCCCGACGGCGCTGACATCCTGGATATCCACGTCACCGCGGAGCGCCAGTGATGAGCCGGAATTTGCAACACGGATTGGTGGCCCACTGGCCCATGCTAGGTGACCTGGCCGACTGCTCCCCCTGCCGGCACGCCACACGCAATCACCACGTGACAGCGGGCGTCGATGGCGCGGTCTTCAATGGCCGCGACAGCTTCCTGGAAGTTCAACCGCACCCGGCCCTGCAGCTCGGCGCCGCTGATCTGTCCATCGTGGCTGAAATCCACATCGAGCGCAACGTGGGCGACGTGGTCGGCGATATCGTCAGTCACTACGACCATGACGCGCGCAGCGGATATCACTTGAGCATCAAGCATCTGGCGGGCGTTGTGTCTTCGCAACCCAATTATCGTCATCTTCAGTTCGAGATCGATGACGGCAGCGACCCGCAATGGTCCTGCTGCGGTCGGCCGGGCCATAGTCAGCAGGTCTGGGGTTTCGCCGTCCACCAGCAGCGACTTTACGCCGCCACCATGGAGCTGGGCCGGGGCGAAGCCGGCCACGTGTATCGCTACGAAGGCGGCCAGGAGTGGCGCGACTGCGGAAGCCCCGACGAAAGCAACACGGTCAGCGGGCTGGCGGTCTATCAGGGTCAACTGTACGCAGCGACGCAACGTCACGATGCTCATGGCTCGCTGCTGCCGGACGCTGTCAATCAGAATCCGGGCGGCCGCGTGTTCCGCTACGCGGGCGGACAAAGCTGGATCGACTGCGGAACCCCATCGTCCGCGGATAATCTGCTCGCGCTGGGCGTGTTCGACGGCCGGCTGTTCACCGCGCCGATGTACGCCAAGGGCATCTTCTACTACCGGGGCGGGACAACATGGGCCCCGTGCGCCTGGCCCGACTCGCGACTGTTCGCGTTCACACCGTATCACGGCGATCTGTACGTCACAGCGAATCGGCTGGCCCTGCTCAAGCCCGGCCAGGTGCACGTCGGTCCCAAGGGTGATCCGAGCGTGCAGGCGGTGGTCGGCACCGACGGCGTGTTTCAATATGACGAACGACAAGGCTGGATCGGCTGTGGCAACCAGGGACAGGAAACGCAGATTTACGGAGCCATGATTTATCGAGGTCAGCTTTTCGTCAGCACCTGGCCCAGCGGAAAAGTGTTCTGCTACCAGGGCGGACGAAACTGGCAGGATTGCGGGCGGCTGGGACAGGAACAGGAAGTGATGTCGATGGCGGTTTACAACGGCCGACTCTATGCCGGCTCACTGCCATCGGCGGAAATCTACCGTTACGAGTCGCCAGGTCATTGGGTGAAAGTAGGCCAGGTGGACACGACGCCGGACGTGCCCGTCCGCCGCGCCTTCAGCATGGCCATCTACCAGGGCAAGCTGTTCGTGGGCACCCTGCCTTCAGGCACCGTGCATTGCATGCAGGTCGGCCAGGCTGTCACCGCCGACGACGAGATGCCCGCGGGATGGAGTCAGGTGGCGGCCGTGCGCCGCGGTCACGATCTGCACCTGTACCGCAATGGGCAGGAGATAGCTGCATCCACATCGTCGCAGGGCCTGGCATTGAAAGCGAGAAATGAGCAGCCGCTGACGATCGGATTCGGCGCGCAGGATTACTTTGCCGGCCGCATGCGTGACGTGCGTTTGTACAACCGAGCCCTCACGCCACACGAACTGTCCACGCTGTCATCCGCCCGTTGAGTTGCCGGAGCGTTTTCAGAAGCCGACGCTGGCGCCACCATCGACCACGAGGTTGGAGCCAGTGATGAATCGCGCAGCGTCGCTGCACAGGTACACCACGGCATGGCCGATGTCCGACGGTTGCCCCAGGCGTGACAGGGGCGTGCGTTCGACGACTCTCCGGCGTCTGGCCTGATCCTTGTCCAATGCCTGTTTCGCCATGCCGGCATCGATCCAGCCGGGGGTCACCGCATTCACCCGCACACCGTGAGGCGACCATTCACTGGCCAGTGCGGGAACCAGGGCCAGAAGCGCGCCTTTGGCTGCGCTGTAGGCGCTGACCTGCGGCACGCCCATCAGGGCCGCCATGGAGCCGACGAACACCACGCTGCCGCGCCCGCGCTCCAACATGCCGCGCGCCGCTGCCCGCGACAGTGCAAAGCCGGCAGAAACGTGCGTCCGCAGGACTTGCTCCAGTTGCGCTTCGTCGGTGTCCATCGCCGCGGCCCGCAGATGCACGCCGGCATTGTTCACCAGGATCGAAAGCGCGCCGACGTGATCCTCGGCGCGCTGCACCAGAGCGGGCAGTTCAGACATGACCGTGATATCGGCTGCCACAGGCGTCGCCCCAATGCGCTCCGCGGCGGCTCGTAACACGTCAGCGCGGCGGCCGACGATCGCCACCTTCGCCCCGGCCTGCAGCAGAGCTTCGGCGACGGCCTGGCCCAACCCCGTGCCCCCGCCGGTGACCAGCGCCGATTCACCACTGAGGTCGAATGGACTGCGCCCTGTTGAGGCGTGATCGTTCACCGCACGCCGTACCTTTCGATGGCATCTTCGCGGAGCGTGGTGCCCGCTCCGGGAAGTTTCGGACAGATGAAGCAGCCATCTTCGATGGTGGCCGGCTCCTGGAAGCACGATCGCAGCCAGGGAATGTATTCCAGCATGGTGCAGGAACGGTGCGCCAGCGCGGTGTGCAGATGCACCTGCATCATGTCGCCGATGTGCGAGACCACCGGCAGGCGATGGGCCAGCGCCAGTTCCGCCACCTGCCACCACTCGGTGACGCCCGCCACGCGGGTTACATCGGGCTGCACGTAATGCACCGCGCCGCAGGTGATGAACTGGCGGAAGTGATCCAGCAGATACAACTGCTCGCCCAGCGCCAGCGGGGTGGCGATCGACTCGGCCAGCCGGCGATGTCCTTCCACGTCGTCGTACCAGATCGGCTCCTCGAACCATGTCACGTCGAACTGCTGGAATCGACTGCCCGCCTGCAGCGCGGTGGGCAGGTCCCAGCGGCCGTTGGCGTCCACCATCAGTCGCGTGTTGAATCCGATTGTCTTGCGTACCATCTCAACTCGATCCAGATCGCGTCGATAATCCGCGCTGCCGACCTTGATTTTGACGCCGCGGAAACCTTCAACTTCGACCAGTCGCCTGCAATCAGACACCAGGGTCTGGTCGTCCCAGTTCAGCCAGCCGCCGTCGGTGTTGTAGCCCTCGATGCGCTTCTGATCGCTGCCGCCGAGCAACCGCCACAGCGGCACGCCCGCCGCCTTGGCCTTGATGTCCCACAGCGCGATGTCGATGGCCCCCAGCGCCAGATGAGTGATCCCGCCGCGGCCTACCCATTGCAGCGGCGGATGATGAACGAGCTTTGACCACAGGCTCCGCACTTGCGTGGGGTCTTGGCCGGTCAGCAGGGGTCCGAAGCATGCGCGGATGCACTCGGTGATCAGGCGGTCGGCCGGCAGATGTGCATGCGTGCCGCTGTAGCCGAAACCGGTGATCCCCTGGTCGGTGTGCAGCATGACGCCGGGCGCTGCCCAGTGCGTGACCTGGTGCGTGCTGTCGGCAATGGCGCGGCGCGTGACCGGCACGTGAAGGATGAAGGTGTCGAGGCTTGTGATCTTCATGAAGCAAGCCGTTGAGGATCCAGGAGCGAGGCAGCCTGCGCGTCCAGGAAGATGTGAGCATACGGATGAGTGAACACCAGCGATGCGGGACAGCGTGTGGTCAGCGGGCCTTCGATGGCGTCGCGCACCGCCTGAGCCTTGCGGCGATCCGGGACGCAGCAGATCAGGTGTTGAGCCCGCATCAGGGCCGGGCACGTCAGCGTGATCGCCTCTTGCGGGGCCTGTGCCAGGTGCGCAAAATGGCCTTCGCCCACCTGCTGCATGCGGCAGCGTTCATCCAGTTGCACGCGCTTGACCAGTTGCGGGTCGTGGAAGTCAGCGGTGTGCGGATCGTTGAACGCGATGTGCCCGTTTTCGCCGAAGCCGACGAAACACACGTCGATCGGCCCTGCGGCCAGCAGCGCGCCATAGCGCTCGCACTCGCCATCGATATCCGTGGCGTCGCCGATCATGTAATGCGCAGCCGCCGGATGGACCTTCTCCACGACGCGCATCCTGAGCCAGCGGCGAAAGCTGGCCAGGTGCGTGTCCGGCATGCCGACGTACTCATCCATGTGAAAGACTTCGACTTTCGACCAGTCCACGCCCTTCAGCGCGACCAGGGCGTCGATCACTTCGTTCTGCGAAGGCCCGGTGCCGACGATGATTCGGCTGCAAGCCCTCGAGGCGATCGCCTGTTTCACAAACCCGGCAGCGAGTTTCGCCGCGGCGCGGCCCATGTCCTGCTTGTCGGAAAAGACAGCAATCGGCGTGTCCTTGACTTGCATCTGCTGTGGTGCGGCAATACTCAACTGGCTTGACCTCCGTAATGCATCTGCTGGTTGTCACTGATCCGCGGAACACGAGTTGCCGGTCACGGCGCACGGTCGCTCACGGCGCATACCAGCCCTGGCCGGTCACCGGCTGCAAGCGCTCGTGTGAAAAGGCGACGCCATCCGCGGGATACGGCGGCTGAAATACCCAGGCGGTGGTGCGATCGTGGACCAGGATTTCCGCGCGGCCATCCCCGTCAAAGTCGTAGATTCGCACCCCGTAACCGTCAACCCCGACTGGATCATCCTCCACCGATTCGATGCGCGGGCCCGGGTACGGCAACTGGAAGACTTCCTGGCCGGTCAGGTCGAAGGCCTGAGGCCAACCGTTATCGCGCATGATGACCGCATCGCTTCCGTCGGGGCAGCCTTGCGGGTAGATCAGGATGCCTTCGCCGCTGTGTACGCCGCCGCGCGCCTGGACATGTCCGGGCCAGTATGGCGTTGGATAAAACACGCTGATGATTTCGCCGGCGCCATTCATCCAGACGATGCTGTTTTTATATCCCCGCTTCCATTCAGGAAGCGTCAGACCGTTGGCCTCGGCAAATTCCCGCACCGGCGGCCCGATGCGCAGGTTCAGAACCGCCAGTGCCGCCGACTTGCCGCCACCTCTGAATCCGCCAATCAGCACGTGCTGGGGATGGCCCAACTCGCGCTTCCAGCGCAGTTGTCCGCTGAGCGTGGCGGCATGGAACTCAAAGCTGCCGGCATACACTATCAGCGGTTCGCTTTGCCCTTCCAGGCTTCCGATCTGCACCTGGTCGGCGTGGCATTGCTCCGGCTGATAGCCTTCCTCCGTCTGCCCGCTCAATCGCCACAGGCGCCGGCCATCGCGGTCAAACGCCTCGTAACCGACCAGCAGTTCATCCTCACCGTCGCCGTCCAGATCGCGCGGATAGGCCCAGTGACCGCTGCCCACCGTCCGTGGCAGGCTGAACAGCAGTTGAACAGATGAGTCGTACACCAGCGTCGGGTCTGCGTACCAGTGTCCGTCATAGGGCGCCTCGGTGTTCTTGACCACCAATCGCATGCCCGCCGACGTGAGCCAGGGTTGGATGATCGTGTAATTGTCATGGTCCAGCGTGACGGACCTCTGTTCCCGGCCGGTGACCGCGTCGAGGATGACCAGTTGATTACCATGGAGCAGCGCCACCTCTTTGTGTCCGTCGCCCTCCAGATCAACGGCGCAGACCATCTGATCCGCGACGTGACTGTCGTAGGCCAGCGTCGCTGTGTAAGGCTCACCGCGCTGCCACAACACGCGACCTTCATCATCGATCGCGGTCAGGCAGTAGATGCTTTTGACATCCGCGGCCACCTTCCAGCGGGTGTTATCGAAAACGTCCGATTGATAAATGCCGGGCGACTGCAGGGCCAGGATTTCCCGTTGGCCGTCGCCGTCGAGATCAAGCGGATAAACTTCGTCGGCTCGAAAACCGGCAAATGATAAGGTCTGAATCAGATGCGCCTGTGGGATCTCCGTCGGCGGCGCCTGGTGCTCATCGGCTCCCGGCTTGAGGCTGGGGATCGTATCACCCATCACCCGCGCAGGTGAAGTCCAGACCGCCGCCGCCACCGCCAGGATCAGCAGGACGTGGTACGTGAAACGGCTGATTGCGGGTTGTGCGGCTTTTATCATGGCGCTGCTATCAGGCATGGCTCGCGATCGCGGCAAGAATGAACTCCGCAATGGATGAAACACAACGCAAAACGTGGAACTGTTGCCGAAGCCACCTGCCGCGGGGTCAGTAGCCCATTTCGTGATCGCGGTCCAGCAGGTCGTTGTATAGATCATCGAATTCTGATTGACTGAGCGGATCGACGGTGGATCGCACCGACAGGCTGACGTGAATTTTATTCCCCAGGTACTGCTCGAAGGCCTGCCGTGAGAAAGCCGTGGCCGAGCCATCGCCATAACCGACGTTCAGTATCTTAAGATGGCGGTAATTGAGCGAGTAGTTCACATCGGAATGGAGCATATCCGAAGCCAGCACTTTGCCGGCCAGATCACCCATGAGCGGGAAGGCCAGCCCCGGCTGGTCTTGCCCCTGCCAGGCCACAGCTCCCCACGGCCGATTCGAGTATTGCGAACGGGAATAACCATTGGGCAGGATGTTGGTTTTCTCCGGCGGCCAGTTCCTGTCGCGAAACATGTTGTTTTCATCCATGTCCGACGAGGCTGGGCAGACGTGGAAGCGCCAATCGTGAGCGTACTTGCCACGGTAGGTGTAGCCGAACTGAATGAAGTTGCCGTAGCGTGAGAACAGATAATTCAACGTCTGGTCGTTGCGCCAGCCGATGGGAACCTGATCTTTGTGGTCGCCGACGTAGACGGCATAAACCTGGGCGAGCTGACGCACGTTGGCGCTGCAGGCGACAACCCGAGCCGAGTCACGGCTCTTGCGCAGCGCGGGCAGAAGGATCGAAACCAGCAGCGCGATGATGCTGATGACAACCAGCAATTCAATCATAGTAAACCCGTTGCGGCGTGGCATGATGCGCATCTCCAACTGGACGGAGCCTTGTTCGCGGCTTGAACATTCCCAGCCATAGCCAGATATTGATCACCCATGCCGACGCCAGGCCCACGGCAGGGCGGCAACCAACAGACCGAGGCTCGCCGGTTCGGGAATCACGAGGCCTGCCAGAACCACCGCTTCGTCGAAGGCCAGGTCCGCGGCGGTGCCGTAGCCCCAGTTGTCGCCGAGGATCTGGAGATCAGCCAGGTTAACGACACCGTCGAAAGTGAAATCGGCATTGGCCCAGGGGACACCGGTGGCCTGCCAGTTATCACCCAGGATTTGCAGGTCACTCAGGTTCACTTGGCCGTCTTGGTTGGCGTCGCCGGGTTGGATCACTTCGTAATCCAATTTCAGCGTGGGGCCCGGGCCGCTTCCCGCGCCGGTGGCGTTGCGCTCGGAGATATACTGGCTCTTGCCATAGGCCGAGGTGAAGCTGAAGACCGCGGTCTGATCCCCGTTGAGAATCAGGTTGAGGGCGTTGGTCAGGTCGGCGGTGGTCCATGCCACGCCTCCGTGATAGGTCGTGGTCCCGGGGTACATGGTGTCCGACCCACGGTCGAGCGACCAGATCTGCGCGGCTGGAACCGCCGTCATGGCCAACGTGCCCTGCCATTGCACCTTGCTGAAGTCCACCATGGCCGCGTTCGTGTTCTGCGTGCCACCCATCTGCTCGATGCCGGTGGCGGCTCCGTAGGAAGCGGCGGCCATGGTCCAGTTTAGCGTGGTTTCGTCCCAATCGTCGGCGACATCCACCAACGAGGCGATGACCGTGAAGCTATTGTTGGTTCTCTCGTCGAACACGCCGATCTGCGCGCCGGTGATCACCGCACCCGAGGGCAGCGGAGAGAGATCGAATGCCGCGTACAGGATGGTCCCGTTGTGAATGCCCAGTTGCAGATAGCCGCTGCCCACGTCGGAGTAATCCCCGACCAGGCTCTGGTCATCCCGATAAACGTTGTTGTCCTTGTGTGTTTCGATGTCGGTGGTCGTGGCCACCGTCCGGGCGGACAAGCAGACGATCGCTGTCAGACCGAGCCACACAATCCTCTGTTTCGTTGTCATGGTGATGGTTTTCCTGGCTGGACAATATGACATGACACGGCTGTGTGAGCGGCGCTTTGGATATGGCGGGCGTTCCCCCGCCCTTGCTCGCGGCTTTGTGACGTGTTCCGCATGTTAACCCATCATATCCGGCATAGCACACCATTCGGCAAGGACGCCTTGCGCAATTGGTGTGACGTAATGCGCAGCAGAGCTTGGACGCCTTCAACCCGGTGCTGCCGCTGTGGTGGCCGACGACCCTGGCAATCGACATGTGGCGGCAGGAAGGCTCAGATCGCCAGCGGAATACAAACTCGGCGCTGCCCGGTGTTCTCACCACCAGCCGAATAGGGGCTGAAGGCGTGTAGCCTCGGCGCTGACGCTTTGTTTAGTCCTTGGCGCGGCGGTGTCCTCGTTGGCCTTGTTGGGTGTGTTCTTGAAATAGTCGGTGGTGTCTTCCTTGACGCCGACTTCAAGCTGGTTACCCAGTGCATCGAGCGTCCAGTTGACCAGCCGGGCCTACCAGTAGTTCTGGATCGCGCCAGAGCTGTTGACGTTGCCGTGATTGTAAGTGACCAGACGGTGCAGATTGTCGTACGTGTATTGCTCGGAATGAGACTTATAGACGCCGCGTTCCGCATACAGGCGGTTGGAAGCGTGATCGTAAGCGTAGGTGATATCAATCAAGTCACCCCCGCCCCCGGAAGAACTGGTCATGCAACAAGGATCTGATGCGTCTGATCGATCGGCAGTACACGCAGACGCCGTTCTTTGGCGTGCGGCAGATGACGCATTGGTTGAATCGTCAGGGCCAGGCGGTGAACGTCAAGCGTGTGCGTCGTCTGATGCGGCTGATGGGCTTGGAGGCGGTTTATCCCAAGCCGCGATTATCCCTGCAAA
>JADLFV010000030.1 GCA_020849625.1 Phycisphaeraceae bacterium
GGTCGGGCCATCCGTAGCTCCTTGCGCGGTGAGACAAGTGTCCGCAGAGGAAGCTACCGGATCGCAGCTCGTAGCGCAACACCTAACAAGCGCCGAACGCGCTACGCTTGGAATTGGTTTGCTCTAGGCGGAGCCGGGGTCTGTGACCCCGGGGATTGCGGACGGCGGGTTCTGTTTACAACACCGACGCGATCGCCTTACAGAGTTGATCCATGCTTCCGGGGGTCATGCCGGCGACGTTGATGCGGCCGGAGCCGACGATGTAGATGGCGTGCTCGTCGCGCAGGAGCTTGACCTGGTCTTTGTTGAGGCCGCTGAAGCTGAACATGCCGCGTTGATCGACGATGAAGGAGAAATCGCGGCCGGGGGCTAGTTTGGCCAGGGTGTCTACAAACAGGCGGCGCATGGCGTTGATGCGGTTGCGCATGGTGGTCAGTTCACTCAGCCACTGGGCGCGCAGCTTGTCATCGGTGAGGATGGTGCGGACGATGGCAGCCCCGTGAGCAGGCGGGTTGGAGTAGTTGCGGCGAATGACGACCTTGATCTGGCTCATCACGTTGGCGGCTGAGTCCTTGTCGCCGCTGACGATGGTCAAAGCGCCGACGCGCTCGTTGTAGAGGCTGAAGTTTTTGCTGAAGCTGGAGCAGACCAGCAGTTCGGGCACGCGATCAGCCACAGCCCGCAGGCCGGCAGCGTCTTCTTCCAGGCCGTCACCGAAGCCCTGGTAGGCGAAGTCGATCAGCGGCAGAAGCTGGCGCTGTGCGAGCACGTCGGCGATCTGTTCCCACTGGGCGACGGTGGGATCGACGCCGGAGGGATTGTGGCAGCAGGCGTGCAGCAGGATCACGTCGTGATGCGGGATCTCGTGCAGGGCGGCGATCAGGGCGTCGAAGTCGAGGCTGTTGGTTTTGGGATTGAAGTAGGCATAGACAGCAGTGGGGACGTCGGCGGCGTGGAAGATGGCGTCGTGGTTGGCCCAGGTGGGATTGGAGAGCCAGAGGGTGGCGGTGGGGTGGCATGCGTGCAGGTAATCGGCGGCGACGCGCAGGGCACCGGTGCCGCCGGGGGTCTGAGCGGTCAGGGCCTGGCCGTTCTTAACCAGTGAATGGTCCGAACCGAACAACAACTGTCGGACGCAGCGGTTGTAGGCTGCATCGCCGTCGATGGGCAGATAGCTTTTGTTGGTGGCGGCAGCGGCCATGCGCTGCTCGGCTTGGCGTACGGTGTCCAGCAGGGGTGTTTTGCCGGTCTCATCGAGGTAAACGCCGACGCCGAGGTTGATCTTGTTGGGACGCGAGTCAGCCTTGAAGGCCTCGGTCAGGCCGAGGATGGGGTCCGGTGGGGCGGCTTCGATGGTGGCAAACATGGGCGTTATCCTTATGATCTGTGATTCAAACGGCCGCACTGGGGCGGCTAAGGTTAGCACAAACAGGGGCGGCCGCAACATTTCCCGCAGTCTAACGACAGGAGTGCAAACACGTGAGTCAGATTCGGCTGGGCATCATCGGGCTGGGTTCGATGGCGGATGTTCACATCAAGGGGTTCGAGAAGATCGAAGGCATGCGGCTGACCGCGGTGTGCGACACAGCCATGGATCGCGTGCAGCGGATCACCGAGCAGCAGCGTGATGTCCGCGGCTACACCGATCCCCGGAAGTTTTTAGCCAGCGACATCATCGATGCGGTGCTGATCGTGACGCCGCACAAGTTTCATCCGCAGTACGCGATCGCGGCGTTTGAGCGCGGGCTGCACGTGCTGACCGAGAAGCCGGTGGCGGTGACCGCGGCCGATGCCCTGGCCATGAACCAGGCCCACGCGCAGCATCCCGAGCTGATCTATTCGGTCATGTTCCAGATGCGCACCGATCCGTTGTATCGCAAGGTCAAGCAGATGATCGAGTCCGGCCGGGTGGGCAAGCTGCTGCGGGTCAACTGGGTGGTCACCACCTGGATGCGCACGCAGGCCTACTATAATTCCGGCTCGTGGCGTGCCACTTGGGAGGGCGAAGGCGGCGGCGTGCTGTTGAACCAGTGCCCGCACAACCTTGACCTGCTCTGCTGGCTGGTCGGCATGCCCACGCAGGTCGTGGCCCAGATCGGCGTCGGCAAGTATCACAAGATCGAAGTCGAAGACGAAGTCAACGCGCTGCTGACCTTTGAAGGCGGAGCCACCGGTTCGTTCATCACCAACACGGCCGAGTCGCCCGGCGTCAATCGACTGGAAATCGTCGGTGACCTGGGCACCATCATCGCCCAGCCCGGCGGCACCCCAGTGTTGACCTATTACGAATCGGCCGGCTCGGTCAGCGAATTCATCGCCACCACGCCGCAGGCCTGGGGCAAGATCGCCTCCAACCTTCACGCCATCACCCCTGCCGCCACCGACTGGGGCCATCACTGCATTCTCCAGAACTTCATCAATGCCATCCGCCACCGCGAAGCGCTGATCGCCCCGGGCGAAGACGGCCTGATGAGCCTGGAACTTTCCAACGCCATGCTGTTGAGCGGTTTCAATCACAGCCAGCCGGTCAATCTGCCCACGGATCACGCGGCCTTTGACAAGCTGCTGAACCGCCTGATCGCGCAGGCCAATCAGAAGAAGAAGTAGTGTTGGAAGTCACAGGCTGAATGCGACCTTATATTCCCGGAGGCCGTCAAGTGATGCACTCTTCGCTGCTGGCTAGCGGATGGTTCGGCATGCAGGTCGCCGACCTGGTCGTGATTGCGTGCTATTTCCTGGTGGTGATGCTGATCGGCTGGTGGGCCATGCGCCGCATCCGCAACCAGGAGGACTATTTCCTGGGCGGGCGGCGTTTCGGGAAGCTGATCCAGGTGTTCGCATCCTTCGGGCAGGCGACCAGTGCCGATAGCGCGGTGACGGCCACCACCATCGTCAGCACCAATGGTGCGGCCGGGGTGTGGGTCATGCTGGTGGGCAACCTGTTCAACCTGCCGATCATCTGGTTCTGGTCGATGTGGTTTCGGCGGATTCGCCTGTCCACGCTGGCGGACTTTTTCGAGGAGCGTTTCGACAGCCGGTCGCTGGCAGCGTTTTACGCCCTGACCCAGGCGGTGTTCCTCATGTTCGCCGCCGGCGGCGGCATGATCGCCCTCAGTAAGACGGTGCACGCCATCGCCATCAAGCCCACCAGCGCCTTGACCGCCGAGGAACGGGCCGTGTACGACCTGAGCCAGCGCAAGCTGGATCTGGAAGCGCGCGATTACATGAGCCTGACGCTCCAGGAGCAGGGCGAGCTGAGCGATCTGCGCGAATTGAATCCACAACGTGAGTTTTCTTACGTCAACCGCAAGCTGATGACGGTATGCGTGGCCCTGACCGTGCTGGTGTACGCGGGGCTGGGAGGCCTGGAAGGCGCGTTCCTGACCGACCTGGTGCAGGGCATTTTCATGCTGATCCTGTCGGTGCTGATGGTGCCGTTCGCGGCGGCGCGCATCAATCAACTGTTCGGCAGCGAAGGCATCATCGGGCCGTTCCAAACCATGCACGAGCAGTTGCCCGAATCCTTCTTCGAACTGCTGGGTTCAGTCACCGTGCCGGACTTCACCTGGTACTGGATCGTGGCCTTCGGGCTGCTGGGCATGATCAACGTGGCGGTGCAGGCCAACGGTTTCGTGGGACCGGCCTCGGCCCGGGATGATTACGTGGCGCGTTACGGCTTCGTGGTGGGGCTGATCATCAAACGTTACGCCACCGTGTTCTGGGGGCTGGTGGCCATGATGCTGTTGTTGTTGTACGGAGCGACGGCGGGTGATCCGGACCTGGTGTGGGGGCGTGCGGTGCGCGACCTGGTGGGGCCGGTCGGTTTCGGGCTGCTGGGATTGACGGTGGCCTGCCTGTTCGCGGCATTGATGTCCACCATGAGCGCCCACCAGATGTGCGTCTCAGCGTTGCTCACGCGCAACATCTATCTGCCGCTGGTCCAGCATCTGCGCCGCGGCAAACCGCGCGCGATGCCGGGCCCGCCGCACGTCGAAGCCCACAGCATGAACGTCTCGACAGATCCCGAGCTGACCACCAACGCCGGACTCAGCGAGCGGCACATGGTCTGGGCCGGGCGCATCGGCGGCCTGATCTACATCGCCGGCGGCGTGGGCGGGGCCATGTTCTTCGACAGCATCTTCAACCTGATGAAGTTCATGATCACCTTCAACAGCATCGTGGCGGCCAGCTTCTGGATGGGCATGCTGTGGCGGCGGGCCAACCGGGCGGCGGCCTGGTGCTCGATGATCGTCACCTTCGTGTTCACGCTGATGCTGCCGTTCGGTCTGCCCATGGTTCCCGGCGTTCATCAGAGCGAGTATCTGCTGCAGCGCGTGGATCAGCCGCCGGTGGTGCGCACCTATCACGCCCGGGCCGCCGACATCGCCGAGCGCGAGGCCGCCATCGTGCTGTGGGATCAGCAGCAGGCGGCCGGCCAGGCTGAAGGCGAGCGCCCCGAGTTTCTGGTGCAGGGGCAATCGTTCGAAAAGTCGTTCAAATTCCCCGCCCGCTCCATCTTCTGGTCCGAGGGCATTGTCGAACGCAATGGCGAACGCTACGGCAAGGGATACCTCAAGGTGGGGCTGGTGGCCCTGGATCTGGCGGGCTGGGATCTGACGCGCAACAGCTACGCTTTCAATGAAACGCTGGCCCTGGTGCTTAGCGCCGCGATACCGTTCGGCGCGTTCTTCCTGGTGGCCTTGCTGACCCGGCCGCACGATCAGCGCCGTCTCGATCGCTTCTACGTCAAGATGCGCACCAAGGTCCACGCCGATCCGCAGATCGATGCCCACGAGATGGAACTGTCCTACGCCGACCCGCATCGACTCGATCACCTCAAGCTGCTGCCGCGCAGCAACTGGGAGTTTCGCAAGTGGGATCGCGATGACATCAAGGGCATCATCGGCAGCATGGTAGCGATCGCCGGCTGCCTGCTGCTGCTGTACCTGATGGTGACTCTTGGCGCGTAGAAGATTGCTTCAGAACCCTCTCCCCCTGGGAGAGGGCAGGGTGAGGGCGGACCTGAGCAAGCATGTTTCTGATCATGGAAGCCACGGTCATTCGGCCCTCACCCAACCCTCTCCCCCTGGGAGAGGGAGTTGTGAAACAGCCTGTTAGTCGTGCGAGGACAAGATGTCATTCGCCTGTTGGCGTGATGCGCACCACGATGCTGGTATTGCTGACGTCCTTGAGGGCGATGGTCAGTTTGCGGATCGCATATTTGGGGTCAGGCTCACCGAAGACGGGCGTGTCGCCGGTGCGGACCATGTTGCCGCCGGGCACGGCCGGGTTCTGGATTTTTGCACCGTTGTTGGGATTCTGCTCCACGGGATCGACTGAGCCGGGCAGTGGGCGGGCATCCATTACGGTGAACTTCACGTTGCTGTCGGTCGGCTGCAACAATTCGACGCGCAGGGTTTTGTCACCTTGCCAGAGCGTGGCGGTGCGGCCGTCCTCGCTCAGTTCGACCTGGGCCCGCGTGTGAGCGAACCACCAAACCGGCTGCGGTGACCCAGTGACGATCCGATCCTGAATCTCCAGCATCGGTCGCGCATCATCCGGGCGATGGAGCGTGATAGTGCGCTGCACGTCACCGGCCTCGGTGTATACCTTGCTCAGGTCGATGCGGGCCACCGCCTGCTGCGGCTGCGAATCGAGCTTCACGTCGGCCCGGCAGTGGACCGCCTGTTGTTCATTGACGGGCGGGCCGATGATCAGCGTGTTGTGTCCTTCGGTGCGACAGCGATAGTAGGTCCAGCGCTTACCGCCGGGTTTACCGTCGAAGAAGCCGGGGATGTTGTAGTCGTCAGCGCCCAGGTCGATGAACCAGCGCTGGCCGGCGGCATCGAGGATGAAAGAGCCCAGGTCGAGGTGGCCGTGGCTCTTGCCGTTCTCGCCACCCTTGGCGGCAACGAACATGGCATCGGGATCGTCCCAGGCGCTGCGCATGGCCAGCACGCCGACACGCTGGTAGTGCGCATCCAGAGGCAACTGCGTGTCCGCGGCGTCCTGTTTGAGCAGATCGGTTTCGTACCAGAGCAGTTCGAACGGGCCGCCTTTGCAGGCGTCAATGGCGGGGCGGGCGAAAGCGGGCTGGTTGAAGCGTTTGGCGAAATACAACAGCGGCGGGCTGATGGCGCTGCCTTCGCCGGCGTCGGCGAAGTTGAAACTCCTGTGGGTCGGGCCGGTCAACTGAATGGGAAAACCCGCGGTCTGGTCGTAGCCGGGCGACTGGGACAGCTCGAAGTCGTGGCCCAGGGCCAAGTCGAGCGCCGCAAGGGCATAGACATTGAAGCGCGTACCGTAGCCCCAGTAGCCGGGCCCTTCCTCGTATCCGCCATCAGGCGCGTAGTTGGCCATGGCGATGGGCAGACTGGCGATGGCGTGGCGGATGATCTCGGCAGCCAGATCCGGATTTTCATCGGCGATGGCCAAAGCCCCGTTGATCATGCCGCCGTTGCAGACCTGGTTCCAGTTGCTGGTGCTGCTGACCCACCATAAGCCGGTTTTGTAACACGCGAGTCCCGGCTCCAAGCCGTGCCTGATGATGGCTTCGCGCATGACGCGGCGTTGCTCGTCGGTCCACTCGTCGTACAGCCAGTCGTAGGCGATGGCGAAGGCGAAAGTCATCTCGCCCACATCCAGGAAGTGGGATGGGTTCCAGTCGGGAAACGCGGCCGCGGCCTCCATGTCGGCCCAGATGCGCGTGAGATACTTTTCGTCCGGGTCGATCCGGTGCATCATGCCCAGCGTCAACGCCCGCGCCTCGACGGCACGACTTTCACTGAGCAACCGCTTGCCGTCGGGCTTGCTGTAGGTGGTCACCGGATCTTCGAGCATCTTCTCCGCCTGCTTCTTCATGGCGGCGATCCACTTCTGCACCAGCGGATCGCTCCGGGCAAGCTCGCGGATGCGGTCGAAATCTTCCTGATGCGCCAGCAGGCGCGGATGCTCGCGGCGCAGGCCGGCCAGCACGTTGTCGGGTGTCTGCCCCAACGCAGTCGCGGTGACGCAAACGCACGCCAGTGTCAGCAGACCAACGAAATATGCCGTGTTTTTCAGCATGAGTGATGCTCCATGGATGTGGTGAACGTAGCATCCACAAACGTTGCGGGCCTGTCAATCGGTCACCGGTGTGAAGCGCAGCGCGATGGTGGTCTTCTGCACGTTCTCCAGGGCGATGGTCAGCTTGGACATCGTGCGCGTGTCATCGATCGCTTCTGCCGGATCATCCGGATTGACCGCGCCGACGTTGGGCTTCATCCCTTCGGGATGGGGTGAGTCGGGCAACGGTGATGCGGGCATGATCGAAAATCGGGCGTCTGCCGGCTCAATCAGTTCCGCGCGCAGACGCTTGCCCTGCTGCTTGAGCACGGCGCTGCGGCCGTCGTCGCTGATCTCGATGGCGGCATGGGTGTGCGCGAACCACCACACCGGCTGCGGAGATGCGGTCGCGATCTGGTCCGTGACTTCCACATAAGCGCCGGCATCACTCGGCCGATGCAGTGTCAACTGACGTTGCACCGATTCGGCGTGCTCGTAAGCATCACTCAGGTCGATGCGGGCGACGGCTTGATCTGGCTGGGCATCCAATGTGACATGAGCCAGGGCGTCAGCGATCTGGTCTTCCTTGCTGTGATCGCCGATGACCAGCGTGTTGTGGCCCTCAGCCCGCAGGCGATAGTAGAGCCAGCGCCGCCCGCCGTGTTCGACTTCCCAGTAGCCGGGCAGGCCGTAGTTGTCGGAGTTCTGATCGGTAAACCAGCGCACGCCGAGGGCTTCGAGCACGAACGAACCGAGATCCAGGTGGCTGTGGCTGTCGCCGTTGTGTCCGCCCTTGCCGGCCAGGAACAGCGCCTGGTCATCTTTCCATGCGCTGCGCATGGTGAAGACGCCGCAGCTTTCAAACAGCTTGTCCAGCGGCAATGAAGACTCGTCCACGGGCGGGGTCAAGGTGGCGGGGTCCATCCAGAGCAGCTCGAAAGCGCCTCCGCGATGGCGCGACGCCATGTACTGTGCCGGCAGTTTCTGATCGAACTGCGAAGTGATGTAGTACACGGCCGGTTGCACCGCGGGCGTGGCGCTGTCGGTGTCGGCATAGTTGTAAGCCAGTCCGCTGGGTCCGTTGATGTAAATGGGATAGAAGCTGGTCTGATCGAAGCCCGGGGCCTGGGAGAGGCCGAAGTCGGTGCCCAGGGCGCGTTGCAGGGTGCACAGGGCGATGACGTTGTAACGTGTGCCGTAGCTCCAGTAGATCGGTCCTTCGACGTATCCGCCGTCGGGTTGGTAGCGGGCCATGGCGTTGGGCAGACTGGCGACTGCCCGCTGAATGATGTCGGTGGCCAGGCGCGGGTCTTCATCGGCGATGGCGATGGCGCCGCTGATCAGTCCGCCGTTGCAGACCTGGTTCCAGTTGTTGCCGTTGTACGACCACCAGACGTTCTGGCGATAGACCAGGGCGCCGGCCTCCAGGCCTTTGTTGATCAGCGCATCGCGGATGGCGGTGCGCTGCTGGTCGGACCATTGGTCGTAGAACCAGTCATAAGCCAGTGCGACGGCGAAGGTCATTTCGCCGGTGTCCAGAAAAACGCCGGGGTTCCAATGGGGGAATTGGATGACAGCCTCGATGTCGGTTTCGATGCGCTGAAAGTAGCGCGGGTCGGGCTGGATGTGCTGCAACATGCCCAGTGTCAGGGCCCGACCGATCAGCGCGCGTGCGGTGAACAACTGGCGGCCGTCGGGCTGGAACTGCGGTGCGGGCGCCTGCAGGATGTCATCGACGCTGCTGAGCATGCGCTCGTACCAGGTGCGGGCCAGATCATGGGTCTGCACGAGGTCGGCGATGCGCTGGAAGTCCTGCGCGGTGGCCAGGACGCGGGGATGGTCCGGGTGCAGGTTGACCAGAGGATTATCGATGCTTGCCGGGGTCGTCTGGGCACAGGCGGTGGATGCAAAAGTGAATATGATAAAAAAAGCCATGCACAAACGTTGCAGTTTTTGAGCGGAGATTTGACCGGGCATGGCGGGGCTCCTTGTGTCGGCTGGGGGTTGACTAAATGGTAGGAAGTGCGGCCGGGTCCAGCGAAACGCCTGCTGAGTCGGCCACCTGCTTCAACTCGGCCAGTTCGGCATCGGTGAAGATCAGGCCGCCGGCCTGCTGGCTGCGCAAGGCGGCCTTGTGCTCCAGTTCGCCGGGGAGGATGCATCGGCCAGTATCTCTATTGCCGTGGCCGAGCACGTCGTCGAGGACAGCCTTGACGTTGGCGGCCTGGTTGCGCTGGAGCGCGAAGTCGCCGCAGTCGAGGGCCTCGGGGTGGATGACCTGGAAGAAGAAGTTGGGGGTGGTTTTTTCGGAGACGGCCGGTGAACCGGCCTCCACCGCGGCATCTGGTCGCGAACGCAGGGTGGGCAGTGAGCCGCCGATGAAGGCGGCGAGCAGTTCGTTGATCAGCGACAAGCCGTAACCCTTGTGAGCGCCGAAGGTGATCAGGGCGGCGACCTGATGGGGGTCGGTAGTTTCCTTGCCATCCTTGTCCACGGCGCTGCCGGGCGGAAGTGATTTACCTTCACGTTTCAGTTGCTGGACGCGGCCCATGGCCACGGTGCTGGTGGCCCAGTCGATGACGATGGGGAAGCCGACGGCATCAGTGGTGGGGAAAGCCCAGGAGTGTGGGTTGGTGCCGAGCGTGGGGAATTTGCCGCCGAAGGGCACGACTTCAGCCAGGGCGGCGGTGCAGCAGGTGTAGGCGATGTAGCCGCGTTTGGCGGATTCGAGCACGTAACCGCCGCCCCAGAGATAGTGGAAGGCGTTATCGACGCTGACGATGCCGACGCCGTACTGATCGGCCAACTTTTCACAGGCGGCCATAGCGTCGAAAGCGACAGCGGGGCCGAGCTTGCGATTGGCGTTCCACTTCTGGGCGGCAGCGAACTTGGACGGCAATTTCTCCACGACCGCGCCGGGGACACATCCCTTCTTTCGGGGGACGCTGCCGAAGTGGTCGTCGAGGTGCAGGGCCTTGAGTGCGTTATGGGTTTTGATGCCGTGCCAGGCGGCGAGCTGGCAGAAGCGGGCAGCCTGTTGCGATTCATCGGCGGTGAAGCCGCGCTGGCGGTAGGCGGCCGCGACGATTTGGTTGTGTTTTTCGACGCTGAGGATGCGTTCGCTCATAGGCGACAAAGCATATCAGAATCGGACCGTCGCAAGCGTCCTGCAAAAGGGCAGATCATGGTATATTCGGCCATTTTTTGTCGAAGCCGATTCGTTTCAGGACCCACTGGAATTCTTTCAGTTCCACGTCGCTCATGGGCTTGTATTGCCGCGGGTGGATGATGTCGGGGCAGTCGATGATGCCGCGGTCGTAGAGCATCTGCTTGAGCAATTGCTCGGGGTAGGCATCGTAGAAAGTGAAGTAGGGCAGCAGCACCTGGTAATAGATTTCGGCCGCCTTATCTTCGTCGCCGTCGAGGTAAGCCTTGACCACGGCGGCGTGGACGTCCAGGGCCTCGGTGCCGGTCATGAAACTGGTCACCCCCACTCGCAGCATGTGGATCATGTGTTTGCCGCCGGCTCCACCGATCACGGGCAGCTTGCCGCCGCTCAGTTCGATCAACTTGGCGCTCTTGAGCAGGAAGTCGGAGCCCTCGGCCTTGATGTAGTCGATGTGCTCGATCTGGTTGAACATGTTCCCGACGACGTCCGGCTTGAGGATGTTGGTGCTCAGCGGCGTGTCCTGCACGATGATGGGCAGATCGACCGCGTCGCTGATGCGCTGGTAATACTCCCACGTGCCTTTTTCATCGGGCACGGCGATGTAGGGGATGGCAGCCATCAGCAGGTCGGCGCCCAGGTCTTTGGCCTGTTTGGCGTATTCGACGGCCATGTGCGTGGCGGGGGCGGCGACGCCGATGAACACCGGCACTTTACCCTTGGCTTCATCGACCACCACTTGAGTGACCAGTTTGCGATTCGCTTCATTGAGCTTGAAGAACTCGGAGGCGAAACCGAAGTGCCCGATGGCAGCCGCGCCGCATTTGATGGCGTACTGCACGAGGCGGCGCTGACTGGCTTCATCGATGCGGCCGTCCTTGGTGATGGTGGTGGGCAGAATGGGCATCATGCCGCGGAAGGGTTTGGGTGCTTTCTGGCTCATGTCAATATCCGTCTATCTTTGCCAATTGAAAAAAAGTATCCCCCCTGCCCAGCCACGGCGGCGGGTGGGTGGTCTGGTTAATCAGACGTCGCTGATGATCTGGTCGTAGAAGGAGAGAAAATCATCCTTCTGTTTGCCGTCGCGCCACTGCATGGCCGCCCGGGGATGGCGGTTGTATTTGCCGGTCAGGTTGTAGGCCACGTTGGGCCCCCAATCGACGTCTTTGTGCAGCGGATGCACGTATTCCTGCAGCAGGTTGATGACTGGGCGCAGTTTGAACTTGGGATTGCGCAAGAAACCGAGCAGCAGTTCGGTGGGGCAGTTGCCCGCGCCGCGGCCGAGGCCGTCCATCGTGCAGTCAGCCCGGTTGCAGCCGAGGATGATCGCTTCGATGGTGTTGGCGAAGGCAAGCTGGAGATTGTTGTGGGCGTGGATGCCGATCTCCTTGCCCGTGCCTTCGATGGCCTTGGCGTATTTGCGGTAGAGATTGTCGATCTGTTCGCGGTAGAGCGCGCCGAAACTATCCACGATGACCACCACCTGGGCCGGGGTCTGAGCGAGCACTTCCAGTGCCTGGTCGATCTCGACCTCCTGGGCGATGGAGATGGCCATGATGTTGACGGACGTTTCGTAGCCCATCTCGTGAGCGTGGTGCAGCATGTCCACCGCTTCGGGGATCTGCTGTACGTAGCAGGCGACGCGGATCATGCTCAGCACGCTGTCAGCTTTGGGGATGATCTGTTGCGTCCAGTCGCTCTTGCCGGCATCGGCCATGACCGCCAGCTTCAGGCCGGTCTTGACCGGATCGTGATCGCCCACAATGCGGCGGATGTCATCCTCGTCGGAGAACTTCCAGTCGCCGAACTGCTCGCGCGGGAACTGTTTGGGCGAGTTCTTGTAGCCGATCTCCATGTAGTCCATGCCCGCCTCGATGCAAGTCTGGTAACAGGCTCGCACGAAGTCGTCGCTGAAGCGGTGATTGTTCATCAGACCGCCGTCGCGCACGGTGCAATCGAGCACTTTCAGTTGCGGGCGATAGGTGATCCATGGGGCCTTGTCGGGCATGAGTGTGCTCCGGGGCTAACCGGTCGAAGCTCGTGGACTCGCATCGACGGGCTTAGGTCGTGGAGCTTGGCATTGTACCATCAGCTTGAGGCACTGGTGTAATGGCGCAAGGCCCATAGCCAGAACAGCCGGCTGACCAGCAGCAGACCAGCCGCCACCGCCAACGAACCCAGCAGCCAGCCGCCCCCGCCCCCGGAAGTGCCACCACCGGAAGTGCCGCCGCCGAGCATTCGGGCCGGGACCGTGGTCATGAACGCCACCGGCAGCACGAAGGTGAAAAACACGCGGTAAAGCGGTGAATATGCGGGGATCGGATAACGTCCCGCTTCCAGCAGGGCCGCCATCATGAAGGTGATGTTCTCCATCTTTACGAACCAGATGGTCAGTGAACTGAGGATGTAGCCCAGGCCGTAGAGGATGGCCATGCCCAGGACGATGCCCGCCGCGGCCGGCGCGATGTTGCCCAGCGTCAGACCGGCTGGCATGGATGCCCCGGCATAAAGCACCATGCCCGCGCCCAGGATCAGGTTCGGTCCGCCCCACAACGATAGCTGTCGCAGCGAAAGCCAGAATTGGGCGTCGATGGGTTTGAGCAGCACGAAGTCCAGCGTGCCGTCGCGCACCATCTGCGTGATGCGCGTGCGATTGGGCGCCAGCAGCATCTGTTGAAAGCCATCCAGCAGCGTGTACACGCCGATGACCGCCAGCGCCGCCGGCCACGACCAGCCGCCCATCTCGTACCCGCTGCCGTAGAAAACCAGCAGCAGAAACACCCCGCCCGCCAGCGTCACCGCGCTATTGAACAGCGAGATCAGGAAGTTGACGCGATATTCCATCTCCGCGCCGACGGATGCGGACCAGAAGATGCGCAAGGTGTGCAGGTAACGTTTCATGGTGGTCGAATCCGGCCCTTCGCCAAGCCTCAGGGCTCGGCGTCTCAACAAACAATCGCAAATCTATAATCTAAAATCTACAATTCCCTCACGCTCCCATCGCCGAGTAATGTTTCAATCCCACGCGCCAGGCCCATCGGCTCAGGCCGTACATCGCCACGCACCAGCCGCCGAGCATGGCGAAACCCCAGGCGATCTGGCCGGCCGACAGGCTCTGGCCGGACACCAGCTCCGCGGGAAACCACATCATGTACGGAAACGGCGTCCACATGACCAGGCGATAAACCCAACCCGGCAGTACGTCCGGAAGGACTTGCAAGGGAAAAACCATGCCCGACAGGAACAGGTACGGCAGATAGATCAGGCCGTGGGCCGCGCTGATGCGCTCGAACCAGAACGCGCCCACCGACATCGCGTAATCCATCCAGAAACGCAGAATGAACGACAGGTGCAGGGCAGCCAGCATCAGCAGCACGTTCACCACGCCCGGCTTCCACCAGCCCGACTGCTGAGCGTCGCCCCACAATGCTTCGGGATAGAGGAAAAAGCACAGCACGAACAGCACCGCAGCCGCCGGGATGCGGGCCAGTTGCTCGCCCAGATGGGCGAAGTAAAACCGCCACGCCGGATCGATCGGCTGCAATAAAAACGGTGACAAACGCCCGCTGACCACGTGCCACTCGAAGTCGTGAATCACCCACACCACCGTGAACTGGCGCACGAAAAACACCGCGATGAAATAGCGCACCACCTGCACGCGATTGACGGAAAAATGCCCACTGGCCCCGGCCTCCGCCCACACGCCCATCATGATCAGCGGCAGGCAGGTGGCGATCGCCCACAGCACAATCTCCGCTCGGTATTCGACCATCATGGCGTAATAGGTGACCAGGAAGGCGCGGGATTTGGAGAGGAAGGCACCAAGGGACCAAGGCACCGAGGGACCAAGGGTTTCATTGTGGGCAACGATATCCAGCCCCTTGGTGCCTTGGTGCCTCGGTGCCTTGATCCCTTTCATTCCTCCGCCCCTTCAAACAGTCGCCCGATCACCTGCTCGATCGGCGGGTCGCTCACCGTCAGGTCCAGCACGTCCAACTCGTGCAGCAGGCGATTGACCGTGCCCGTCAGCCGCGATCGCTCGACCAGCAGCTTTACGATGCGCCCGTCGGTGCTTTCGATCTGTCCGAAGCGCTGGAAGTCCTGGCCGGCGGGGTCCTGCTTCAGTTCGAAGGTGACCTCGCGCAGCGGCGCGAAGCGTTCGACGATGCCGCGCAGTTCGCCGTCGTATTTCAGCGACCCGTGGTGGATCACGATCACCCGCTCGCACAACGCGGTGATGTCAGCCATGTAGTGGCTGGTCAGCAGAATGGCAGCCCCATGCTGTTGGTTGTATTGGCGCAGGAACTGGCGCACCGCGTTCTGAGCGTTGACGTCCAGACCCAGCGTCGGCTCATCGAGAAACAGCACCTTGGGCCGATGCAGCAACGCCGCCACCAGTTCGCACTTCATGCGCTCTCCCAGCGACAGCTTGCGCACCGGGCGGGTCATCTCGTCGCTGAGACCCAGCATGTCCGCCAGCTCCGCCACGCGATTGTCCGCCTCGGTCCGCGGCAGGTCGTACACCGCGGCGTTGATCCGCAGCGAGTCCAGCGTGGGCAGATCCCAGATGAGCTGCTGCTTCTGGCCCATCACCAGCGTGATTTGTCGCAGCAGTTCCGCCTTGCGATCGAACGGCTTGAAACCCAGCACCTGGGCCGCCCCGGCAGTGGGATGAATCAGCCCCGTGAGCATCTTGAGCGTTGTGGTCTTTCCCGCGCCGTTGGGGCCGAGGAACCCGACGATCTCGCCCGGCTCGATGCTGAAGCTGACGCCTTTGACCGCCTCGACGTCACGGTATTTGCGATGAGAAAAATGGCGCAGTGTCCCCAGAAGTCCGGGTTGTTTGTCCGCCACGCGAAAGACTTTGCTCAGATTGTCCGCGATCACCGAGGGCATGGGGGAGATTGTATGGCAGATGGGGGCATGGCAAATGGCAAATGGCAGATGGCAAATGGATGGAAAGCGGCAAGGCAATCTTCATTTTCTCACATCTGCCATTTGCCATTTACCATCTGCCATGTTTATTGCGGCGGAACCTGTGTTTCGTCGAGGTGTTCGTCCAATGTCGCGCGGTCCAGCCAGTCGGCGGGGGTCATGGCGGCCGAGTCGGTCCAGGCCCGCAGGAAGATGGCGGCGGTGAAGCTTGCTGCGGCGCGGGTGCGCTCGATGGTGAAAGCGATCACCTGCGGATCAGTCAGATTCAGATCGGGCGTCTGGGGCAGGTCGGCTTCCAGTTCGTAGCAGCGATCGACCAGGCTGTGACTGGCAGCAAACGCTCCAAGCACTGCCTGCATCAGATCGCCTTCGATGGGCGAAATCAGCAGGGGCTCGGTGAATAGCTGCGCGTAAGGCAGCTTGGTGGGCAGGGCGTCGATCCGGGCGTGGATGCCGGTGCGTGGCGAGCGGCTGAATGAGCCGTCGTCGTAGCGCGTGGTGCGGCCGTCGAAATCGATCGTGGTGTGCAGCGGCATCTGAAGATCGGCTGTCAGGTGCGACAGGATGCCTGCGTACACCAGGCACTTGATCTGGATATGCGGGTTGTCCGGCCAACGGCGATGCTCAGCGAACGCCAGGGCCAGACGCTGCTCGCCTTCCACGATGGCATAGGGCAGGTAGCCGGCATTCTGGGGATCGATATCATGCTCCAGGCAAAGCTTCACGTAGTCGCTGCGCGTGGCTGGCAGTTCCAGGTCGGCCACCATTTCCCAGTCGAGGTAATGATCGCTGGAGGTGGCGTTGCCGATCTGGGGCGCGTTGTCGTGGCGCCAGGTGTCCGGGTCGATCGAGCAGTGGGCGACGGTTTTCCGGCCATCACGGAAGAACTGCGGCACGTCGTCCGGCAGGGCCCGCACGGCCGCCAGGGCGCTGTAAAGGTGGCCTTCATCGTGCCAGGCATGAGCGTTGACAGCGGGATAAATCAGCGCGAGCAGGAGAATTAATTTTCTCATGCGGTGATTGTAGGCCACAGCGGTTAGAATTGCGTGATGAAGATTGTGCTCATGGGCGTCAGCGGCAGCGGCAAGAGCGCGGTGGGGCGCGCCTTGGCCCGGCAACTCAACTGGCCGCTGATCGAGGGCGATGACCTGCACCCGCCGGCCAACATGGACAAGATGCGACGGGGCGTGCCGCTGGACGACGAAGACCGTCGGCCGTGGCTGGAGACGCTGGTCAATCGCATGCGCTCCCAGGATCAGGTGATCGTGGCCTGCTCCGCGCTGAAGCAGAGTTATCGCGACACGCTGCGGGCGGCTGGTGATGACGTGCGATTTGTTTTTCTGCGCGTGCATCGCCAGATGCTGGCCGGCCGGCTGGCTCGCCGGCGTTCGCACTTTTTCAGCCCAACACTGCTGGACAGTCAACTGGCGACGCTGCAGCCGCCGCAGACGCAGGAAGCCGATGCGATCACCATTGACGCCGACGCCTCGGTGGCGGCGCTGGCCAAGCGCGTCATCCAGCAGCTTCAGTTGGGTTGATCACTCGGAAGCTTTGTTCACCGCGCCGGGCGAGCCGACGTCATCGCCGTCGAAGATGTCGGTCTTGACGTTGGCCTTGCCGCCGTCGCTGTCCACCGCCGAGCGGGCCCAGTTGCCGCCGCTGTCGTTGGCTTCGTGGTTGAGGGCGTCAGGCTTGAGATAGATGCTGGGGCCGTCGGGTACATCCTTGGGCCAGTCGCCTTCGTCGTCGTAGTTGACGGTGTCGATGTCCGTGCCGTCCTTGTCCACCAGGCGCAGGATTTCATTGTTCTCATGAGGGCTGTTGGACAGGTTTCGCAACCCACCGTCGCCCCAGCCGCTGACGGGGATGACCTGGAAGCCTTCGCCCCATGCGGCGCGGAAGTTGTCGATGCCGCATTCCTGCGGGATCAACACGACCGCGACACCGGGCGCGATAATGGTGCTCTCCGCGATGGGGCCGGTGGAGCCATCCTCGTCAGCCAGCGCCCAGCCGGACAAGTCCACCTCAGCCTGGGAAACATTGTAAATCTCTACCCATTCCGTTCTGCACGAGATGGCCTGATCGCCGCCGGGCTTGGCCTCGCGGCTGGCGGGGTTGTACATGATCTCGCTGATGATAATGTCCGCGGCGAACGCGGGCGCAGCGATAAGCAGGACAGTGACGGCCGAAAGTGTTCGCATGAATGTGCCTCCGAAAGGGGTTTGGATTGGAGGCGTATTATCGATTCGTCCGGGCGGTGCTGTCAAGAGAGCACATCAGCGGAAGTTAAGGGCGAATGATAGAGGTTGCGATAGTAGGTGGCTATGGTGGTGCCGTGGCGCTGGATGTTGCGGCTGTGTTCGAAACCGAAGGCCTCGACCCTGCGCTGGTCGGGCGACAGTTCGCTGGGCGCGTGCAGGTGCAGTTTGAGGTAGCCCTGCTGATGACAATGGCTCAAGGCCACCCGCAGCATGGCAGCCATGTCATGAGAAGTCGGTTTCTGCGGGCTGTCGCTGCTGATCACCAGCCGCGCTACGTCGGGATACAGGGGCCAGACGCCCGCCACCAGCAGCGGCGTCATGTCGCGATGATACAGCGTCCAGATCGTCGGCCGCCGGTCAAAGGCCGGCTCCTGCACCGGGGCCGGGTAGCGATTCAGGTCCGCCAACGTGACGGGGCGCAGGCGTTTGACCAAGACGCCGTCGTCATCCATCACGGTGTCGCTGGCGTCGGTATCGAGCGAGGCTATGGGAGCATCGGGCGAGTCGGCCGTCGCGCCGTCGAGGCCGTCGGTAGCATCGCCGAAGCTGAAACTGCTCAGCAGCACGGACAACAGCAAACCCAGTAGTCGATCGCGCATGACTGGCCCCCGGGATTGTTACGAAAGGACGATGGGGATGGTTCACCAAAGAAAAAGCCCACAGTGAATCGGTGTGGGCTTTGGAGATTGAGCGAAATTTTGCGGCAGTTTACGGTCAGGCTTCGAGGATCGGGCGATCCTTCTGCGGCCAGTCCACGTGGAAGAACTTGCCGCGGGGGGTGTCGGTGCGCTCGAAGGTGTGGGCGCCGAAGTAGTCGCGCTGAGCCTGCAGCAGGTTGGCGGGCAGGACCGCGGAGCGGTAGCCGTCGAAGTAGGCCAGGGCGGACATAAATGCAGGGGCGGGCACGCCGCGCTCGGCAGCAAGAGCGACGACCTTGCGCCAGTTGGCCTGACCGTCGTGCAGGGCCTTCTTGAAGTAGGGGTCGAGCATGAGGTTGACCAGCTTGGGGTCTTTGCGGAAGGCCTGGGTGATCTTCTGCAGGAAGCGGGCGCGGATGATGCAGCCGCCGCGCCAGATCATGGCGATGCGACCGAAGTCCAGTTTCCAGTTGTATTCCTTCTGAGCCTCAGCCATGAGCTGGAAGCCCTGGGCGTAGGCGCAGATCTTGGAGCAGTAGAGGGCATCGCGGATCGCTTCGATGAGCTTGGCCTTGCCGGAGATTTTCTTGCCCTTGGATGGGCCGCGCAGTTTCTTCGATGCCGCCACGCGCTGATCCTTCAAAGCGCTGAGGCAACGGGCGAAGACCGCTTCGGCGATGCTGTTGGCTGGGATGCCCAGGTCCAGGGCGCTGCCGCTGGTCCACTTGCCGGTGCCCTTCTGACCGGCGGTATCCAGGACTTTATCGACCAGGAATCCGCGCTTGGATTTAGGATCAGCCTGTTGAAGGATGTCGGTGGTGATCTCGATCAGGTAGCTGTCGAGTTCGCCCTTGTTCCACGTGCCGAAGACCTCGCTCATTTGGCCGGCCGACATGCCCAGCAGTGTTTTCATGAGCTGATAGGCTTCGCAGATCAACTGCATGTCGATGTATTCGATGCCGTTGTGCACCATCTTGACGTAGTGGCCGGCCCCGTCAGGACCGATCAGGGCGGTGCAGGTTTCGCCTTCAGTTACGGGCTTGCCGGGCGCGTAATCTTCGATGGCCTTGCCGGTCTTGGGATTGACCTTGGCAGCCATGGCTTCCCAGATGGGCTTGATGTGCGTCCAGGCTTCCTCGGGACCGCCGGGCATGAGCGAGGGTCCGAAGCGTGCGCCCACTTCGCCGCCGGAGACACCCGAGCCGATGAAGCGGATGCCTTTTTCGCGCATCTGTTTGTCGCGGCGAATGGTGGCGTTCCAGTTGCTGTTGCCGCCGTCGATGATGATGTCGCCTTTATCCAGCAGCGGCAGTAGTTGATCGATCACGGCATCGACGCCGTCACGATCCGAAGGCAGCACCGCCTTGGACTGCACCATGATGACGATCTTGCGCGGCGACTTGAGCGAAGCGACCAGGTCGCTCAACTCGGCAAAGCCCACCACGCGCGCGGCCGAGGGCTCCGACGCCCGGCACTGGGCGACGAAGTCGGTCATCTTCTGCGTGGTGCGGTTGTAAACGCTGACCGTGAAGCCGTGGTCAGCCATGTTCAACACGAGGTTCTGGCCCATCACGGCCAGGCCGATCAGTCCGATGTCACTGGTGGCGGAAGGCATGAGTCAAACTCCAAAAAGGATTGGGAAGGAACCGCAGATTTCGCAGATGACGCAGATTAAGAAGGCATGAAACCGCGGATGAACGCAGATGAACGCGGATAAAGAACAAGACTTTGAGTTTTATCCGCGTTCATCAGCGTTTCATCTGCGTTCATCCGCGTTATCTTGTTTGAGAAATCTGCGTCATCTGCGAAATCTGCGGTTCCTCCGATGTTCACTAAAATTGATTCGCCTGAACGTAATCTTTGTCACCCTTGAGGTAATTGACAAGGTTTTTCGTGGCGCGCATGGCCTGGCGTTCGACGGATTCGCGGGTGCGGCTGCCGACGTGGGGGGTGATGATGATGTTGTCGATCCCTCGGAAGAGGTGGTCCGGGGCCGGCGGCTCGTGGTCCAGCACGTCGGCGGCGTAGCCAAGCAGTTTGCCGCTCTTGCAGGCCTCCGCCAGGTCGGCTTCGTCGATCAGGCCGCCGCGGGCGGTGTTGACGATCAGGGTGGAATTCTTCATCAGGGCGATCGAATCGCGGTTGATCAGCTTGCGCGTCTGGTCATTCAGCGGCATGTGCAACGAGACAATATCCGCCGCCTTGAGGATGTCCGGCACGTTCTCGTAGCGCTGCACGTTGTATTGTCGGGCGAAGTCGTCATCCCAGAAGACGTCGTAGCCGATCGGCTTCATGTCGAAGGCGACGGCTCGCTTAACCACTTCCTTGCCGATCCTGCCCATGCCCAGCACGGCAATGGTCTTGCCCGCCAGCTCGTTGCCGGTGATGCGTTTCCAGCCGCCTTCCTTGGTCGAGCGCAGGTGAGGCCAGAAGTGCTTGACCATCGCGATCATCAATCCGAAGGCGTGCTCCGCCACCGTGGTGTGATTGACGCCGGGCGTAAACAGCACGGGCAGCTTTTTGCTGGTGGCATATTTGACGTCGATCGAATCGAGCCCGATGCCATACTTGGCGATGACTTTTAACTTCCGGGGGGCGGCCAGCGCGGCATCGATCACTTTGGCGGTGATGGCGTCGTCACCATTGAGCAGGCCGTCGAAGCCCCCGGAAGATTCGATCAGTCGCAACATCTCATTTTCAGGTAACGGACCGCGGGCGCGAACGACCTCGAAGCCGCTGGCCGCGAGGAAATCGTGGTGGGGGCCGGGGGTGTCCTGATAGCTGGTGGTGGTCAGAAGGATCCGCATGAGTGAGGCCTTTCGTAAACTGAAACGGACTTACGCGTCACAAAGCGGTAGTCCGCTTCGCTCCACGCACGTCCCTCCAGACACCCTGCCAACGCCGCGCGTTAGCAGGGCCGACGACCTCCGTGCGGTTCAATTGAAGGAAACAACATAATGAGTGGTCAAACGCCGGTCAACTGCTAACGGATGCCAACAGTCCGTATGGAGGCCTCGTTGCCCGTCACGATACCGTCCCACGCATTCTTTGTGGGTCACGGCAAGAGTTGGCTGTCCATCTCCGCAAGATGAAAATTATGGGGTTCCGTACGGGATTGCTTGTTTTCGATCACCACAATGCCCTGTCCCATCAGAAAACCGGAGACGCTGGCGAGAAAAACCGGCACCGGTGCGCCGTAACCGGTCAATGCCAGTACGATCAATGAGGAGGCCAATGGCGTCTGAGTCGCTGCTGCATTGAACCCCGCCATGCAGCAGATCGTCACCAGTATCGGATCGGCTTGAGGCAAACAGGGTGCAAGCAATTGGCCAACGACCGCGCCCATGAAAAAGTGGGGAATGATCAACCCTCCCTGCCAGTGCCCGCGTATTGTCACGGAAGCAGCGAGCATTTTGGCCAGCAGCAGGCCAATCAGTGCAATCCCAGGCGCCTGCCCGTGCATCAGCGAGGCGATCTGTGCCCCGCCGTAAAAATAGGTCAGGGGAAACAGGTAGCCCAGCAGTCCGATGATCAGACCCGCGACGGTCGTCTGCACAACCAACTGCCCGGATAAGCGTTGTGCCAACTGCCCGACGCCGCGGAAGATCGCCGCGTATCCCCAGGCCGCTACCGCGCAGACGGCGCCGATACCCGCTGCAGCCAGCGGAACCCACCATGCCATCGGCATGCGCATCGCCACGTGCCAGGGCTGTACGATGCCGTGACCGATGGTCACCACCATCACCAGGTAGGCCATACTGCTGCAGATGACGGTGGGAATGATCGCTTCATAATATTCCAGCCCGCGTGTGTGCAGCATCTCCAGCCAGAGTATCGCGCCGCCCACCGGCGCCCCAAGGAACGCACCGAAACCTGCTCCCATACCCGCCAGCGTCAGCAACCGCGCCAGTCGTGGCTGCTTCAGGTAACGCGCCAGCCATCCACCGAGTGAACCACCCGCCTGCGTCAACGCGCCTTCAGGACCCGCACTTTGACCCGCGACCAGGCCCAGCAACGACACGGGCAGAATCGGCGCATTGTCTTTCAATGGTAGACAACCCGCCTTGTGAAAGTGGCGCACGATCGTCGCCATGCTTCCCGGATTGTGCAGCATCGTCAGGATGACTCCGACCATCATGCCAACCAGCATGCTGAACCAGATGCGATGCAGCGGCGATGTCAGACTGTGCCAGACGACATGATCCAGTCCGTGCCAGGCCAGTGTGAACCCGACGCAAACCAGACCCACCAATACTCCCAGCAGCGCGGAAACGAGCAGCACATTGCCAAACCAACGCCTTGTATTGAGCATGACCTATTTATAGGCCATCCAACTGCCCGTCAACCAGCCGCCGCACGCTGCCGCGCGACTCGGCGCGGGCGGCCACGTGCTCGTCGTGGGTCACGATCACCATGGTCTGGCCCTCATCGTGCAGTTCGGTCAGCAGTTGCAGGATGTTGGCGCCGGTGTTGCGGTCGAGGTTGCCGGTCGGTTCATCGGCCAGCAGCACGTCCGGCTGGTTCATCAGGGCGCGGGCGATGGCCACGCGCTGACGCTCGCCGCCGGAAAGTTTGGCGGGGCGATGTCGGGTGCGCTCCCTGAGCCCCACGCGCTCCAGCAACGCCAGCGCCCGCTGTCTGGTTGCACCCTGTCCAGCCAGCCACGAAAGCGGCCCGCGACGGATCATGGCGGCGATCATCACGTTCTCCAGGGCGGTCAGCTCCGGCAGCAGGTGATAGAACTGAAAGACGAAACCCACGTGCTGGTTGCGATAGTGATCGAGCTTGCCCCCCGGAAGGTCGTAAATGTTGCGCCCGTCAAAAATGACCGAGCAGGCGGTGGGGCGTTCGAATCCGCCCAGCAGGTGCAGCAGCGTGCTCTTGCCCGAGCCGGAGGCGCCGAGGATGGCGACCATCTGTCCGCGCTGGACGTTGATGTCAATCCCCCGCAGAACGTGCAGCTCGCGGCCGCCTTCGTGGAAAGAGCGCTTCAGAGAAGTTGCTTGGAGAAGGTCACGGGGCATGGTGTAAACTCGAAATCCGAAACTCGAAACTCGAAATAAACTCAAAACCACAAACTCGCAGTCGGAATTGTTACGTCCTTTCCTTTTTCAGGATGGCGCCGAAGATCAGGTTCAGTTCTTTGGCTTCCTGCCACAGTTGGCGAGCTTCGTCGCGCTGGGCGGGTTCGGCGGCGGCGATCATGCGCAGCCAGTGCTTGGATTCTTTGGCTTCCTTGCGACACAAGGCGATACGATGGCCGAAATCCTTGCGCGAAATCGCATCCTCCGCTTCCAGATAATTGGCGCCGACGCTCGTGGCCGATCGCGTCAACTGGTCGATCAGCCGTAGATTCACCGTGTCCCGCGGCAGCACCTTACAGAACCGCACAATCGCCTCTCCAAACCGAGCCGTCCGCTCATCCAGATCATAGGGCTTTTCTGCCTCGGATTGAGCGTTGTGATCGGGCATACGGTCCGTATTTCGAGTTTGAGGTTTATTTCGAGTTTCGAATTTCGAGTTTCGAGTTTTCACTCATACCTCAGCGCTTCTACCGGGTTCATCCTCGCGGCCAGGATGGCGGGGATCAGGGCGCCTACCACGCTGGAGACGATGGCGCCGAGCACCACCCACGCGGAGCCGAAGATGTCCAGCCGATCGGGGATGCGTTCGAAGAAATACACCCGCGGGTCCCACATGCGCCAGCCGAACTGCCCGTCCAGGGAGGCGATCCCCGGAAGGGTGACGTGCGGGAACAGGTAGTAGCAGGTCAGCGACAGCAGCACCAGTGTGGCGGCTGCGGCCAGCACGGTCAGTTCCAGCCGATTGTCGCGGCGGCGGCAGAGCATCGCGGTGGCGATGGTCACGATGATGCTGCTGATGACGATGACCAACACGAATGCGATGAAGCTGAACATGCGTGTGGCCAGGGTGTCCTGGATGTTGTTCAGGTGGGTGACGATGATGGCCGCCAGAATCAGGCCGACCAGTGACCCGAGCGTTCCGACGCCCAGGCCGTAGCCCAGGAACAGTTTCGATACGCCGTAGCTGGACGCCCCGATGGCTCGCAGCACGCCGATGTCGCGGGTCTTTTCCAGCACGATGGTGTAGAACGTGGTGGCCACCATGACCACCGCCACCACGCTGATGATCACGAACAGGAACGTAACCAGCCCCTTCTCATTTTCCACGGCCGAAAGCAACGTGTGATGCCGCTGCATCCAGGTGCGCACCCGCGGCTGAACCGTCAGTTCGGGATGCTCAGCCAGAAAATCATTCATCAATCCGGCGACGTCATCCTCCACCTGTTGCGGACTGTAACCGTCGGCTGCTTTCACCATGATCTCGCTGGCGCGGGCGGGTGTCGGCTTGTCCACCAGATTGCCCTCGGCATCCACCGACTGGGTGCTGCCGCTCATCAGCAGCTTGCGCTGAAGCTCATCGAACGGCACATAGACCCGGCTCGAATCAATCTCGTACAAACCGCTCTTGAACTCGTTGAGCACCACGCAGCGCAACCGCTGGGCATCGACGAAATCACCTTTGGTGGTCACCGGCAGCACGCTGATGACCGCCTCGGAGAACACAGCCGCCCAACCGGGATTGTATTGGCCCTTTTCATCGCGCCACTGCACCGGGTTGGTTTCGATGCCGATCACGCAGCCCGGCCGATCGTCCGTGGCCAGCGGCGAGCGCATGTCCAGCGACAGCTTTTCCAGGTCGATGTTCGTCGGAAGATTGTCGATGTCCGACGACTGCCACATCAACGTCTGGCTGAAACCCACGATACGATCCATCTCGCGCGGACGGATGCCCATCACCTCCACCGGCTTGGTGCTGTCGAACAGGCGCAGCAGCCCGTAACTGACCACCGTGGGGGTGGCTGCTTCAACCGAGGGCAGCTTTTCGATGCGCTCGATCAGGTCCTGGTAGTAGGGGAAGCCGCCATAGGTGTTGGCGTCGATCACCACGTCGCCGGTCAGCTTGTGGGCGCTGCTTTGAAGCAGATCGAGAAATCCGCCCATGACGCTCATGACCACGATCACCATCATGGTGCAGACGGTGACCGCCAGCGCCGCAAACAACGGCGCCAGCTTGCGGCGAAGGTACTTCGAGATGAGCAGCCATTTGAACATTCGTTTTCAGACAGGATGACAGGATGGACAGGATTTACAGGATAAAAACCCTGAATTGAATCCTGTTAATCCGTCTTCATCCTGTTGATCCTGTCAAAAATCGAAATACCCTTAACCTTGTGGTCGCATCAGGGGGAACAAAATGACATCGCGAATGCTCGTGGCTCCGGTCAGCATCATCACCAGGCGGTCAATGCCTAGCCCGAACCCCCCGGCCGGGGGCATGCCGACCTTGAGGGCTTCAAGGAAATCCCCGTCGATCTCCTGCTGCTCCTCGCGGTCGCCCACTTGGTGGCGCAGGTGACGCTCCTGCACGTCCGGGTCGTTCAGTTCGCTGTAGCCGGGGCTGATCTCGACGCCGTTGATGGCCAGTTCGTAAACGTCAGCGAAGAACGGGTCGTCCCTGTTCTCGCGGGCCAGGGGGATCACGGCGCTGGGCACGTGGGTGACGAACGTTGGATCAATCAGCGTGGGTTCGATGAGTTTCTCATAGACTTCGACCAGTTGCTCAGCGGGAGACATATGAGTGAATTTGTAAAGAAACACATCTGCTTCCCGTTTAGCTCCACTCTCATCAATAAGCCTATGAAAATCATTCATCAGGGTTGTTAGCGTGTTTATTTGCCGATCTAACCGCTCTAGTTCGGCCTTATCTTCAAGTCTACCATCGTTCTGCAGTCGGTTGAATTCTTGTTCAAGGTGTGTTAGCTCAGCCCGTATGAATGCCAAGACTTTGTCCTTTTCTCGCCGATATGCCTCAACGGAACCGGCCTGAAGCAACTTCCCTGCCAGCGAGGGATTTGATTCTTTCAACCGCAGACCTATCTTGCGAAAACTCCTTGTCTGAATAGCCGAAAGGATGGTTTGAACGTCTTGTGCCGAGGCTCGTTTCTTATTGAAGCTCCAGCCTAATTCTTCGCGTACCAAGTCCACCATGCTCACCCGCCGCCAGGGACGCTTCAGGTTGATCGTGCGGGTGATCTTCTCTGCGTCCTCCGCGTCTCTGTGGTTAATCTCCAGCGTCCCGAACACCTTCATCGCCACGGTGCAGACCAGGTCTTCAACCAGGTCAGCCACGGTTTCCCACGACCCGAAGGCCTCGTAGGCTTCGAGCATGGTGAACTCGGGGTTATGGCGTGGACTCAAGCCTTCGTTGCGGAAGTTGCGGTTGATTTCGAAGACCTTGTTGAATCCGCCGACCAGCAAACGCTTGAGGTACAGCTCGGGGGCGATGCGCAGGTACAGCGGCATGTCCAGGGCGTTGTGGTGCGTGATGAAGGGCCGGGCGGCGGCTCCGCCGTGGAGCGACTGGAGCATGGGGGTTTCGACTTCGAGGAACCCTCGACCCCGCAGGTAATCACGGATTTCATCGATAATGCGGATGCGCAGTTGCATCGTCCGCATGACATCGGGGTTGGCATAGAGATCGACGTAGCGTTTGCGGTAGCGTTGCTCGGGGTCGGTCAGACCATGAAACTTTTCCGGGGGCGGGGCGAGGCTCTTACAGGCGAGGGTGAGGCCGGCATCACCTCCGGGGGCGCCTTGGGACCAGACGGTGATTTCGCCGGTCTTGGTGCTGCCCAGCGGGCCGGCGGCGGTGACGATGTCGGACAGGTCCACCTGCTTGGCGAGTTTGAACACTTCCGGGGGCACGGATTTTTTGCTGACGGCAACCTGCAGGTCGCCGCTGCAATCGCGCAGGCTCAGGAAGATCAGGTTGCCCATGACCCGCGACTGCACCACGCGCCCGGCCACCCGTACCCGCGGCCGGGCATCCTGGGTGGCGTCCTGTTTGTGGGCTTCGTCAGCGGCGGCATCGTATTTGGCACGCGCTTCGGCCAGGGGTAGCAGGCCGTCGATGCGTCCGCCGTAGGGCTCGATGCCCAGCTCGTCGCGCAAGCGTGCCATCTTGCGGCGGCGATCGCCTTCGATGTCTCCGGGGGTCCGTGGTGTCCGGGGGTCGTTCGGTGTGTTCATGGGCGCCGCTATGGTATGAAAAAACGCCCCCGCCGGTGAAAGCGGGGGGCAAAGAGAGTTACGAGTTTCGAATTACAAGTTTCGAGTGACAGAGCGGAGGGCATTATCCCTCGGACCCGCTTGCCTCGGCGGCGGCTTTTTCCTTGGCTTCGCGCTCGGCGGCTTCCTGGCTCTGCTGCTCTTCCTGCTGGACCAGCCAACCCAGGCCGCGGCGGCGGTCACGCAGACGACGCTTCTTGCCCACGCGCTCGCGCAGGTAGTAGAGCTTCGACCGGCGCACGTGGCCGTGACGCTGAACCTTGATGCCCGCGATTCGGGGCGAATGGATGGGAAACGTGCGTTCCACACCCTCGTTGGCCACGATTCGCCGAACGGTGATGGTTTCGTTGATGCCGGAGCCCTGGCGTTTGATGACCACGCCGGTGAAGACCTGGATGCGCTCCTTGGCGCCTTCCACGATCTTGACGTGGACGTCAACGGTATCACCGACGCTGACCATCGGGATGGTGCTGTTGAGTTGGCCTTGGGTCACTGATCTGAGGATGTCGTCGCTCATGGTTCAGTCCTTCGCAAATCTGGCGAGCCGTATACTTTATCAGGCTTGCGCAGCTCTGTCGAGGCAGTCCTCTGGTATTGGCGTGAGGGAAGGCGGGGACGGGGGGCGAAAAAACTCGACACCCAATGGCTTCACCCGCTGCCAAGCCGCTAAACGCGAAATCTATACCCAAACGTCATTGAGATACAGTCTTTCGAGGTCGTATGACCGCGTCCAACATACTGGGCTCCCAGCGTGCCAAATACTGCAAATTGTCTTGCGGGCCATTTGTGGACAGCAGTGGTCATAACCTTAACTATCTGAAAATAAAGTATTAATGTAATTATTTACCGGAGGAAAGCCACCTTGAGGCTGCAAATATATCCGCGTGAAACCACAAGGAGACCTTGACTGGGACATTGAATGAGATATCTTGGTATCCCAGTGGGCCACCAGTGGGAAACACCATGATGACATCCACGGATAAAGCGTACGGGCACCTGAGACACATGCTGATGCGCGGTGACCTGACCAGCGGCAGTCGCGTGTCGGAATTGAAGCTGGCCAGCCAGTTGGGCATGAGCCGCACCCCGATCCGGGCGGCGGTGCGTCGTCTGCGCGATGAAGGTCTGGTTCACCAGGTTCCGCGCGGCGGCACGGTCATCTCGCGGCCGACCCTGCGTGACCTGCTGGACCTGTACGAATTGCGCGAGTCGCTGGAATCGCGGGCTGCCTACAAGGCGGCCAGGTACGCCAGCGATGAAGAGATTGAAGGCTTGAATCAACTCTGCCAGCACATGCTCGACATACTGCCCAAGCTTAAATCAGGCGAAACTCTGACGAAAGACGACATTCACCAGATCGGTGAATTGGATGTTCGTTTCCATCTGGAACTGATGCGCCTGGGCGGCAACATGCGTTCGCTGCGGATCGTCAATGACATGCAGTTGTTCGAGAAGTTGTTTTTCATCGGCGGGCTGACCTGGCCGTCGATCCGCCCCAACGTGCTGCTGTTCGGTTTTTACCGCGGGCATCGCAAGGTGGTGCGGATGATCCAGAAGCGCGATCCCAGGCGGGCTGCCAAAGCGATGATCGCCCACGTGCGCAGCGGCCGCCGCGAAGTGGTGCGCCTCTACCGCAAGCGCCTGCGTCACATCGCCAAAGAGGCAGTCAACGATTTCTGACCGGCGGACATCGTGCGCGTCGGAGGTTTGCAGTGGAAAGGTCTTGGAACGATTCACATCTTTATCGAAGGAGAAATGCAAGATGAATGGACAATCCCACAGAAGACGAATTGCGGCGGGCACGGTCGCCCTGGTCTGGGCAGTGGCGACGATCGTGGCGTCACCGGCGGGGGCGGCCACGCTGCTGCTGCACAGCACGATGGATAACGCGGACATTTCAGGGACGACGGTGTACGACGTGGCGGTGCCGGCCCAGAACGGCACGCTGGACGCGGCCGCCACCTCCGGGGCCGCCGGTGTGATTGGTCAAGCCATCGATTCGGTGACCGCCTCCGGAGTTGGGGCGGTGGATTATGGTGATGTCCTCGACGCTGGAGCCGGCATCCAGACCATCTCCATCTGGTTCAACGCCGACACCATCAAGACCCAGGGCGTGGTCCGCAAAGGCAACGCCGGCTCGACCAACATCGGCTGGAGCATCTTTTTGGAATCGCGCAACAGCGGCGCGTTTCACCGGGTGGCGGTCCGCGCCAGCGCCACGGGCGTCGGTGACAACCCCAACCGCGCCATCGCCTGGGCCGACCTGGCCGGCGACGGCAGCGATTCGACCGGCGTGTGGCACCACGTCGCCTTCGTCATGGATGCCTCTGCCGGCAGTGTCAGCGGCTATCTGAATGGCGTGTTGATGACCGCCACCAATAGCTGGGGGTTGACCTTCACCACCGACGTGGACGGTGTCGCCACCACCGAGCCGATTCTGGCGGGGATCGGTTTCGACGGCCGACTCGATGACTTGCGCATCTACGACGGGGCGTTGACTCAACAGGAGATCACGAATCTTTACAACAGCGGCATTCCCGAGCCGGCCAGCGTCGGGTTGCTGGGTTTGGGCTGGCTGATGATGGGGACGCGCCGTCAACGGGCTGGATGACGGTCGCATTGTTTTGCGCGGGGCAACGCCCCAAAGCGTTTCTCCGCTTTGCATCGCAGGCCACTTGAAGAAGGAGCTCATTCATGTTCCGTCCACAACATGCTCAACAACGGAGGCAGTTCATGAGATTCATCCAGCAATTCACGGTCATAGTCGCAGCGATGGTCGGTCTGGGCCTATCGCAGGTTCACGCCCAGACATTGCTGCTGCACAGCACGATGGATGATGCGGATATCGTCGGCAGCACCGTGCTGGACACCGCGTTGCCTGCCCAGAACGGCGTGCTCGACGCTGGCGCGTCTTCCGGGGCCGTGGGCCTGTTCGCCCAGGCCATCAACTCAGCCGGCACGGTCGGCACCACCGCGGTGGATTACGGCGACGTGCTCGATCCGGGCGCGGGGATCCAGACAGCCTCGGTGTGGTTCAACGCCGATACGATCAAGACGCAATATGTGTTCAACAAGGGCAACACGGCCTCGACCACAATCGGGTGGTCCATTTTCACCGAGTCGCGCAACAGCGGGGCTTTTCTGCGGGTGGCGGTCCGGGCCACGGCCACCGGCGTCGGTGACAATCCCAATCGCGCCATCGCCTGGACCGATCTGGCGGCCGACGGCAGCGACTCGACCAACACCTGGCACCACGTCGCATACGTCATGGACGCCACGGCCGGCACCGTGGCGGGTTACCTGGACGGCATTCTGATGACAGCCACCAATTCCTGGGGCATGACCTTCACCACGGATGGCGACGGCGTGGCCACCAGCGCGCCGCTGAGCATCGGCAACATTTTCGACGGCCGCATTGATGATGCCGGCCAGTGGGATGGCGCGGTGGCGGCGGAGAAGATCGCGTTGATCCACGGCCTGGGACGCTTCGGCGGCGTCACGCTTAATTCCTCCAGCATCGACGACGTTCTGAATGTCTTTAACACCGCCGGCGGTTCGGCCAATGCAGGCGGTTACACATGGAGCTACGCCACCGGCCTGGCTTCCAGCACTGTCGGCGCTGTCGGCGGCGATACCGCCACGCTCGACGCCTTCATCGTGCTCGACTCCAGCGGCAACGGCGTGCAGATCACCGCGTCCGCCCTGCATCCCGGCGACGCCAACGGCGACGGTATGGTCAACTTGTCCGACCTGCAGATTCTCGGTGACAACTGGCAGTCCAACACCGCTACGTGGGCGGAGGCGGACTTCACCGGCGACAACACGGTCAACCTGGCTGATCTTCAGATTCTTGGCGACAACTGGGGCTTCGGCACCGGGCCGGATGTGAGCTTCGATGAAGCGCTGGCCCAGGTGGCGATACCCGAGCCGGGCGCGTGCAGTCTGCTGGCGGCCGGAGGGCTGCTGGTGATGCTGCGTCGTCGTGGTTGAATCACATAGCCCCGGCCTTGGCCGGGGTTTTCAATTTCCCCCGGCCAAGGCCGGGGCTATATGGAGATGCACGCCATGTCACGCCACAAGGGTTTCACGCTCATCGAATTACTGGTCGTGATTTCGATCATCGCGCTGTTGATTTCCATTCTGCTGCCGGCGTTGCGCAAAGCCCGTGAGACGGCCAAACTTTCGTTGTGCTCAGCCAATCAGAGACAGGTGATCATGGCCCTGACGACTTATGCGTCCGATGAAAATGGACAGATGCCTGCGGCTATCTGCAAGACCACCTCCGGCTCATGGTCCTGGCCGCTCTACATCAGCTATCACGCTGAAAGCGACGGCGCCAACGGCGGCAGCATCATTCCGCAACTGCGGCCTTACCTCACGGAGGCCCTGGTGCTGCAATGCCCGTTGAGTCCGGAGGCGCCGCAGTTCGCCAAGACATTGACCTACGAATGGGCGGCCTTCAATGCCATACCCAAAACCAGCCGACAGCGATTCCTGGCGGCAGGGTATTTCTATCTCTGGAATTACGAAGCCTTCTCCACGGCCGTGCGTTTCCAGCCGGTGCATTCGCTGGAGGACGACGGCGACGGGCTGGTGATTTCAGACCTGTTCCTGGAAGACCACAATGCGGCAACCTGGGACACCTCTCACCCCAATCCATCGTGCGCCGAGTTTCTTTCGCCGTCCCATCCTCGCTACCGCGGATCGCTCGCCTTGCCCAAGCCGGTGACGTTGCTGCTGAACTCCGGATTCATTGACGGCCACGTGGAAACTAACTCGCTCGGCGGCGGGCGACTGTATGAAATTCTGCTCTATTCCTCCTATCTGACGCTCCCGGTGATGCAGCATTGAGACGCCCGAGCGCCGGGCTGGAGGTCCAGGTTTATGAAGATGTTTTTTTCACGTGTCATGGTGCGTGCTCTGATCACAGTGGCGTGGGCGATCACGATGACGAACCTGGCCGGGGCACAGGTCGGAAACTGGTCCAGCCGGGACGAACTGATCGACTTCCTGCTGGGTGTCGATTCGGCTGAAACCGCCAGGCTCGACAACCTGCGGCAGATCGGCCTGATGACCATGGACCCGGCGGTCATTCCCTATGGCTCGGACCTCTACGGCGACAACTGGGACCTGCGCCATCCGATCGCAGCAGGCGACGGGCAGAACATCGTCCTGATCTTCGTGCGCAGCCCGTACCATTCAGCCAACGTGCCCACCGATCATCACCCCGATGCCTACACCAGCCAGCACGTCATGGTCCGCAGCAGTGATGGCGGGCAAACCTGGTCGCAGCAGGTGGACATGCGCCAGTTCTTCTCCACGCCCGATTACCCGAGCATCATGGGCATGAAAGCGCTGACCTGCCTGGGCGAGGGCCAATTCCTCTACATCGGTGAGATGGGCTCCATGACCAGCTCCGACGGCGGCGCGACCTGGATCCATCATCCCAACGCCTTCGGTGCTGCGCTGCCTTCAGGCGTCATAGGCGCCAACATGGGGCCCAACATCATCGCCCATCCCCAGTTCGGCCTGGTCGCGGCGGCGCACGCCTGGAGAAATGACGGCTCGTTCTTCGACGAGACATGGTTCTGGATCAGCGGCAACGGCGGTGTCTCCTGGCAGCTTTATCGTTCACCGACCACCACGCCATCGAAGAACATCGAATCGGCCATGGCGCTGATCGGCGACAAGATCGCCATGGTCGCACGCTCTCACGATCCTGAAAATTATGACGCCGCCACGCAGACCTACCATTACAGCCAACTCCTGGCCACCAATCGACTGGCGCTGACCTCGCAATTCACCAACATCCCCACCAGTGACGCCTCGCAGGAACTGGCTGCGCCTTTGGCCGCGCAGGGTTATGCACCCAGCAAGGCGGCGGCCTTCGGGTACTGGTCGCAGGACACCGTCGATCTGATCCTCAACCCCATCACCAATCGCCTGGAAGCGGTGGTCACCAACCGCGTCGGCCGGGCCGCGGACAATGCCGGGGATGTCCGCCGACAGAGCCTCAGTCTCTGGAGCATCGATCCGGCCGCCTTCGCCGACGGATCAACTGACTGGCGTTACGAGGGCACGCTGTTCGAGCGCCACATGATCGACGCGCCGCTGTTCGTGGACGGCATGCACCCGGCCGGGTCGGTGATCGACCTGGAAAACCAGGTGCAGCACATTTTCATCTACGTCGGCTACTACATGGGACCGGCCGGCATCTTTCAGATCACGCGCAGCCTGCATACGGACCGCCTGTCGCCCGTTCTGCTTAACGCGCCCGGCGACGCCGATGGCGATGGACAGGTGAACCTCGGCGATCTGCAAATCCTCGGCGACCACTGGCAGGCTGGCGACGCCACGTGGGCCATGGGTGACTTCAACGTCGATGGTCAGGTCAACCTGGCGGACCTGCAAATCCTCGGCGATCATTGGGCAGAAGGAGCGGTCGGTGACATGAGCTTCGAGCAGGCGCTGGGCATGGCGGGGCCGTTCGTGCCTGAGCCGGCCAACCTCGGCTCGGCTCTGGCGGCAGTGCTGCTGATGCTGCGCCGCTGATGGCGGCGACCGGTCCACCATCGCGCTCTATCCGGGCTATGATGGCGGCATGACGGGACAGGCTGCGACGTCACAAACGGTCTCCGCTGCTCAACCCGAAGCGAGCCGGACTCTGCGAGTCCGGTCCGGGCACGCAGTGCCCGGCTCTGTTCCGAAGGTGGGGGAGAAGCAAGAGTTGGACAAGCGACAGGTGATGCTGGCGTTGATCCTGCTGCTGGCCAGCGCTGCACCGATCTTCGTGAGCCTGGGTGATCATCCGCTGTTCGGGCGTTCGGATGCCCGTTACGCCGAGGCCAGTCGTGAGATGCTGGAAAGTGGGGACTGGCTGGTGCCGCGTCTGCTGGGTCGGCCGCATCTGACCAAGCCGCCGCTGATCTACTGGCTTCAGGCGGCGAGCATGAAGTGGCTGGGTGAAAACGAGCTGGCGGCCAGGCTGCCCTCGGCGGTGGCCGGGTCACTGACGCTGGCGCTGATCATGGCGGTGGGCTGGCAGTGGCGAAGCTGGCACGTCGGCGCAATGTCGGCCGGGGTGCTGGCGCTGATGCCGCTGGCGCTGATCGTGTCGCGACTGCCGCTGACTGATGCATTGCTGGGGTTTTTCTGGCTGGGCATCCTGGCCAGCGGATTGTTCGCGGTGCGCTGGCCGAAGCAGTGGCGCTGGCCGTTGCTGTTGTGCGCAGCCATGACGGGGGCATGGATGACCAAAGGGCCGCTGGCCCTGGTGCCGCTGGGCGTGCTGCTGGTGTGGTTGGCTTTCAGTGGGCAATGGCGGGCGATGGGGCGGTTGCGGTTGTGGTGGACGGTGCCGCTATCGCTGCTGCCGGTGGGCGTGTGGGCGGCGATGGTGGTGGTGCATCGGCCGGGCGTGTGGGGGCAGTGGTATCAGGAAACGATCTCGCGGGTGGTGGGCGAGGGCGATCACCTGCAGCCGATGTGGTTTTTCATTCCGGTGTTCCTGGTGGGTTTGTTTCCAGCCACCGCCATGCTGGAGGTGCCGGGGTTGAACCTGAGTTGGCGGAGCGCGTGGGGAAGTCTTCGCCGCGGATCGGATGAGGCGCTGTGGGCGCTGGCGGTGGTGTTGCCGTTCGTGTTTTTCTCGCTAAGTGCGGGGAAGCTGGCGACGTACATTCTGCCCTGTGCTCCGCCGCTGGCGCTGCTGACGGCCGTGATGCTGGAGCGATGGGTCAGCGGTGAGAATGACCGGGGCATCAGCGGCTACAAGCCGCCGGAGGTGATGGGCGCGGTGACGGTCTGCCTGTCGCTGGCGTGGCTAGGTGTGTTGGTCGCGGCGGGTTGGTTTTTCGGATGGCGTGGAGCGCTGCTGATGTTGCCGATGGCGGTGGGGCCGGCGGCGGCGGCGTGGCTGTGGCCGATCTGGAAGAAGCGGCCGCCCCCGCAAGTGCGTCGCGGATTCGGGCTGACGGTTTTGTTCGCCGCCCTGATCGCCGTGACCTGTTACAGCGAGGAGCTGGAGGATGCCCTGCTGCACGAGCACAGCATCCGCAGTGCCGTGAGACACATCCACGGCATGGACCTGCCTGCCGAGGCGAGCTGGATGACCGTGGGCAAGCTGGAATATGGCTTCAGCTTCTACCACGGGGCGCAGGTGCCGGTGGCGACGCCGGAGGATATCGCGGCGATCGGTGAGGCGGACGCACAAAGCCCCGGCGTGCTCAAGCATGCCTCGCCCCAGGCGAGCCGGACTCTGCCAGTCCGGTCCGGGCGCGCAGTGCCCGGCTCTGTTCCGGGGGCGGGGGTGTTGATCTGCTATCCGGACAAGCTGGCTGTGCTGCGCCAGACGCAGCCGGACTGGCCGGGGGCTGCCTATCGCCTGATGGGTGAGGTGTTGTATAACCCGCGCAAGGATCCACTGGTGGTGTTCGCCCGCATCGAACCAGCCGCTTCGCGGCCGTGATCTGGTATGCTGAGCGGCTCATGAACCAGACGATTGACCAGTTTCAACCGGGTGCGCGGGTGACGGTGACGCAGCAGATCCCGCAGCGCGACGAGGTTTGGACCAGCACCGTCACCGGCATGATCGTGCGCTTCGAGCAGCGCAAGACCGGCTCATGGTACGCCCACGCCAAGGATGACAAGCTCTGGCTGGATCGGCTGGTCCTGAAGAAGGATGACGGCGAGATCGTCGTGTGCAACCTGGATCGCTACACGCACGTCGGGCCGGCCGAGTCATGAACAAGCAGGAAACGACCACCCGTTGGCCGCTGGGGGTGACGGCGGTCATGCTTTCGTCCCTTGATTTCGATCAGCAGATCGCCTTGTGCCGCGAGTTGGGAGTGACGCACTACGTCTATCGCCCGCGCATCATCGCTGACGATCAGCGCGACAAACCTTTCAGCAACTGGGGCAATCACAAGTTCGACCTGACCCCGGCCCGGCTGCTGAAGCAAGGCGCCCAGCTTACGCAGCGCCTGCGCCAGGCGGGCCTGCAACCGTTCGGCACCGTGCCCAACGCCACGGCTGATGACGATTCGCAGGCCATACAACTGCACATGGCCGGGGCCGCGGCGGCCGGCTGCACACGGGTGCGCGTCGCTCCGCCGCGCTATCCGCAGGGCTTGTTTGACTATGGCGAATACTTGGCCCGCACCATCGAGTGTTTCAAGCAGGTGGTGGCTGTGGCCAGACCCATGGGCATCAAGCCGGTGATCGAGATGCACGCCAATTCCGCCGCCACCTCGCCGGGATTATCGCGGCTGATCGTGCAGTCGTTCGACCCGGCCGAACTGGGCCTGATCCTCGATCTGCCCAACGCCGCCATCGAGGGCTACGTGTCGCCCGACCTTGCGGTCAGTGCCGTGGCGGACTGGATCGATCACCTGCACGTGGGCGGCGCAAAACGCACCGACGGCGAACGCGACGAGCACGGCTATCTGCGCGGTGGACGCGAGTTCTGCGCCCTGGTCGATAACCCCATCGGCGTCCCTGCATGGCTGAACGTGCTGGCGCAACTGGATCGGCCGATCCCCCTGATCATCGAAGACTACCGCGGCGGCGGCGGCAAAGACGACGCCGAACGCCTGCGCCAGTCCGTCGAGCAACTGCGACGATTGTTATGAGGCAGTAGGGAGTAGGCAGTAGGCAGTAGGGTTTGGATTTCAGTGACGTATCCTGCTACAACCCCTACACCCTACTCCCTACACCCTGCCCTATGCCTGCACGTGTTGTCATCCTGGCCAATCCCTACAGCGGCAGTGGCGCCAACCGGCGAACGGTCGATGAGTTGTCGTTGAAGCTGTCAGCCGCGAGCTTGGACGCCCATGCTATCTGGGACCTGACCGAGCGGCGGCGGGTGCTCAGCGATCCGCTGCTGGATCGGCACGTGCAATGCGTGATCTCAGCCGGCGGCGACGGCTCGCTGGGCGCGGTGGTCAATGAACTGCACCTGGCAGGCAACCTGGCCAAGGCCACGCTGGCGGTGCTGCCGCTGGGCAGTGAAAATCTGGTGGCGCACGAACTGGGTTTCGCCATCGATCTGGACGCCTTGGTGGCAGCGGTCAAGCGGGGGCGCAGCCGCACGATCGATCTGGCCCAGGCGGGCGATCGGCTGATGCTGCTGTGCATGACGGCCGGGTTCGACGCGGAGGTCGTCCATCGCCTCGATCGCTGGCGGCGTAGCAAAGTGAACCTCAAGCGCGTGGGGCGGATCAGTTACGTCCCGCGCACGTTGGGAGCGCTGCGCGACTATCACTATCCGGGGCTGACCCTGGAAGCGGACGGCCGAACGATCCACGGGGCCCACGTGTACGTCTTCAACTTCGCTCTGTACGGGGCGAAGATTCCACTGGCTTTCGACACCCGCTGCGATGACGGGCTGCTGGACTACCTGGTGCTGCAACGCCCGGGGCGAGCGATGTATGCCGGCTACATGTTCGCCATGCTGCGCCGCCGCCACCTGCAGCGCAGCGACGTAATCCACGGCCGGGCCGCCCGGCTGCGCATCAGCGGCCAGGCCCCGCTGCAACTGGACGGCGATCCCCTGCCTCTGACGCCGCCGCTGGATATCCACGTCCTGCCGGCCGCGTGGCGGGTGATCGACACGGCGCAAGACAGTAGCAAGTAGCAGGTAGCAAGCAGTGGCAAGATCGGAGGAGGGGTATCAGTTCCCTTTGCCTCGTTCCTGCTCGTAGGCGGCAATCTCCTGCTGCGTCACGCCCAGCCACTCGAGCATCTGCTGGTCGTAGATGTCCTGGTGATCGGGATTGGAAAAATCCAGACGCAGTTCATTGATGACCTTGGTGCCCTGACGAATCCAAGTGTTCCATGTCACCTGCCCGAAGTGGTCGAAGATGAACGCGCCCATCGGGCCGCGCATGGGCGGACCATCCAGGCGCGGCTGCAACTGACCGCTGCGGCGATCCAGGATCATGCCTTCCTCGTCCACATCCTCCGCCTGCGCTTGATCGGCAATCTCCACCTGCGGCGGCGTGCGCCCCATCTGCTCCAGCAGCGAACCCATCGCCCGCTGCGGCATCACGTCGCCTCGGCTGGCGGCAATGAGGTAACCTTTTTCCAGCAACGCGGCCGCCTCGTCGGTCCGGTCCAGCTTGATCAGCACCTGCCCGCGCAACTGGTAGGCACGTGACATCTGATCGTTGAGCTTCAACGCTTCAGCCAATGCCTGCTCCGCTTCCAGGTAGCGCTGGGCATCTTTGTAGGCATTGCCCAGGCTGAAATAAGCCATGTCGTCCGGGGCCTCGCGGGCCATCTGCTCCCATTGGGCGATCCGTGCATCGATGTCTTGTTTGCTCATGCCCTAAGCATAGCGGCAGGGCGGGGGGAGACAAGGAGGCATGAAGACAGGGAGACATGAAGACAAGCAGACAAGGAGCTCGTTGTCCCAGGCGCTCTGCGTGCAATCCCCTTGACTCCTTGTCCCCTTGTCTGCCACGTCGCGCGAGCTTGTGATACAACTTCACCCATGGCCGCCGAGCGCATCTTCCTGGGTTGGGACGCACCGGCTCTGCCGCGGGTTGCGGCGTGGCTGCGTCAGCGTTTCGGCGAGCTATTGGATCAGCCCATCCTGGCGGTGCCAGCCGCCAACGCCGGCCGCCGGCTGCTGGAACTGCTGGTCGAGCAGGCCGGTGGTGCCCTGGCCTGTCAGCCGGACATCGTGACCCTTGGCCGCCTGCCCGAGCGTTTGTATCAGTCGCCGCTGCCGATCGCCGATGACTGGACCGCGCAGCTCGCCTGGCTCTCTGCCCTGCGTCATCTGGATGGCGAAATGCTGCGCCCGCTGTTGCCGCAATTGCCGGACGAGAACGATCTTTCCGCCTGGTGGGCGCTGGGGCAGCAGTTGGATGGCCTGCGTCAGGATCTGGCTGCGGCAGGCATGACGCTGGAAAAACTGATTGAGCGCACACGACAATTGAATCTCGACTGTTCCGGGGGCGCCCTGCCGCGCTTCGAGGCGATCCTGTCCGTCGAGCGGGCGTACCTGGCTGACCTGCAAGCGCGCGGGCTTTGTGATCAGCAACAGGCCCGCATGCAGGCGATTGCGTCGCGCACCTGCGCCTTGGAGCGTCCCATCGTGCTGATCTGCACGCCGGACCTCAATCAGCAGTTGGCCCGCATGCTCGCTTTGTTGCCGGGTGAGGTTATCGCGCTGATCCATGCGCCCGATGAGCAAGGCGAAGGCTTCGACGGCCTCGGCCGCTTCGTCAGCTCACACTGGCGCCGGCAACAGCCACCGATCGCAGGCGACCAGTTGCACTTTACGGATCGGCCTGCCGATCAGGCCCGGCTGGTCGTCGAAACGTTGCAGTCATGGTCCGTGGCGGCGAACCAGGTCACCGTGGGCCTGATCGACACCAGCCTGGCAGCGATGGTGCGACGGGGCATCGAGCATGCCGGCGCATCAGCCCGCGACGCGGCTGGACGTCCATTGGGATGCAGTCGTCCCGCCACGCTGCTGCGGGCCCTGGGCGAGTTCGCCTCCTCGCACCGCTTCGATGCTTTTGCCGCGCTGCTTCGTCATCCCGACATCACCGACTACGTCGCACAACTAGCCGGGACCGAAGACTGGTTGACGTTGCTGGACGAGTATGCGCAGCGCCACCTGCACGGCCGGTTGTTCGGCCAATGGTTAACCGAGGGTGATCGGCAGGTGAAGCTCAAGCGAATGTGGGATCGCATCGCGCCGCTGGCGCCGCCGCCGCAGGAGCAGCGCAAGTTGCCGCAGTGGTCGCAGCCGATCGCCGCGGCCCTGGAGGCGGTGTATGGTCGGCGTGCGCTGCACCGTTACGCGCCCGAGGATCACAGCCTGGTCAGCGCCCTGGAAATGCTGGGTAATGCGCTTCGGCAATGGGCGGACATGGATGTCACAGACGACCTGGCCCCGACCGTCGATTTCGCGGCGGCGATCAATCTTCTGCTGCAATCGCTGGAAAGCCGCAGCGTACCGGAGCCCGCCGACGCAAGCGCCATCGAGTTGGCCGGCTTGCTGGAACTGCCGCTGGATGATGCGCCGCACCTGATCCTGGTGGGGCTCAACGAGTTGTCGCAGGCGGGCGGCGATCCATTTCTGCCCGATTCGGTCCGCCGATCGCTGGGACTGCCCGACAGCGAGCATCGCCTGGCCCGCGATCGGTATCTGCTCAGCGCCATGTTGCACAGCCGCAAGGTGGCGTTGATCGCCGGCCGCAGCAGCGGGGAAGGTGAGCCGATGGCCCCGAGCCGGCTGCTGCTTGCATGCGATGATCAGCAACTCGTCGATCGCATCGCCGCGTTCTACGCGGAAGCGAACGACGAGGATGCCTCACCACCTGCCGCCTTGTTGACACCGGGTGACGGTCACCTGCTGATTCCCTTGCCGCAGGATTCGCCGTCCATCAACGAACTGCCCGTCACTGCCTTCCGCGACTACCTGGCCTGTCCCTATCGCTTCTACCTCAAGCACGTGCTCAAGCTGTGCGGCATCGACGACCACGTGGTGGAGATGGACGCCCTGGCCTTCGGCAGCCTGGCTCATGAGCTGATGCAGGGTTTTGCCCAAAGCGATCTGCGCGACAGCGCTGTGGCGCAGGACATCGCGCGATTCCTAGGCGATCAACTCGACGCCCTGGCGCGGCGACGCTTCGGCAGCGAGCCGAGCGTGCTGGTGCAGTTGCAGATCGAACAGTTGCGACAGCGCATGAACGCCATGGCAGCCCGTCAGGCTCAGTGGCGCAGCGAGGGTTGGCGCATTGACCCCAAGCACATCGAGCGGGACATGAAGGCCCAGATCGTTGTTGACGACCAGCCGTTCACCGTTACCGGCCGCATCGATCGCATCGACATCCACGACGCGCTGGGCTATCGCATCCTCGATTACAAAACCTCCGAGCGGGGGCGCAGTCCGCAGCAGACGCATCGCAAGCGCAGTCAATGGCAGGATTTACAGCTCCCGCTGTACCTGGACTTGGCCACCGCCCGGGGCATCAGCGGCACCGTCGCGCTCGGTTACATCAACCTGCCCAAGAAGGTCAGCGAGGTGGACCTGAAGCTGGCCGCGTGGAGTGATGAGGAACTGTCTGAAGCGCGTAATGTGCGCGACCAGGTGATCCGTAACGTGCGGGCCGGCAACTTCTGGCCGCCGAAGGAGCGGCCGCAGTTTGAGGATGACTTCTCCGGCATCTGCGCCGATGGGGCGTTCGATCGGGCCGGCCTGATCCGCGCCAGTGAAAGGGCGGGCCGGCCATGAGCGCGACGATGCACGAAATCTGCCGCGCCTCGGCCGGCTCGGGCAAAACGCACCAGTTGACCGGGCGCTACCTGCGCCTGTTGGCGGAGGGCGTTGATCCTTCGACGGTGATGGCCTCGACCTTCACCCGCAAGGCGGCCGGTGAAATCCTTGGCCGCGTGCTGGGACGATTGGCCAGGGCGGCCCAACATGACAAAGACCGCGGCGAATTATCGAAATCGTTGCAGATGAAGCTCACGCAGGCCGACTGCCTGCGCATGCTGCGGCAGTTGGCTGATACCCTGCACCGCCTGGCTATCGGCACGCTCGACAGTTTCTTCCATCGCGTGGCCCACAGTTTCGCCCTGGAATTGCAACTGCCGCTGCAGCCGATGCTGATCGACGAGCGCAGCGCCGCGGCCGAGCAGTTGCGCCTCACCGCCATCGAAGCCATGCTCGGCGAGCACGATCTGCCCACGTTGATGGACCTGCTGCGGCGGCTGGATCACAACGCCAAGCGATCGGTGACCGAGACGATCGACGGGATCGTGCGCGATTTTCACGCTGCGTACCGGGCAGCCCCCGATAAGGCCGCGTGGTCGGCACTGACCGTGCCGCCGGCCGTGGATGATGACCAACTGCAGCAATTGATCGCCCAACTGGTCGAAACCGCATGGGATTTCCCCGATAAACGTTGGCACAAGGCCTGGGACAGGCTCTGCACCAGCATCCTCGATCGCGACTGGGAAGCGGTGGCGTTGGATTCACTGATCGGGCGTCTGATCAGCGGCGAGGGCTACTACAACAAGCCGTTTCCACCGGATTTCGCCGCGGCCCTGGCACCGATCGTTCAGCAGGCCGGTCACGCGCTGCACGAGCGCCTCGCCAATCGCACGAAGGGTTATCACGATTTGCTGCAGCGCTTCGATCAGCAGGACGCCGCCCTACGTCGCCGCCGCAACCTGATGCTGTTCAGCGACGTGACCTACAAGCTAGCCCACGATCTGCCGCGCCTGGGCGATGACGTGCTGCTGGAGATTTACTATCGCCTCGACGGCCGTGTGCGTCACATGCTGCTGGATGAGTTTCAGGACACCAGCCACGACCAGTGGACGATTCTCGAACCCGTCGCCCAGGAGCTGACCAGCGATATGACCGCCGAGCGCAGCTTTTACTGCGTGGGCGACGCCAAGCAGGCGATCTACGGCTGGCGCGGCGGCTGCGCGGAGTTGTTCACGCATATCGAAAAAGAGTTGGCCGGCGGTTCGATCTATGTGAGCACACTGGCCAGAAGCTATCGCTCGTCGCAGGTGATCCTTGACGCGGTCAACCGGGTGTTCAGCGATCTGTCGCACAATCCGGTGCTGTCGGAATACCCGGCGGTGACGCAGAATTGGGACCGTCGCTACGACGAGCACAAAGCTGCCAGGGACATGCCCGGCTACGTGCGCTTTGAAACCACAGCCGCTGATCTGGCGGACGATGAGCCGGGCAATAATGACAGTGATGATGACACGGATGCGGTGGACAATCACTGGCTATGCGTGGCCCGGCGCATCGCGGAGATTCACAACGCGGACCCCGCGCGCAGCATCGGCGTCCTGGTGCAGCGCAACAGCCAAATTCCGCTGCTGCTGCACGAACTGGCGAAGGTCAACGTCCAGGCCAGCGGTGAAGGCGGCTACGACATCGCTGACGATCCCGCGGTGGCGGTGATGCTCAGCGCCCTGCTGCTGGCCGATCATCCTGGACACAGTGCCGCGACATTCCACGTGCTGCATTCGCCGCTGGCGGCCGTGCTGGGATTGAGTGATGACAAGCCGGCCACGGTGCGCCGCGCGGGCCTGGCGATCCGCAGGCGGTTGATCGACGAAGGATATCCAGCGGTGATCGCCGACTGGACGCGCCGCGTGGCCCGCTACTGCGATGAAAGTCACCTGCAGCGCCTGGAGCAATTGGCGCAGCTCGCCGAGCGCTTTGAGCCAGCCACCACGCTGCGCTGCGGTGACTTTGTACGCTTCGTGCAGTCCAGCCGGGTGGATTTCGCCAGTGCGGCCCGCGTGCGGCTGATGACGGTGCACGGCGCCAAGGGTCTGGGATTCGATGCGGTGGTGCTGGCGGACCTGGATAGCCAGATGCATCTTCGCCGCGAGTTGCTGGTCGATCGCGCCAGCGCCACCTCGCCGGTGCGAGCGGTCTTTGCCAATCCTCGCAAGGAATTGCTGCACCTGATGCCGCAGGTCGAGCAGGCAGCCCACCGCGCCGAAGCTGAGGAACTCAACGAGGAATTGTGCACGTTGTACGTGGCCATGACCAGGGCCAGGCAGGGGTTGTACGTGATGGTCCGCTCCATGCGGCGCGGCCTTCGGAAGCAGTCGCATGCCCGCATCCTGCTGCACGCCCTGGCGAATCTCTCCGAGCCGCCGATTGAGCAGAAGGTGTTGTTCGAGCAGGGCGATCCGCAATGGATGAAGCGCGATCGAACCGCCTCGCCGCCATCAGCCGCAGCGCCGCAGCCCGCGATTCAACTGAAGCTGCCCAGGTCCAAGGCTGCGGCCCGCTCGTTGACGCGCGTCAGTCCCTCCGGGCTGCACCACGGCGGGCAGGTCGCGGCAGCCGATCTGCTCCGCCTCGAGGCGCACGGCGGCATGGAGCATGGCACGCAGGTTCACGAGCGATTCGCCAAACTCAGCTTCGTCGATGACGAGGGCGACGATGAGGTCAAAGCGGAACTGGCCGACTACATCAGGCATCCCGCCATCCACCAGGCCCTTTGCCGTGCTGATACCATCGAACTGTGGCGAGAAAGGCCTTTCGCCGTGCGCGATGGCGACCGCCTGCTCAGTGGCGTGTTCGATCGCGTCACGTTCCAACCCGGCGGCCGGGCTGTCATTATCGACTACAAGACCGATACGCAACCCGACGCCGAGCGCTACCGCCCGCAACTGCAGGCCTATCGCCGCGCTTTGGCGAAACTGCGTGGCCTGGATGAGTCCGCCATCACGTGCCTACTGCTATTCGTCGGCTGTGGGGAAGTGGTCGAGGTTTAATCCTGCGGGCGCGACAACGCTTCATCGGCGATTAACTCGTACGTCCAGTCACTATCCAGCGTGTGCAGGACCATGCCCGTGACGTTGCCGCCGGGCGGGTAGTGCGGCTCGTGGACGACGCTGTAACAGGCGGGGCACCAGAGGCGCGGTAATGAATCATGGTTGAAGGTCGCGTGCCAGTGGACGTGGCCGGAAGCGACCAGGCGAACGTTGGGGCTATCGAGCAGATGGAGAATGTGTTGGCGCGGTTCGGGATCGATCTGCCAGTAGGCTTCGCGGCCGGTGGGGTTTTCGTCGCATTGGTAGAGATAGGGCGGCATGTGCGAAAACAGCGCGATGGGCAGCTCGGTATCGAGTGCGGATTGCAGCCAGTGGAGTTGATCGCGTTCCCGGGCCAGGCCGCTGCCGGTGATCTGGGAATTGATGCCGATCAGACGCCAGCCGCCGACATCGCAGACGAAGCGGTCGTTGCCGAGGATGTCGATCCACTGACCGACGGCGGGCTCGGTGACGACGTGGCGGCCGATGCTGAGCTTGTTGCCGACGTCATGGTTGCCGGGAAGTGCATAGAAAGGACAACCAAAGCTCGCCAGCAGATCGCGGCCGCGGCGGAGGCTGTCAGCATCCTGCGGGCCCAGCTCGACCAGGTCGCCGGTGAACACGATCAGGTCGGGCGCCAGGCGTTGCACAAGCTGCCGCACAACCTCCATGCGTCGCGGGTCATCGTGCGGCCGGGCGTCGAGGTGGAAATCACTGCACTGAAGCAGGCGTAGCGTCATAGGGGTTTACCGCAGGGCTGGGATCGGTGTAAGATGGCGGCACATCTGTCATGGGTCAAGCAGGCCATAAAAATCCCGACGGCTCATGGGCGTACACCAACGTGCTGGTGCACGAGACGTCGCCCTATCTGCAGCAGCACGGGCACGATCCGGTGCACTGGCTGCCGTGGGGCGATCTGGCCTTCGAGCGGGCGCGGCGGCAGCAGTTGCCGATCTTCCTGAGCATCGGCTACTCGACCTGCTACTGGTGCCACGTGATGCAGCGGCTGGTGTTCAACGACCTGGACATCGCCACCTACATGAACGAGCATTTCGTCAACATCAAGGTCGATCGTGAAGAGCGGCCGGACGTTGACGACCTGTACATGACGGCCACGCAGGTGATGACGCGCAAGGGCGGCTGGCCGATGAGCGTGTTCCTGACGCCGCCGGAAGCCGAGGGCCCGGGCGCCAAGGGTTTGAAACCGTTTTTCTGCGGCACGTATTTCCCGCCGGAGGCGGTGGGGCGGATGCCGGGCTTCGGCCAGGTGCTCGAGTCGATGCACCGGGCCTGGATGACGCAGCGCGAGGTGGTGCTCAACCAGGCCGACGAACTGATGCGCCACGTGCGAAGCTACCTGGAGGTCCACCGAGCGGCGGGACAACTCGATGCCGGCAGCGCGCGGAAAGCGGCCGAGCAGTTGATGAAAACCTACGATCGCGAGCACGGCGGTTTCGGCGCCGCGCCCAAGTTCCCCACGCCCAATCACCTAGCGTTTCTGCTGGCCCGCCCCGAACCCGAGCGGCGGGCGGCTGTGCATCACACGCTGCATCGAATGGCCCACGGCGGGATCTACGACCATGTCGGCGGCGGCTTCCATCGCTACAGCACCGATGAAGTCTGGCTGGTGCCGCACTTTGAAAAAATGCTCTACGACAATGGACAACTGATGGAGCTGTACGCCGATGCCCTGGCTGATGATCTGGGCGAGGCGCACGCGCCGCTGTACGGGCGCGTGCTGCGCGAGACGGGCGACTACGTGCTGCGCGAGATGACTAACCCTTCCGGGGGTGCTTCCGGGGGCTGCTTCTATTGTGCCCAGGATGCGGAGGTCAACACCTTCGAGGGCGGCAGCTATCTCTGGACGAAGCAGCAGGTCGAGGAGACGATCGACGATCCCGAGCTGCGGGTGTTCGCGTTGAAGCTGTATGGGCTGGACGGCGGGCCGAATTTCCGTGATCCGCATCATCGTGATGCCGAGCCGTGCAACGTGCTTTACCTTCCCACCCCGCTGGAGGAACTGGGTCCCGATGCCGCGGAAAAACGGCAGAAGATCAACGCCCTGCTTAAACAGCAGCGCGACCTGCGCGATCAGCCGGCCACCGACGACAAGGTGCTGGTCAGTTGGAACGGCATCATGATCGCGGGCCTGGCCCGGGCCGGGGCGGTGCTGAAGGAATCTCGCTTCATCCAGGCCGCGACCAGGGCGGCCGACTTCATCATGCAGCACATGATCGCGCCTGACGGCTCATTGCTTCGCCTGCATCGCCAGGGCAAGGCCAGAGTGCCCGCGTTCCTCGAAGATTACGCCTTCTTCGTCCACGGCCTGCTCAGCCTGCACCAGGCGACCGGCGAAGTTCGCTTCCGCGAGGCGGCGGAGAAGTTCACCGACATCGCCATCGAGCGTTTTGTCGCCAGGGGTAAGTCGGGTGGAGGCGAGGGTTATTACGATACGCTCGACGAACAGCAGGACATGATCCTGCGCACGCGGGGTATTTATGACGGCGCCATCCCCAGCGGCGCCAGCCAGATGGTGCACAACCTGCTGGACCTGGGCCGCCACGAACGAGCCCTGGCTGACCTGCGCAGCTACAGCGGTGAACTGGCCCGCTACGGCCAAGGCATGGCCCACATGCAGCACGCCCTCATGCGGGCCCTGGCCTTGTCAGCCGCGTCCGTCGTCAGCGCCAGGGTCAGTCCCATCGACAGCCAGGCCGGCCGATTCCACGTCGATCTGACCATTGCCGCGGGCTACCACCTTAACGCCAACCCCGCATCCGATGACAAGCTTGTTGCCACCACGCTCAGCGGAGCCGAGGTCATCTACCCGCTGCCGCAGCAGAAGCGCTACGCTTTCGCTGACCGTGAGCTATCGGTGTACGAGTCCAGTGCCCGCCTGACGGTCAAGGTCGATCCCGCCGCGTTGCCGACGCAGTTGACGCTGACCTATCAGCCCTGCACCGACCACACCTGCGAAGCGCCGGCGACGCTGCAAATCCCCCTGTCTTGATTCGCGCGGGATGCCTGCTCCAACTGATGACTGTTATTTTTCAAAGACCACGACGCCGTTATTTTGCGTCGATGGTCAGTTCTACACTGTTGTCGGCCGCATCGGTGTCTGCGCTCTGGCTGGTGGCGAAGCGATGTCTGGACCAGTCGGTGACGCTCAGGTCGGGGCTGGCGGCGGAACCCCCGGAAGAATCGTGAATGCGCAGCAGTTGGTAGCGATTGTCGCGCTGGGCGGGGGTGAAGCCGCTGGAGCGGATCAGGTGGCAAAGCACCGCTTCGTCCAGGCGATAGGTGGTGCCGGCCGCGGAGACGACGTTTTCCTCCATCATGATGCTGCCCATGTCGGTGGCCCCGTGGTAGAGGCCGAGCTGACCGATGCGGGGGCCCATGGTGACCCAGGATGAGCCGATGGAGTGGATGTTGTCGAAGAACAGGCGGCTGATGGCCTGCGTGCGCAAGTAATCCACGGCGCCCGAAAGTCGCACGACTTTCCCAGCCCCCGGAAGTGCCTTGTCGCATGCCACTTTGTCGTTGGGATCAAGTTGTCCGCTGTAAACCAGTTCAGCCAGTTGATCGCCGGGGAAAGGCTCGCTCGACTCCAGGTCGTAGTCCGGCAGTCGGCCCATCGGCGTGTTCTCGCGCTGGAAGGGCCAACTGATGAAGCTGACGTATCGCCCCCGGAAGTTTTGGGCGATGGCTTCATCTTGCGCATCCCGAATGAATTGCATGTGATGGAATCGATCCGCCACGCCCTCGATGTGGCCGAACATCATGGTGGCGCTGGTGAACATGCCCAGGCGATGGGCGCAGCGCATCACGTCCAGCCACTGTCGCGCGTCGGCCTTGCCCAGTCCGATGCGTCGGCGCACCGCTTCGGCGAAAATCTCACCGCCGCCCCCCGGAATGGAATCGAGACCTGCCGCCTGCAGGCGTCGCATGATCGCTTCGAGTTTGGCCTGCCAGAGATCCGCGGGAAGTTGCTTGCTCTTGCCCGGCGGGGTGGTAGGCAAATCGTCAAGCTTGAACACCGCGACGAACTCCACGAACTCCGGCGGACTGAACCCGTGCACGTGTACTGTCGGGAACTTGGCCTTGATGCCGCGCAGCATGTCTTCGTAAAACTCAATGGGAAGTCCCGGGTGCATTCCACCCTGCAGCAGCACCTGCGTGCCGCCGACATCGACCAGTTCCTGGATTTTGCGGTGAAGCTGCGACTGATCGAGCGTGTAGGCGTCGCTTTCATCTTCATCGCGGCGAAAAGCGCAGAACGTGCAGCGGGCGGAGCAGACGTTGGTGTAGTTGATGTTGCGATCAATGACGTAGGTGCGCACCCCCGGAAGTTGCTTTGGGAAATCGGGGTACGCTTTGGCGATCATGCGGTCAGCCACGGCGGTGGACCAGCGGCCCAGGTCGTGCAGCGTCGCCTCGCGGTAGAGCATCATGGCCTGTTCGAAACTCAGCCGCGCATCGCCGGCCACGATGGCGTCGATGTCGATGGAATGGGAAAAGGCACGGCGATAGGGGGTGGCTCCGCTCATGGCAAGCGGACTATTCTAGCCGCTGTTTTGCATCCGGGCCCGAGGCACTCAGCAGCACCAGCAGGGGTGAGTCATCCTCATCGCTTTCGCGCAGGATTAGCTTCACAGCGATGCCGGCGGGCAGTTTGAGCTGACGGCGGCGATCCACCTTCATCAGCAGCCACACCTGGCCCTCGCGCTGCACGTCAGCCACCAGTTGCTCGACATCCTGACGCAGTTCGATGGGCCGGCGCGCGTGGTACAGTTCGGTGTACCAAGGCTGCTTCGACCAGACGGCCAGCATCTGATCGCGTGGCACCGTCGCAGCCACCGTGCGGGCGAAGTTCGCCTGATCGTAGCGCGATCGGCCCCAGGCTGTGCCGTTGAACAGCATGGCGAAACTGAACACCATGGCTGATACCGCGGTTACAGCCAGTAGTTGCTGGGGTCCGCGCTGCCGGTAAACGATCACCGCGATCGCCACGGCCACCACCAGGCAGATGGTCCACAGCGGCGGCGCCTGCATGGCGGGCGCTGCGAAGCGCATGGCGATGATCACAGCCGCCAGCACCACCGCGTGCATGATCCACACGATCCGCCAGGTGCGTTCGTGCCGCGTGCCGATCAGTGCGCGTCCCACCGCCAGCGTCCCGGCCGCCATCAGCAGGCCCATCGGCCCCATCAGCGGCAGCATGTAATAGCTGCGCCTCCCGATCGCCAGCGACAGCAGCAGCATGGTCACCACCATCGGCCACCACAACAGAGCGACGCTGCTGCGCTGTCTTTTTCGCACCAGCCACGGGGCAGCGATCAGCAGCGGATACATCACCACCCACGGCAGAAACAACTCGGCCGGTCGATACAGATAAAAAGGCTCCAGCAGGCGCAGCAACTCACCCGGGCGCATCACGAACTTGGCTCCCAGATCATCCTGCCACACCGCCTCACTGTTCTTGACCCGCCACCACACCAGGGCGAACCACCACAGTGCCACCGCCAGCAGGATCAGCATGCCGCTGAGCGGCCGCAGTGTTTTGAGCACCATCCTGCCCCGCCCGATGCGCCACAGACCGAGCCCCCAGCCCACCGCGATCATCAGCGGCAGCAGCGGCCCCTTGGTCAGCACCGCCAGTCCCATCATCAGCCAGCCGTACCACGGCAGAGCCGGCCCGACGGATTGTCGCCGCAATATCCGCCGCGCCGCCGAGGCGAAAAAAATCACGCCCGCCACGCAGAACGCCGCGTAGAGCATCTCCGGGCGGGCGCGATGGGTGTAGTTGATGTATCCACGACTGCTGAGCACCAACAGTGCCCCGATCAGCGCCACCCAGCGGTCGAACAGGATCACCCCCAGCACCATGGTCAATATCACCATGGCCGCGCCACCGACGATCGAAGGCCAGCGTGCTTCCCAGGCACCGATGCGACCGTCGCCGTCGCCCATGCGGTCAGCGATCATCGCCAGCCAGTAACTGACCGGCGGCTTTTGCAGGCGAGGCCGGCCGTCGATGTAGGGCGTGATCCAGTCGTTGCGCTGGAGCATTTCCTCAGCGGTGCGGGCCACGAGTATCTCGTGACCTTCCATGGGAAGCTCTTCGCCGTTGTTGATCGCCCCGATCAGCACAGCCGCGGCCGCGATCAGCAGCCACGTCAGCTTCCACGACGCTCCAGTGGGTGGTGAGGGGTTCATGCAGAAGTCGGCATTCTACCGGCCATGGGCAGGCCAGGCGTGGACGTGCACCCGCAAACATGATGGGCGCGTGATATTCAGATTGCCCTTGCATGTGAAACCGATCCCGCCGCAGGTTGAACCACGCACCGCACCTCACATGGCCTACCACTGCGACGCGAACAATGGTCATCATGACCGGCCGCTTGCCGCACGGGGCGGCAACTTTGTAGGTGATCGGCGGGCGTGGTTGTGCGATGGTTGGCAATGGCTATGATACCGCCCATGGCGGGAAAAACGCGAGAAATCAGAGGCCGAATGAAAGCGGTGGGCAACATCCGCCGCATCACCAAGACCATGCAGATGATCGCCACGGCCCGCTTTCAGGCCATGCAGAAGCGCGCGGTCAACGCTCAGGCTTATACGCGGAGCATCGCCCGGATCGCCTCCGACCTGGCTGCCAGTCTGGCCGGTCAGGAGGTCAGCAATCCCCTGCTGAGCGCTCCGCAGCCCAAGGCCGGGCGGCAACTGCTGCTGGTGATCAGTTCCAACCGCGGCCTGTGCGGGGCCTACAACGCCAACGTGCTGCGTGCCTCCACCGCTTTCATCCGCCGGCAGACCGAGCCGCTGGACGTGGAGGTGGTGGGCAAGAAGGGCACCAGCTTTTTCCGTTTCAACAAAATCAGCGCCAAGTCGTACAGTCACTTCGGCGACACGCCGCGCTACGAGGACGTGGTGGAACTGGCCCAACAGTACATGGAGCAGTTCACCGCGGGCAAGTACGACGCCATCCACGTGGCGTTCATGAGTTTCGAAAGCGCTTCGCGGCAGACAGCGACCATCACGCAGTTGCTGCCCATGCAGCCCCCTGCGCAGGAAACTCGAAACTCGAAACTCGAAACTCGAAACTTGGTTTACGAGTTCAGCCCCGGGCCTGCCGAGCTGTTAAGCGATTTGTTGCCGGTGACGGTGAAAGCGACGCTGTTCCAGTGCTTCAACGAAGCGGTGGTCAGCGAGCAGGTCTCGCGCATGGTGGCCATGAAGAGCGCCACCGACGCGGGCGAAAAGATGGGCAAGAGTCTGCAGCGCCGCTACAACCGGGCCCGGCAGACCGCCATCACCACCGAACTGTCGGAAATCATCGGCGGCTCGGCGACCATGGGATAAGCGGGTCATCGTGTCCGCGTGTTTGCCGGGTTTGACCGGCGATTGACTGCCTCCTAGGCTAAGGGCCTCAAATGGCCAGGGATGAGCCGACGAAGCTATGGGCACTGGCAGGAATGGGAATGGAGTTTGCAACGGCCCTGCTGGTGTTCGGCGGGATCGGCTGGTACCTGGATCGCCGTTGGGATTGCGGACCGTGGCTGACGCTGACAGGATCGTTATGCGGCGCTGCGGTCGGGTTTTACGTCTTCATCGTCCGTGCTCGAGCCGCCACTCGCGACAGCCGGGCGTCGGGCAAGGATATCACTGACCGAAAACATGACTGACCAGACCGACCAGACAGCCTGCCAAACCGTCACGCCGATGCCCATTGGCCGGATCGTGGCGCGCCTGATGGGCGTGGCCCTGATGCTGCTGGCGGTGGTCGCGCCACTGGCGGCTGTGCTGGAGGCAGCCTGGGTCGGGGCGGTGGCGGCCTGGGGCGTCTGCCTGGCGGCGATGCTATGCGGTCTGGCGCCGATGTGGGCCATGAGCCGCATGAATCCGCAGACGGCCGTGCTGGCCCCGCTGGTGGCGCTGGTGGTGCGGTTGTTCGTGGCGGCGGCGGGCATCGCAGTGTTGATCATGGTCGTTGCTCTGCCCATGCCGGCCACGGTCTGGTGGGCGATGACGTGGTACCTGGTCCTGATGGGCTGCGAAGTGGCGCTGCTTTATCGGCAGAATGTCGCGCTACGGACGCCGGCAATCAATCCCACGGGACAAAGGGCGGGAGCGTAATCGGACATGTTCATCCTGGCCTCATCCAATCCGCTCGAGCACGTGCTGCCGCACCCCGTGTTTCACATCGGCGGCTTCGCGGTGACCAATCACCTGATCATGAGCACCTTTGCCGCGCTGCTGGTGCTGGTCACGTTCATGTGGGTCGCTTCACGGGTCAAAGTCCGCGGAACCGGCACCGATTCCTACCTGACCAAAGGCAATCTGGCTCATATGTTCGAGACCATGTGCGTCTTCATCCGCGAGCAGGTGGCCCGGCCCAACCTCAAGCACCTGACCGACAAGTACATCTACTATCTCTGGACCGTCTTCTTCTTCATCCTCTTCTGTAACCTGCTGGGGATGATTCCCTTCGGCTACATCGCTTCGCTGATCATCTCGGCGGCCGGCGGCAACGGCAACGACTGGTCCATGCTCGGCGGTACGGCCACCAGCAATCTCTCGCTGAACGTGCCCCTGGCCCTGACCGCGTTCACCGCCATCGTGTTCATCGGCATTCGCGAGTCAGGCGTTGCTTACTTCAAGCACTTCGCCCCCGGGCCGGCCTACATGTGGCCTCTGATCATTCCGCTGGAGGTCATGAGCCTGTTTATCAAGTGCACGGTCCTGGCTGTGCGTTTGTTCGGAACCATGCTGGCTGGTCACCTGGTGCTGGCCGCCCTGGTGGGGATGATCTTCATCTTCGCCAACCTCTCGCCCGTGCTGGGCTACGGCGTGGGCATCGGCGTGGTGCTGCTGAACCTGGTGCTGTCGCTGCTGGAACTGTTCATCGCGATGCTCCAGGCGTTCATCTTCACGTTCCTGACCACGCTGTTCATCGCCCAGGGAGCCGTACACGACGATCACGGGCATGAACACGATCACGAACACGACCCTGCGTTAGCGTTTGACCCGGCCGAGGTCCGTAGCCCGGCCTGATTCATGAACCACTGAGAAACCACTTACCCCCAATACCCTCAAAGGAGTCACGAACATGGAATGGATGACGACCACGCTGGCAGCCGCGGAAGGCGTCGGGCCCATGGGCCAGGCGATCGGCATGGGCCTGGCCATCATCGGAGCCGGCATCGGCATCGGCCGCATCGGCGGTTCAGCGGTGGAAGCCATTGCCCGTCAGCCCGAGGCCGGCGGCCCGATCGGCACCAACATGCTGATCGCAGCCGCGCTGATCGAAGGCGTCACGGTCATCGCTCTGGTGCTTTCTCTGGTGCTGTCTTTCGTTTGATCAATCACTGACGCTTCCCGCCGCGCCGTTTCGGCGCAAGGATGGCCCAGGATGCTCATGACCCTGCGACGTTCGTGTCCCATACTGCTGGTGATGCTCTGTCTGCTGGCAGCGCCGGCCGGACTGTCGGCAGCAGCAGAGACCCATGAAGCCCCCGCACCCGATCAAGAGACGTCGGTCACTGCGACTGATCCTCATGGCGAAGCCTCGGTACACGAGCAGGAACAAATGCCGTTCCTGCTGAGCGTGGACCTGGGCTCGGCCGTGTGGAACATGGTGGTCTTTCTGCTGCTGCTGCTGTTCCTGGCCAAGTTTGTCTGGCCTTCCATTTTGGGAGGACTGCGGCAGCGCGAAGAGAAGATCCGCGGCGACCTGGATGCGGCCGCCAAAGCTTCCGCCGAAGCCAAGGCCACGCTGGATCAGTATCACCAGCAACTGACCGCCGCCCGCCAGGAAGCTCAGCAGATCATCGAGCAGTCGCGCACCGACGCTCAGAAGGTGGCCGACCAGCTCAAGAAGGACGCCCACGCTGAGATCACGCACATGCGCAAGCGCGCCGAAGCGGACATCCGCGCTGCCGGCGAGCAAGCCATTGCGACCATCTACGAGCAGGCGGCCGGGCTTTCGACCTCCATCGCCGGCCGCATCCTGCAGCGCGAGATCGACCCCGCAGCCCACCAGGCCCTGGTCGATCAGTCGCTCCAGCAGTTGCAGGCGGAGCAGAACTGACCATGCGCAAGGCAGCTTACATGGCGGTGATCTTCACCTTCGGTCTGTGGACCGGCGGCATCTTCGCGCCCAACCAGACCCCGGCTGTCGATCATCGCCCGCAGGTTCAGGATGTTGCGGTTCAGACCGTTCCCCAGGCCCCCACCCCGCAGGAGACGCCCGAACGTGGGCAACGCTAATCCCTCCAACACGACAACCGCCATCGATCGCACCTATGCCGCGGCTCTCCTCCAGATGGCCGATGCCGAAGGAAGGCTCGATGAGGTGGCCGACGAGGTCAACCAATTGGCGCAACTGCTGCGCGACAACGAATCGCTCCACAAACTGCTGGCCTGCCGCACCTTGACCGTCGGCGAGATGCAGAGCGTGCTCGAACGGCTTTTCGCCGGCCGTGTCAGCGACCTGGTCTATCGCTTCCTGCAGGTGGTCAATCGCAAGAGCCGCCTGGGCGAACTGGCTGGATTTCTCGATGCCTTCAACGTCCTGCTGGATCGCAAGCGTGGCATTCTGGAGGTGGACCTGTTCACCGCCAGCCAGCTTGACCGTTCAGCCGTCGATCGCATCGCCGGCGAACTCGGCCGCAAACTCAGCAAGCAGGTCGTGGTCCACCAGTCCGTCGAAAGCACCCTCATCGGCGGCCTGAAACTGCGCATCGGCGACCAACTGATCGACGCCAGCGTGGCGACCCAGTTGGAACAGATGAAACAGAAACTGATCGAGCAGGGAAGAGAAAAAGCCCGCCTGGCTACGGCGACCGGCTGAGAAATCCATCGCAGAGATTCATTCCATGAAAATCAATACTGACGAAATCACCAGTGTCATCCGCCAGGAAGTCGAGCGCTACTCGACACAACTCGAAGTGTCGCAGGTCGGCACGGTCATCGAGGTCGGCGACGGCATCGCACGCATCTACGGTCTGAGCAAGACCATGGCCGGCGAAATGCTCGAGTTCGAGGTCGGTGACGGCAAGGTCGTCTCCGGACAGGTCATGAACCTCGAGCAGGATGTGGTTGGTGCGGTCATCTTCGGCGATTACCTGCACATCAAGGAAGGCATGACCGTCCGCGGCACCGGTGAACTGCTGGCGGTGCCCGCCGGTGCGGGCCTGCTCGGCCGCGTGGTCAACGCACTGGGGCAGCCCATCGACGGCCAGGGCCCGATCCAGTCCGCCGAGCACCGCAAGGTCGACATCATCGCTCCCGGCATCGCCGATCGTCAGCCGGTCAAGGCTCCCATGCAGACGGGCATCAAGGCGGTCGATTCCATGATCCCCATCGGCCGCGGTCAGCGCGAACTGGTCATCGGCGATCGCAAGACCGGCAAGACGGCCGTGTGCATCGACACCATCATCAACCAGAAGAAATTCGTCGGCACGCCCGATGAGTTGATCTGCATCTACGTGGCGGTCGGTCAAAAAGAATCCACCGTGGCCGCCACGGTCGAAGCGCTGCGGCAGCAGGGCGCCATGGACTACACCATCGTCGTCTGCGCCTCGGCTTCCGAGCCGGCCCCCATGCAGTACATCGCGCCCTACTCCGGCTGCGCCATGGGCGAGCACTTCATGTGGCAGGGCAAGCACGTGCTGTGCATCTACGACGACCTGAGCAAGCAGGCGACCGCATATCGCCAGTTGTCCCTGCTACTGCGTCGGCCCCCGGGACGTGAAGCGTATCCGGGTGACGTGTTCTACCTGCACTCCCGCCTGCTGGAGCGCGCCACCAAGCTGTCGGACGACCACGGCGGCGGCTCGCTCACCGCGTTGCCCGTGATCGAAACGCAGGAAGGCGACGTGTCGGCCTACATTCCGACCAACGTGATTTCGATCACCGACGGCCAGATTTACCTGGAGCCGGACCTGTTCTTCGCCGGCGTGCGTCCGGCGATCAACGTGGGCATCTCCGTCAGCCGCGTGGGCGGCAACGCCCAGATCAAGGCCATGAAACAGATCGCGGGTTCCTTGCGTCTGGACCTGGCGGCCTACCGTGAACTGGAAGCGTTCGCGCAGTTGGGCACGGAACTGGACAAGGCGACGCAACATCAGTTGGATCGCGGCGCCCGCATGGTGGAGTTGCTCAAGCAGCCGGTGTACGAACCGATGGACGTGATCGACCAGATCATCCAGATTTTTGCCGGCTCGCGCGGGTTCCTGGACGACTTGAAGATCAACCAGGTGCTGCCGTTCGCCGGGGCCCTGGTCGAGCACATGCGTTCGGCCGGCAGCAGCGTGCGGGCAGAGCTGGCTTCCAAGCGGGCGTTCGACGAAGCCCTGGAAGCGAAGCTCAAGAAGTCGATCGCTGACTTCAAGGCCGGCTGGTCCGCCAGGTGACGACCACGGCGGGGAATCTCGAAACCCGAAACCAGAAACTCGAAATAAACTCAAGACTCGAACACCAAAAAGCCGCTGACAAGGTCTGTTTTGAGGTTTTGGTTTTGGGATTTATTTCGAGTTTCGGGTTTCGAGTTTCGGGTTTCTGGTTTTTGCCTCCGCATGGCGTGTCATGCACCCCCAGCGGCGTCATAACAACCGGCGGACTGGCCAAAGGCTTACAATCAGTCTAAACTTACGGGACTAGGCATATACCTCCCCGCCATGATGAGGGCTTACCATGAGCACTGCCGTCGAAAAACGTACCGCCAGGATCGAATTGCAGGACCAGACCGTCGAGCTGCCCGTGCTTGTGGGGTCGGAAAACGAACCCGGCATCGACGTGAGTGAGCTTCGCAACAAAACCGGGTACATTACTCTCGACGAGGGGTTCGGCAACACAGGGTCCTGTATGTCTTCGATCACGTTCATTGACGGCGAGAAGGGCATCCTGCGGTACCGCGGGTATCCCATCGAGCAGTTGGCCGAGCGCAGCAGCTTCCTGGAAGTGGCCTGGCTGCTGATCTTCGGCGAGCTGCCGACCAAAACGCAGCTCGCCCGCTTCGAGGAACTGGTCAAGCAGAACGCGCTGCTGCACCAGGACATGCGCCACCACTTCGAAGGTTTCCCAGCCAGCGCTCACCCCATGGCGGTGCTCTCCTCCATGATCAACGCCTGCTCCTGCTACCACCCCGAATTGCTGGAGACCGAGAACCTCGATGAGAACGAACGTTTCCTGCTGATCGTGGCCAAGCTGCTGGCCAAGGTCACCACCATTGCCGCCTTCAGTTATAAGAAGTCCATCGGCGAGCCGCAGCGCTATCCCGATCCCAAGATGGACTACTTCCGCAGCTTCCTGCACTGCATGTTCAGCGTGCCCTATGACCGGTACGACCCCGAGCAGGAAGTGGTGGACGCCTTGGACCTGTTCCTGATGTTGCACGCCGACCACGAGCAGAACTGCTCGACATCCACCGCCCGCATGGTGGGTTCCAGCGGCGCCAACCTGTTCGCCTCCATGGCCGCAGCCGTGTGCGCCCTGTGGGGCCCGCTGCACGGCGGGGCCAACGTGGCCTGCATCCGGATGCTGCAGAAGATCTACAAGGAAAAGCTGCCACTGGCCACGATAGTCGAGCAGGTCAAGAACCGCGAGTTCCTGCTGATGGGTTTCGGTCACCGCGTTTACAAGAACTTCGACCCCCGCGCCCTGATCCTCAAGCGGGCGGCCGACAAACTGCTGGACAAGCTGGGCATCAAGGACCCCCTGCTCGACATCGCCAAGCAGTTGGAGGAAGTGGCCATCAAGGACGAATTTTTCCTGGAGCGCAAGCTCTATCCCAACGTCGATTTTTATAGCGGCATCATCCTGCGTGCCATCGGCATTCCGCTGGATATGTTCACCGTGATGTTCTCCATCGGCCGCATGCCCGGCTGGATCGCCAACTGGAAAGAGCAGTACGATCAGCCGCGCAAGAAGATCTACCGCCCGCGCCAGATCTACACCGGCCAGACCCAGCGCGATTTCGTGCCCGTCGAGCAGCGCGGCTAAAACCGCCAATACGCCTGTTTAGCGGGCGAGCTTGCTCGCCCAACGCGGAGCAAGCTCCGCGGCTAAACACTTGTGGCATCGTCTGCACCCCAGGGGGGTATGATGTCGGGCACATGTCATCTTCGATCTACAGCCTGCTGGCTGACCTGCTGCTCATCACGCACGCGGCTTTCATCGGCTTCATCGTGATCGGGCTGCTGCTGATCCTGACGGGCGGCGTCCGTCGCTGGAAATGGGTGCGCAATTTGCCGTTTCGCCTGCTGCACCTGGCGGCCATTGTCGTGGTCGTGTTGCAGGCCTGGCTCGGCGTGATCTGTCCTCTGACCACGCTGGAAGCCTGGCTGCGCGAACAGGCGGGGCAAAATGCTCTCTATGGCGAAGCAGGTTTTATCGCCCACTGGCTGCACCGGCTGATCTTTTTCTCCGCGCCGCCCTGGATGTTCACCGTCTGCTACACCGCTTTCGGGCTGCTGGTGCTGCTGTCGTGGATCGTCATTGCCCCGGCCCGAAAACGATCCACGGCTCGAGGTCAGCCATGATCCTGGGGCCGATGCCGCTGACCTGCTGAAGATCATCGCTGCCGGTGAACGCTCCGTGCCGGCTGCGATATTCCACGATCCGCTGGGCCAGTTGCGGACCAAGTCCCGGCAGCAGTTCCAGATCACCAGCGTCAGCCGTGTTGATGTCGATGCGCAGCGCGGCCGAGTGCGGCTCCAGCGTGCCTCGGCGCACAGGATGGGTCCACCACCAGCCGGCGGTCAGCGCTAACAGGAAAATCACAAAAGCTGCGACCCACAACCGCAATGACAACTGATCAGTGCTACGATTGGCTTCCGCAGGCGGGGTTACTTGAGGGATTACTTCCGGGGGCGGGGGCATGGCTCCATTTTACGGCCTGTCCCGTGCGATGGACCGATAAACTTTCTAATCGATATGGGATAATAGCCCGATTGAGGTAGAGTGACTGCGACTTCAGACAGTATGGCGGCAACGACGGACCAGATCGACGCACGACTGGCCGAGACGACGCTGCAGGCCCGTTTCGAGCGGCAGGTTGAGCAGTTCGCCGAGCGGCCGGCCCTGCACAGCGCCGGCCGGGAAGTGACTTACGAGCAGTTGAACGCGGCCGCCAACCGCCTGGCTCGCGGCATCCTCGAAAAGTTCGGGCCCGCCGAGCAGACCGTGGGGTTGCTGGTCGAGCAGGGCATGCCGCTGATCTGCGCCATGATGGGCAGCCTCAAGGCAGGGCGGACTTTTGTGCCGATGGACCCCAGCTATCCGCCGGCCCGTCTGGAGCTGATGCTAAGCGACTCGCAGGCGACCCTGCTGATCACTAACGACGCCAACGCTGAGGCGGCCGGGCAATTGGCCGGGGCCGTGCCGATCCTCAATCTCGATCAGCTTGCCAACGACGGCCCGCAGGACAACCCCCTGCTCGTGATTCCACCCACGAGGCCGGCCTACATCCTCTACACCTCCGGCTCCACCGGCAATCCCAAAGGCGTCGTGCAGGATCATCGCGCCGTCCTGCACAACATGCTCCGTCATAAGGCCTTCTTCCAGATCACGCATGAAGATCGCCAGACCCTGCTCTACCCCTGCAGTGTTTACGGCGGCATCCGCGACATCTTCAACGCCTTGATGAACGGGGCCTCGCTGCACCATTACCCGATCCGCGATGCCGGGCATCTGGGCTTGGGCGACTGGCTCAGCCGCCATCAGATCACGATCTATTGCTCGGTGGCCACGGTCTTCCGCTACTTTGCCCGTGAGTTAGAGGGCAGCGATCTGTTTCCGCATCTGAAGATCGTCAAACTGGGCGGTGAAGCACCGTATCGCCGCGATGTCGAACTGTTCCGCGAGCACTTCTGCGCTCACACCGTGCTGTTCTGCGGACTGGGCAGCACGGAGACGGGCATGAGCCGTCGTTTCCCGGTGATGCGTGATACCCCGCTGGAAGGTTCGGGCGTTCCGCTTGGTTTTGCCGTTCCGGGGGTGGATGTGATGCTGCTGGATGAGCAGCGACAGCCGCTGGGTGCCGACACGCTGGGCGAGATCGCCATTCGCAGCCGCTACATCATGCAGGGCTATCGCGGCCGCGCTGAGCTTAATGCCAAAGTGCTGCTGCCCGATCCCGACGATCCGCAATCGCGCATCTTCCTGACCGGCGACCTAGGCGTGATGGATGCCGCGGGCTGTCTGATTCACAAGGGCCGCAAGGATCACCAGGTCAAGATTCGCGGCAACCGCGTGGAGCTGCCGGAGATTGAAACCGCGCTGTCTCGCTGCGGCAACGTGCAGGACGCTGTGGTCATCGCCTGGACCAACCCGCGCGGCGACGCCCAACTGGTGGCCTACATCGTGCCCAAGGCCAAGCCCGACCCGGCAGTGCATGAACTGCGCGATCAGCTCAAGGACAAGCTGCCGCACTTCATGGTGCCCAACCTGTTCCTGACCATCGACGAAATCCCCTTGACCCCCAACGGCAAGATCGACCGCCTCGCGCTACCGTCACCGGAAACCACAACTGTTTCTGGAACCGCACCCTCCGAGTCCGGCGGAGGCCGGTTCACCGGCCGTCCCACCACCGACCTGGAATCCAAACTGCTCGCCATCATGTCCCGCGTCCTCGGCCGCGACAACATCGGCGTCGAGGACAGCTTCTTCGACGTCGGCGGCGATTCCATGCTGGCCGTCAAAATGGTGCTCCAGATCGAAAAGGAGCTGGACCAGGTGCTGCCGCTGTCAGGCTTTTATGACACGCCCACCGCGCGCAAGCTGGCCCAGTGGATCGAAAACGGCCAGTACGGGGTCGAGCGCGAAGTGGTCACGCTCAACGGCAACGGATCGCGCGATCCGTTGTTCTGTCTGCCCGGGCGCGGCGGCACGGTCTTCAGCTATCGCGGCCTGGTCCGCCTGCTCGATCCCGATCAGCCTGTCATCGGCCTGCAATTCCCCGGCCTCGAGGGTCAGGACGGCCCCATCGCTGACATGATCGAACTGGCTACAGAAATGGTTCGCCGCGTGCGCCGCGTGCGGCCGCACGGCCCGTACCTGCTGATGGGCTACTCCTTTGGCGGCCTGGTGGCCTTCGAAATGGCGCGGCAGTTGATCGAAGCCGGCCAAAGCGTGCCCTATCTGGCCGTGCTGGATGCCGCGGCCCCCGGCGCCATGGCGCAACGCCCCATGCACGAACGCATCGGATTGCACCTGCGCCGCTTCGCCCAGGCTGACGTCAAGGGCAAGATTCGTTACGTCACGCAGCGCATGGACAACCTGGCCGACCGCATTCGTCGTCCCAAGCGCAACGGAAAGCCCTCGGTGCCGATCGCGGAGATTCCCGAAGGCGAAGGCCGCGTCATCGATGCCCTGCGCCGCCTGCAGGAGACGACCGATCAGGCCCGGGCTGGTTACCAGCCGCAGCCGATCGACGTAAACGTGAGCCTGTTCCGCACGGCCGCCAAACCGGAGTGGTACGAGTTCTGCAAGATGGATGAAGTTTACGGCTGGGGCGATCTGGCCCGCCACGGTGTGCGCACCTACGACATCCCCGGCAAGCACCTTGAGATCTTCGACGCCGCCCACGTGCCCCTGCTGGCCGAGCAGGTCCGCGTCAGCCTGCTGGCGGCGGGCAGCTACGCGAAGCCAGCCGACTAAGGATGATTTCGCGTAGCCGCAAGCGGCGAACGCTTACACCCACACGTTCAGGAACAGCGCCTCTTCGGTGGTCTTGCCCACCAGGGTGCCGACCGACGCGGTGACGAACTTGATGTCGTAGTCGGGGTGCTCATCGAGCCATTCGTTGATCTGGTTGTCCATGTGATCGATGGCGTCGAGGCGCAGCTTGGCCACGAAGGTCTTCATGTGCGAAGCGCCGTGTGAAGACTTCTGCGGCTTGCGCTTCCAGCGCGAAGCTTCCCGCCGCGACGAGCCGAACGTGCGGATCATGCCGGCCGCCTGCGGATCACCCTCACCGCTTTCCAGGTCCTGGGACAACTCGATCGGACGCAGGGCCTCTTCTCCCGGCTCGCCATCGTCATCCATTGCCTCCGGCGGAATGGGAATGGCGTCGGCCAACAGTTCGTCATCGCTCTTGTGATGATGCGGATGTTCGGACATGCCCAACCTCCTGATGGCTGATGAAGATAACCTGACTGTATCGCCGATCCACTCCAGCGACAAGTGGGAATCAGCCCACTTGGGCACGCCAGCGGTCACCAGCGATGTGGCACAGCTCGATTCGTCCGCTGAAATGGCGCATGGCCACCTGCAACGTCGCCTTCTTCTCGTTCCAGCTCTCGATCCGCACAGTGCCCGCGTCGATGCGCTGCACGTGGCCGCGATCGCCTGAAATGGGGCCTTGGTAGGTCAGGTATTCTCGGCGGTGGGGCGGAATTTCGATCAATTCAAAACTGCCCAGTTCGCGCCACTGCCCGCTGGGCTGCCAGAGGCGGGCGGTCCACAGCCGATCCTGGTCGGGCCGGGCGATCAGCCAGTCATAGTGCTCGCTTTCCGCCAGCTTGTGCAGCAGCAGGGCGGTGGGCTGGAGGCTCGGTTTTGTCATGGCGGCCCGTCCGCGGGTATCCTGTTGTCCGTCAGCAAGAAAGGATACGCCATGACTGATCCAGAGCGAAACGGACTTCGAGTGACCGGCGCGGCAGGCCTGCTGCTATGCCTGCTGCTGGCCGGCGGCTGCCAGACCAACACCAGCCTGCGTGAAGACGGACTGGTCGCCTACCAGGGCGGCGACTATCCGGGTGCGGCCGCCAAGTTCGCCCGTGCAGTGGAACTGGCCGACAACGACTACCAGTCTTACTACTATCTCGGCCGCACCCAGTTGAAACTGGGCAAGTATCTCGATGCGCAACTGAACCTGGAGCGAGCCCTGGCCCTGCGCAGCAACGACCCGGTGCTGACGCCCAACATTCTCGACTATCTGGCCGAGGCCTACTACCAGCAGAACCGGCCGGCCAACCTGTCAGCTTTTCTGCAGAAGACCGCTTCCGACTACGGCACCAGCCGCGACTTCCTGCGCCAGGGCAAGTACCTGGCCATGATCGGCGACGCCGACGGGGCGCGGGTGGCCCTGCGCAAGGCGGCCTACTTCGCCGCTGCGGGTGATGCCGAGCCTTACCTGGCCATGGCGGACTTCTATCACCAGCTCAACGACCTGGCCAACGAGCAGGTGGCCCTGCGTTACGCCTACTACGTCAACTCGAAATATCCCGGCCTGGCGGATCGGCTGCGGGCTTTAGGCGTGGTGCCCGGGCCCACCATGGCCCTGGAACCGCCCCGGCCGGAGATGTTGAACTGAAGGCGCCGCATGGATGTGCCGTGCCATGGGAACGATATGAACATCGTCATCTGCGGCGCTGGAGAAGTCGGCCGACACGCGGCCGAAGTGCTCAGCGCCAAATCCAACAGCATCACCATCATCGATCTGGACGAGAGCAAGCTCGCTCAGCTCGATGAAGCCCTTGACGTGCGCAGCATGGTCGGCGACGGCACGCATCCATCCGTGCTCAACGACGTGGGCGTGGCCGGCTGCGATCTGTTCGTGGCTGCGACCAATGTTGACTCGGTCAATCTCCTGGCTGCTTCCGTCGCTAAGCGATTGGGGGCCGAACAGACCATCGCCCGCGTGCATCACTCAGCCTACTTCGAGCGCCACAGCTTCGATTACGGCCTGCACCTGGGCATCGATCACCTGGTCTGCCCGGAAAATTCCACAGCCCTGGACATCGCCAGCGCGTTGCGCAGCCCCGGGGCCTTGGCGGTGGAGCGCTTCGCCCAGGGCCGCATCGAGATGCAGCGACTGACGGTCAGCGATGATTCCAAGGCCATCGGCCTGCCGCTGATGGAACTGAAACTGCCCGGCCAGGCCCGCCTGTGCGCCATCGAGCGTAACGGCCAGGCCATGCTGCCCGAGGCCCGTAGCGTGTTGCAGCAGGGCGACGTGGTGACTCTGGTGGGCGATGCCGGTGATTTCTCCCGCGTGCGCGAGGTGTTCAACACGGCCAAGGTCGGCCGCAGCAGCGTGATCATCATCGGGGGCACAGCCCAGAGCGTGTGGCTCTGCCGCGCCCTGCACTCGCCGTTCTTTTCCATCCGCCTGTTCGAGCCGGATGCGGATCGGGCGGAGACACTGGCCGAAAAGCTGCCTTGGGTGACGGTGCTGGCCGCCGACGCGGTCAACAGCGACGCCCTGGTGGAGGAACGTGTCGATCAGGTGGACGTATTCGCGGCCCTGACCGAGGACGACGAGACGAACATCCTGGTCGCCGCCCGCGCCAAGAGCATGGGGGCCAGGACCGCCATCGCCGTGCTGCAGCGCGGCACGTATCTGCATCTGCTGGAGCACGTGGGCATCGACAAGGCATTCAGCCCGCGGGTCGCGGCCGTGACCGAGATCCAGCGCCTGATCCATCAGGGCACGGTGCGCCTGCTGGCGTCGCTGGCTGAGGGCGTGGCGGACGTCTTCGAGGTTCACGTATCGCCCAAGGCCGACGCGGTGATCGACAAGCCGCTGCGCGAGGTAACGTTCCCGGCCCGCTGCATTGTGGCGGCCATCCAGCGCGGGCGCGACGAGGTGTTCGTGCCCAGTGCCGACAGTCACCTGGAGCCGGGCGACACCGTGGTGATCATCGGGCCGGCCCAGATTCAGAAGGACCTGCGAAAGGCGTTCGGGTAACCGCGCTGCCGTGTTGTCATCGTTTAGCGGTGGAGCTTGCTTCGCCCTGGCTTTTTTCAGAACCCTCTCCCCCCGGGAGAGGGCACGGTGAGGGCGGATCAGAGGAGGCGTGTTTTTGATCATGAAATCCATAGATATTCGGCCCTCACCCCAACCCTCTCCCAAGGGGAGAGGGGGTTGAAAACATGAACATCCGCTTCGTGTTGCGACAGTTCGGCCTGGTCATCATGGTGCTGTGCGCGTGCATGGCGCTGACCATGTGCTGGTCGCTGGTGCAGTGGCGTGCGAAGATGGTCGATGAACGTTCGGCCGCGCTGTCGCTGCTGATCGCGGTGGGCGTGGCACTGGTGGCCGGCATCACGCTGTGGGTGATCGGGCGTGGCGGCATGGATCGCTTCTTCGGCCGGCGCGAAGCCCTGCTGCTGGTGGCCTTGTCATGGGTGATCGGGGCGGCGGTGGCGGCACTGCCCTTTTTCATCTGGGCCCGCTTCGATCCGGCTCATCCCCAGGGCCATCGCTTCGAGCATTTCGTCGATTGCTACTTCGAATCCATGAGCGGCTTGACCACCACCGGGGCCACCGTGCTCAGCGACATCAGCACCCTGCCCCAGGGCCTGCTGCTGTGGCGGGCGGCCACGCACTGGCTGGGCGGCCTGGGCATCGTCGTGTTGTTTGTAGCGGTGCTGCCGCACATGGGAACCGGCGGCAAACGCATGTTCATGGCCGAGATCACCGGCCCCAACAAAACCGGATTGCGGCCGCGCATCCGTGACACGGCCCGCATGTTGCTGCTGATTTACCTGGGCTTGAATGTGGCGGAAATCCTATCCCTGCGCCTGTGCGGTCTCAGTTGGTTCGATGCCGTGTGCGAGTCGTTCGCCACCATCGCCACCGGCGGTTTCAGCACCCAGAACGCCAGCACTGCGGGCTATCGCTCGTTAGCGGTGGAACTGGTAATCATCCTGTTCATGCTGCTATCGGGGGTCAACTTCGCGCTCTACTTCAGCCTGGTCAACGGCCGGGTGCGTCGGGTGCTGACCGACCCGGAGCTGCGCCTCTACCTGCTGACCACGCTGGCGGCGGTGGTGATTGTGGCCGTGGCGATTTACGGCGGATCAATCATCACCGCCAACGGCGACAGCGTCGAAGCCGATGCGGGCTACGCCGCTCGTTACGCCGCCTTCGCGGTCATTGCCACCCGCACCAACACCGGCTTCGCCACCGCGGACGTCAATCCCTGGGGCTTTCTGCCCGCGCTGATCCTGATCCTATTCATGTTCACCGGCGCCTGTGCCGGTTCGACCGCCGGCGGCATCAAGCTCGTGCGCTGCCTGGTGGTCGTCAAGATGCTTGCCGCCGGCACGCGCAGGGTCTTTCGCCCCTCCCTGGTCCAGCCGATCCGCATCGGACGCAATCTGGTGCCACCCTCGGTCCAGACCGAAGCGTTGACCTACACCGTCATTTATCTGCTGGTTTTCGCCCTCGGCGGCACGGCCGTGCAACTGCTCGAACCTTCCGGTCATACCAACCTGGTCACGTCGTTCAGCGCCAGCGTGGCCTGTCTGTCCAACACTGGCCCGGGCCTCAACCTCGTGGGCACGGTCCAGAACTACGGGTGGTTGAGTCCGGGCAGCAAACTGGTGCTCAGTCTGGTTATGCTCCTGGGCCGCATCGAAGTGTTCGCCATACTCGCCCTGTTCAACCCCAGCTTCTGGCGCAGGGAGTAGCTGCTACTTGACGCTCCCGGCTGTGCCCCCAACAATACCTCCATGCCGATCCCCGAAGCTGACATCATCAACGTCGATCTGCCCCCGCTGACCCCGGGCGAGAATTTCTATCTGCCCGAGGTGTTCAAGGGCCTGGGCACCACGCTCAAGCACATGGTCGGCTCGGCGGGCAAATGGCTTGGCGGCGGCCAGCGGCTCAAGACCATGGAGTATCCCGAGGTCCGCCGCGAAGATATTCCCCTGGAGCAGGGCGGCGCTCATATTCCAAACTTCCGGGGGGTGCATCGGCTCAACCGCGATGAGGACGGCCGCGTCCGCTGCGTCGCCTGCTTCATGTGCTCGACCGCCTGCCCCGCTCACTGCATCCACATCGAAGGCGCCGCGGCCCCCTGGGACGACCGCGAAAAATATCCGGTCAAGTTCGACCTCGACGAGCTTCGCTGCATCTTCTGCGGCATGTGCGAAGAGGCTTGCCCCGTCGATGCCATCGAGCTGACCTATGCCTACGACATCGTGGGCCTGTCACGGCAGGAAATGATCTTCGACAAAGAAAAACTCCTGGCGGTGTACGACGCCACCGTCGAACGCAAGCCCATGTGAGCCTTTCGCGACGGTTGTTTAGCACTTGCGGCCACGCGGGGAGTTCCCGGTCTGGCGGCCGGGGTTAAACTTTCTGAAACCTTTCTCTGCCTGCGGCGTAATAGCTGTCGATGCAGCAACCCAGACTCTCCCGCCGCCGATTCCTGCAACTGGGCCTCTGTGCGGGGCTTCCTTCCACCAGCGTGGCCGGGTACGCCCGGTTCATCGAGCCGCACAATCTTGAGGTCGTCCAGCATACGCTGCCCATCGCCAACCTCCCGTCCCGACTGGTCGGCAAAAGGCTGGTCCACATCTCTGATCTGCACATCTGTCGCGTCGATGACGACTACATGCACCGGGCACTGGCGGCTGTCAACGACACCGAGCCCGATCTGCTGACCATTACCGGCGACATCACCGACTGCTATTACGGCATCCAGCTCGATCGCACCCTGCGCATGCTCGCTGACCTGCGCATGCCGCCCCTGGGCATCGTCTGCTGCCTGGGCAACCATGACTACGGCCTGCACTGGCGGCGATACGACGTGGCCGACGAATTGACCGACCGCCTGCGCCGGATGAACTACACCGTGCTGCGCAACCACGTGATCGACGTCGAGGGCCTGCGCGTCGGCGGCGTCGATGAGCTTTGGGCCCTGCGCAGTCGCCCGCAGCAAGTGATCTCGCAACTGACCCCCGATCGGGCTGCCATCGTGCTGGCACACAACCCCGACCTGGTTGACAGCCCCGAATGGTTACCCTTCAAAGGCTGGACCCTCTGCGGCCACACCCACGGCGGACAGGTCAAGCTGCCCTTCGTCGGCTTCACCTATCTGCCCGTACGCAATCGCCGCTACGTCAACGGCCTGATCAACACCGACCACGGCGGCAAACTCCACGTCAGCCCCGGCATCGGCTACACCCGCCCCGTCCGCTTCCGTATTCCTCCGCAGATCACCATTTTCAACCTGGCATCCACTGAGGCGTGAATTTTCAGACCCGGTTGCCGACATTTGGGTATAGTGACGGGGGCTCGGACAATTCAGCTTGGGGAGTCATATTCATGGGTCTGCTCACCTCATTTTCGTCTCGCTTTGTGTCTGCATCTTTACTGGTCGCCAGCATGATGCTCTATGGCGGCTGCGCTCTGGCCGGGCCCCTCAAGTTGAGCAACCCGAGCTTCGAGTCGCCCCGGCTGGATGGGATCAAGACCACCCACACCGACATCATCGGCGACTGGCGCACGCTCGAGCATCACGTCTATGGCTGCCTGCTGCTGCACACCAATAGCCCCGATGGCCCCGACGCCCCCGAAGGCCGACAGTTCGCCGCCATCGTCAATCGCGGCGCATCCGATAGCCAGACCACGCAGATGACCCAGCAGGTGCTGCCGCCCGGAGGCAAAGGCGTTCTGGCTAACTATGCCTACTCGCTCACCCTGTCGCTGCGCAAAGCCACGCCCGACGTCAACAGCAACGTGTTTCGCGTCGGGCTCTACGCCAACGCAGAGATGACCCGGCCCCTGGCGGAGATCCCCGGCATGATGCTGCAGATGTCCGCTGACACCTGGACGCGCAACAGCGTCACGTTCCACAGCAGCGAAGCCGATGCCGGCAAACCCATGTTCATCGGCATCGAGGCCAGCAGGATCGGCGGTAGCATGATGTCGCGCATGCTGGTCGATGATGTGCGCCTCGAATCCGAACCGGTCATGGCTTCGGCCGATTCAATCAGCGAAACAGACACTTCGCGGCAGACGCCCGACTTCCAGATGCAGCCGCTGTTCGAGGAACAGCGCATCCCCAAGATCATCGTGGCGCCCGACGGCTCCGTGCTGGCGTTCGGACGTTCCTGCTCCCAACTCAAGCGCAGTGAGGATGCCGGCCTCACGTGGGAATCGGTGGATTTGCCGGACGAATGCCGCGGCAACGCCCTGGTTGATGAAAACACCGGCGACGTCCTGGTCCTGCTGCCCAAAGCATCCTCGCTCTGGCGCAGCAACGACAACGGCAAAACCTGGCGCCATGAAGCCATCACCATCCTGCCCAACGAGGCCGGCTACGGCACGCCAGACAAAGTTCCCGCCGACCCTGAGTGCAGCGAGGCCGGCATCACCCTGCGTTATGGCGAGCACAAGGGACGCCTGCTCATGTCCGTGCGCCTGCAACCGCCCGACGGCTCCAACGACCAGGAATACTGGCCTTACAACTACAACGCCGCCATCTACAGTGACGACGGCAAGACCTGGCAGGTCAGCGGCCCTGTCCAGAGCGGCACCGGTGAAGGCACGCTGGCGGAGTTCAGTGACGGCAGCATCTATTACAACTCGCGCTCGCACATGTCCATCGATGACCGCCGCCAGATCGCCATGAGTTACGACGGCGGACACATGTGGGTCGACTGGCGCGTGGAAGAAACGCTGCGCGAAGTCGGCGAGCCGTTCTACTTCAAGTACGGCAGCCATCCCAGCTACGGCTGCAACGCGGGACTGGTCGTGCTGCCGCCGGAGACGACCGACGGCCACGACGTTCTGCTCTACAGCACACCCGACAACCCCGGCGGCGAACGCATGCACATGACCGTCTGGGCCAGCTTCGACCACGGTCAGACCTGGCCTGTCAAGCGCATGATCTACGACGGTCCCAGCGCCTATTCATCGCTGGCTGCCGACAAGGACGGCAACATCTACCTGCTCTTCGAGCACGGCGAAGAAAAACTTTACGAGCGCCTCATGCTGGTCCGCTTCAACCTCGCCTGGCTCTGCGACGGCAAGGACTGGAAGCAGTATATAAGCCAGTAATCCTCACGCACTGCGAATGCCCTCGCGCCGCCACACCTCGCGGATCAGTTCGTAGCGCGATAATTCCATCCCCGTGTACACGCAGTTGCTCGTGCAGAAGACGTACCCCGGCGCTTTCATCCCGTGCGTCAGCGCATAGCGTGCCGACTCGATGCACTGTTCGTCCGTGCCGGTCTGCAGCAATCCACAGTTGACGTTGCCGCACAGGGCCACCTTGTCGCCCATCCGCTCAATGATCTGTTTCATGTCCACCCCGCCCTGCGGATCGAGCGAGTGCAGGGCGTGCGGCCGACAACGCTCATCATCCGGCACCAGGCGGTCGAGGATGGGTATGATGTTGCCGTCGGTGTGCTTGATGACGTAGAAACCCATTTCGCGATACCCGGCAATCAAACGGTGCAGGTAGGGCGTGATGAAGCGATCGAACCACGGCAGAGGCAGGAACGTGCCGGTGTTGAAGCAGTAGTCGCAACAGAGGGCGAACCCGTCCAGCCCGCCGTGACGGCGCAGCACCTCCGCGCGTTGCAGGAACGTATCCACCCGCTGCGCGGCCTCGGCTTCCACCTGATCCGGCTGCTCGGCCATGCGCACGCTCATTTCTTCCAGGTCACCGCCGCAGGGAATGGAAATGGTCGCATCACCGTGCAGCATGAGGAAGAAGCGATCCCCGCTGCGGCGGCGGATCTCGTCGATCAGCGCCATGAACATCTCCGGCTCGCGCGGCCGGGGATTCAGCAGAATCGCATCGTGCTCGTAGCGCTCGGCGATGTCGATGTAGAGCTGGGCCAGGTCCGCGATGTGCAGGTTCCGCTCGTGCTGCGTCATCTGAAGCCACTGGTGGTCCATGCGATGCTCGGGGTGCACCTTGCCGAATACTTCCATGGTCAGAAAGAACACCAACTCGAAGTGGGGCACCCGTCCCGGTAACGGCCGGCGCTGCATCGCCGCGGTGAAGCGCTGGCGCGGGGTCAGGGTGTCGGCTTTGATTGATGCGGATGCGGATGTCGTCACGGACATGCTGTCTCCTTAACCTGTGCCGGCATGATGCCCTTGATCCAATCGCCGTGCGGGTTCACGCCGCGCAGCATCATACCTTGCCCATGTGATCGCGAGTGCTGGTCGTTGCTGGGCCGGTCCGCTGGATCGCGGAACTGCACAAGCACGGTCTTGCGCATCTGGTCGGAGCGATTGATGCCGGAGCCGTGAATGGTCAGATAGCTGCAGAACAGCACGTCGCCGCGCCGAGCGGGACAGGGCGTCGCATCGTCGATCGGGTACTTTTCGGGGTCGAGATAGAAATCCTGTGGGCCGCCGTGCTTTTCTTTGTGTATCGGCAACGGTCCCAGCTTGTGACTGCCCGGCACGACGCGCAGGCAGCCCATCTGTTCGTTCGTGTCTCGCAGATGGATGATCCCAGCCGCCATGCTGTGCCGCTCGTGTGGGAAGTAGGGATAGTCCTGATGCATGGGAAAGCCGCTGCCCTTTTCCGTCGGCTTCTGAAACAGCTTGGTGTGGTGCAGCATCACGTTGGGACCGATCAGGTCGGCCATCGCTTCAGTCAATAAGGGATGCAGAAGGGCACGGGCCCATGTCGCGGAGTAGGCCTGCACGTCTTGAGTGTGGATCAGCGGCGACGAATCCTGCCCGCTGCTCCACTGGCCGGACCATTTGACGTCGAGACTGGCCTGTTGGCGCAGGCGCCGCTCGATGATGGCGTCGAATTCTCGCTCCAGTTCGTCCACCTCGGCGTCACTGAAGATGCCGCTGACCAGGACGTAGCCGTGGACGTGGTAATGGTTGATCTGTTGAGGGGTGAGCATCAGTTTATCTCCGGATCAGGAACTGGTAATTTATGTGACACACAAAACCGAATCGGCCCGCCTGCCGCATGGATCATTGTCATCAATTCCCATATGATTGTGGCAATCTCCTGCGTATGTTCAATGGGAACGATTTTCGAATTGTGGTGATTATTCAATGGTCAAAGCGCGAAGACGCAGTCAACCCGCAGATCCCGGCCCGGTGGGGGAAACGCTCGCCTGGCCTTTGCGGGCTTCGCCCGTGGTACGCAGTGCGGGGGTCTATCTGCTGGATGATCGCGGCTTCGCTCACCACTACCAGGCTGCATCACACGCCCTGCACCTGTACGACTATGCAGCGACCATGATGTTCGACGACCGCACCATTCAGATCGCACCAGGCGATATGACTATTTCACCGGCCCACGGCATCACCCGCTACGACCTGCCCAGACCGGGCCGACATTACTGCATCCATTTCTTTCCTGTGGAAGAGCTGTCCAACAGCGAGGCCATGGTGGCACTGCCCCTGGTCCTGAGGTTGGGTGCATGGAAGGAGTGGATGGTCTGGCAGATGCTGGAGGTGATTCAACTGCACTCGCAAGCTGAACATGATCCGATCGTCGCCGCGGCTGCATCCACAGCTGTTCAGGCCCTGCTGTTGGGTATCGCCATGCGTCATGATCGGATGGGCGCCGACGCTGCCGGACACGGCCGCGCCGAGCGAGCAGTCGAACAGGCGGTGCTGCACATCGAGCAGAATCTCAGCCGCCCGTTGACCGTCCCGCAGATCGCTCGTCAGGTCCGCATGAGTCAGAATTATCTGGCCGGACTGTTTCGTCGGCGCTACGGCATGACCATGCCGCGCTACATCCTCACCCGACGCATCGAACTGGCTCAGCAACTGTTGATCACCACGGACCTGCCCGTCAATCGCGTGGCTGCCCGTGTGGGACTGAACGATCCGCAGCACTTCAACAAGCAGTTCCGCCGACTGGTTGGATGCGCACCCAGCCGTGTTCGCAGCGGGGACCACGCTCGCCGTTCCGGCTATCTCGATCGCTGAATTGTCCCTTATTTTCAGCCTGAATTGCAGCCTCCCCGGCCGACGCGCTTCATCTTGGCTATCATGGGGCCATGACCATGCGTTTCGCTTCAGCCCTCAGCACAGAAACCGACACCGATGCCGCCTTCGGCGAATGCGTCGGGCAGTTGCTGCCGCGCCTCACGCAAGGCGCCGACGTGATCTGGCTGTTTCTGACCATGCACCATGCCGGGGCCCTCAAGCGCCTGGGCGGTGAACTGCAGCGTGTGCTGGGGGCCGCCCGCATCGTCGGCTGCACCTGCAAGGGCGTGCTCGGCGTGGGGCGCGAAATCGAAGAGGGCCCCGCGATCTCCGTGCTGGCCGGCAAGTTGCCGGGGGTGGACATCCAGGCCATGCCGCTCAACGACGTTAACTGGGCCCAGGCGGCTGACAATCCCGACCTGGCCCGCGCCGCCATCGGCGATACGGACAACCTCAAGGCCCTGATCCTGCTGGCGGATCCATTCAGCACGCCGTTGGTCGCCATGCTGCCAGCCCTGAATGCCGCACTTCCGGGGGCGGGGGTGCCCATCGTCGGCGGCATGGCCAGTTCCGCCACCGCGCCGCGCGGCAATCAACTGTTGCTCAACGACCAACTGATGCAGCAGGGCGCCATCGCCGTAACCATACGCGGCGAAGTCCACGTGCAGACCACCGTCAGCCAGGGCGCTCGTCCCATCGGTTGGCCGCTGGTCATCACCAAGGCCCGCCGCCATGTCGTGCAGCAACTCGGCGGCAAGGCAGCCCTGGGCGCATTACGCGACATGGTGCAGAAGCTCGACGCTCACGAACAGCAGCTCATCCAGAGCCAGGGTGTGCTGGTCGGTCGCGTCATCAACGAATACAAGCCGCACTTCGGACGCGGCGATTTCGTCATCCGCGGCCTGGTGGGCGTCGATCCCCGGGCCGGTTACCTGGCCATCGGCGATCCGCAGGTGCGCGTGGGTCAGACCATTCAGTTCCACGTCCGTGACGCCCAGGCCGCCCGCGATGATCTTCTGCTGCTGCTGGAAGCTCAGCGGGTGCACGGTCCGGCCGCCGGTGCGTTACTTTTTACCTGCAACGGCCGGGGCAAAAACCTCTTCGGCCAGGGCGATGTCGATGCCGCCATGGTCACCGATGCTCTCGACCGCGCTCCCCTGGCCGGGTTCTTCGCCGCCGGCGAGATCGGCCCCATCGGCGACGCCAGCTACGTCCACGGCCACACCGCCAGCTTGATGGTGTTTCGTCCCCCGCATGAGCAAATGTCTGATGTCTGATTGCTGATGTCTGATGTTTTCGATCATGCCGACGATTGTTTGTCATTACATCAGCAATCAACAATCAGATATCAGAGATTCCCCTATGTTCGACCAACTGAAAAATCTCAAAGCACTCTCCGGCCTGATGGCCAACCTGCCGCAAATCAAGCAGCGCATGGAGCAGATGCAGGCTGAGCTGGCCCGCAAGACCGTCGAGGCAGAAGCCGGTGCGGGGGCCGTGCGCGTCACCGTCAACGGCAAGCTGGAGGTGCTCAGCGTGCAACTGGACCCAGCCATGATCGCCACCTTCCTCGGCGACGCTGCCAAGGCTGAGGACCGCCAACTGGTCGAAGAACTGATCGCTTCCGCCGTCAACGAAGCACTGCGTCGCGCTCAGGAGCTGGTCAAGCAGGAAATGTCCAAAGCCGCCGGCGGCCTGAACCTGCCCGGTCTCGATGGACTGAATCTACCCGTCTGACCACTACCAATTCCCCTCCCCCACCCCCGCGCGACAGGCATTCCCAGCGCTGAATCCCAACCCTCGGCTGTTATTAGTTTTCTAGAAAACTAATAATGGCTACTCGGTCAGAGCAGGGCTGTGATCGCGGTGCGGGGCGCTGGTGTGACCATCGTGGGGCGGTGTGCTGGTACTGACCTGGGGCGGGGTTAATTGGCGCGGTGCTTTGATCCGGTGAGCGGCAGGGCGTTGGAGCCACAGCAACATCAGGATCGCCGCGTTGTAGAGCAGGATGATGCCGATCAGCCCGTGCAGGGCGAATTCCTGCGGCTGGGCGTCCAGTTGCTTATGGAAGAAGAACAGGTCGCCGATCGAGTGCAGCCAGTGCTCGAAGTTCTTGCTGCCCAGTACGGATGAGAATGGCAGCCACGGGAAATCCTCCCGCCACAAGCGCGGCATGTCCGGCACACAGGCCCACAAGCCGCCCAGCGTCATGGCCAGCGGTGTCCAGCGCCAGCCCCGGCGGATCACCAGCGACACGGTGCAACTGATCGCTGCCCCGCCCGCCATGCCTGCCGCAAAATGCATCGACTCCCAGGCCACTTCTTTCTCCTGCGCCGTGCTCAAATACAATTGATTCGCCACGAAGAACACGAAGGACACAAAGAATAGATCAGTTTAAATGTCTCCCGCTTTGTGACCTTCGTGCCTTCGTGGCATGTTTCTGCTTTCAGCCATTCATCCGCGGTTGCTTCCATGTTCATGCCGCTCGCAATCGCAGAGTCTGCTTAGCCGCCACCAGTCCGCTGAAGGCCATCAGTTGTCGGGCGGCGTTACTCCAATCGTGTTCGCGCTCGACCCAGGTGCGGGCGTTGCGGCCTAGCATCTGCCGCAGCGATGGATCGTGCCACAGGCGCAGGATCGCATCCGTCCATGCATCGGCCCCGCGTGGGATCAGCATCGCCTGCTGTGATTTCTCGATCGAAAGTCCACTGACCGCGTGTGGAGAGGCCACGATGGGCAATCCCATGGCCGCGGCCTCCAGCAGCTTGTTCTTGATGCCGCCGCCGCAGCGCATGGGCAGCACCACGACCATCGCCCGTTTGGCTTCCTCTCTCACGTCCTCCACCGTGCCCGTGACACGTACCCCTTCATACCCTTCCAGATTCTGCACCTGCGGGGTGGGATTCTTGCCTACGATGCGCAACGTCGCCCGGGGGCACGTGCCGCGCAGCAGCGGCCAGACGTGGCTGGTGAACCACATCATGGCGTCGATGTTGGGCTCGAAATCCATGCGACCCCAGAAAATCACCGACTGCTCCGCGGGATGGCGATCGGCCGCGGGCGCGAACGTCTGCAAATCCACGCCGTTGCGGATCATCGCCACTCGCCTGGGGCCGGCGATTCTCTTGAGCAGTTTCGCATCGCGCGGGCTGACACCGATGGCAGCATCCAGGCCGCGCACGAAAGCATTTTCCAGTGCTGCGTAGAGAACCGCACCATACAGGCGCTTGCCCAGTGCCCGCCAGCTTTCACAACGCAGGCACGACAGTTGAAACGACACCAGTTCATCGGCCGCGTACCAGATCACGGAAACGTCCGGCTCGTGATGACGGATAGCGCGCAGCATCATCGGGCTGTGCTGGCCCAGTCCGATCACCAGGCGCGGCCGCCACTGCTCGACCAGGCGCATGGCGCCGGCGAACGCGCTGCGGTCGATGCCCTGGTGGTCAGCCAACTTCTGTCGCAGGCCCAGCAGTCTTCCCGACCAGCCGGTGATCAACCGCGACTCATCCAGCGGGCTCGAGTTCGGCCAGGCGATCAGCATTTGCTTCAACCATGGCGGCACTTCCGGGGCAGACTTCGGCACTTCCGGGGGCGGCGTCGGCTCGATGCTGGCGATACGCACATTCAGTCCCTGCCGCGTCAATGCCTCAGCCATGCGGCTGCCATGCACTTTGAAGCCCTGGTCGAAGGGATACATCGCCAGTTCGCTGAGCATCAGGATGTCGCAGCCGTGCTGATACGTCATGAGCTCATGCCGCCTTTCGCAGGTCGCGCCGGCCGGCGACGGATTCGACCGCCAGAGCGAACGTCTGGGCACAGTGCGTCCAGGAGTAATGTTCGATGCGCTCGCGTCCGCGCTGGGCCAGTTGCCGTCGCAGGTCCACGTCGCGCAGCAGCCGGCCCAGGGCGCTGCTCATCGCGGCGCTGTCCTGCGGATCGACCATCAACGCGGCATCTCCAGCCACTTCCGACAATGCGGTGCAGTCGCTGCTCATCACAGCCGTCCCGCTGGCGAACGCCTCCAGCAGCGGCAGTCCAAACCCCTCGCTCAAACTGGGATAGGCCAGCACTTCGGCGCAGCTCAGCAGCGTGCCCGCTTCAGCTTCATCGGCAAAACCTTCCAGCAGCACGCTGTCGCTCACGCCCAGATGCTGGCAGGTGAACATGAACTTCTGTTGGGCTGCGGCACTGAGGCCCAGGATCAGCAGCTTGGCCCGCCGTTGCAGACCGCGCCGCATCAGGGCCCAGGCCTCGATCAGCTGCTGCGTGTTCTTGCGCATCTCATCCGATCCGAAATGCAGCACGAACGGTGGCTCCACTCGGTATTTCTGTAACACCTGCAAAGGTTCGGCCGCCTGCACCGGCTCCTGGCATCCCCACTCCGTGACGAACACCCGCTGCGGCGCCGCGGCATAATCGCGCACCAGGCGCCGCCGCGTGTAATGCGATGGACACGTGATGCCTGACGCGCGGCGAACCGCCTGACGCACCGAGCGGCGAAAGCGGCGAACCTGCACAGCCGGGAAAACCTCCGGCCAGTCCAGCGGAATCAGATCGTGAATGGTGACCAGCGTCGGCACGCTCAACCAGCGCGGGCACTGGTTGGCGGGGCAGTGCAGCACGTCCACCTGGTCGCTGTAGGCAGCGAACGGCAACCGCCAGTTGAGCCAGGCATCGAATCGATCGCCCGGCATCTCGATGAAGCGCAGATTCGCCTGGGCAAGCAAATCCACCTCGGCGTCGGCTTGCCGGTGGTAGGCGATAATCTCCCAGTCCGGCCGCACTGTGGCCAGCGTCTGATAAAGTCGCAGCAGGCTCTTGCCGATGCCGCGTCGTTGCGGGGCGAAAATGGTGCGAGCGTCCAGCCCGATGCGCATGGTGATCGACTCCGCTGCCATCATCGGCTGTTGGCGCGATCGGATTAACCGGCACAGACGGAGGGTGTTGGGTTTAGGGGGTAGGGTGTAGGGGACGGAATATGGGTTTCACCCAGTGGTTCACGTGCTGTGTGCCGCACAACGATGTGCCAATCACAACCCTACTCCCTACACCCTACCCCCTAAACCCTATAATTCCCCCCAATGACCTCGGCGGTGATCGAACAACTGGCGACCTTCGGGCCCGAGCACTGCGACGTGCTGGACTACGAGCAGGCCGACGCCTACGCCCGGGATCTGACCGCCACCCATTACGAAAACTTCAGCGTCGTCAGCCGCCTGCTGCCCACCGCGCTGCGCAGCCATTTCGCCCACGTTTATGCCTTCTGCCGCTGGGCCGATGACCTCGGCGACGATCCCCGGAATCCTCCCCAGCAGCGACTGAAACTGCTGGATTGGTGGCGGCAGGAACTCGACCGTTGCTACGATGCAAAGCCGCGCCACCCCGTGTACGTAGCACTGCGGCGGACCATCGAGCAGTTCGACATACCGCGCCAGCCTTTCGATGACCTGATCGACGCATTCGTGCAGGACCAGACCGTCATCCGTTACGAAACCTGGGAGCAGGTGCTCGACTACTGCAGGCGCAGCGCCGATCCCGTGGGGCGTCTCGTGCTCTACATGCTCGGCCACCGTGACCAGCAACGCCAGCGCTTCAGCGATGCCACCTGCACCGCGCTGCAACTGGCCAACTTCTGGCAGGACGTCCGCCGTGACGTGCTCGAGCGCGACCGCATCTACATCCCGCGCCAGGTTGCCGACAAGCACCAGCTCGATCTGGAGTTGATGGCCAAAATCATCAGGCTCGATGCCGGGACCGCCGACCGTGCATCCTGTGCCGCCTGTCCCATGTCTGCGGGCCTGCACGCGATCCTGCCGGCGTATCGGGCCACGCTGCGCGAACTGGTCGAGCGCACCTGGCCGCTGTTCGCCGAGGGCCGCCAGCTCTGGCTGCTGCTTGATGGCACTTCCGGGGGTTCCGGGGGCAAGGGGCAGATTCGCCTGTTCACCTGGGGCGGCGAGTCGATCCTGCGCCTGATCGAGCGGCAAAACTACGACACGCTGCGCACCCGGCCGCGGCTGTCGCGCGGGGCGAAGTTGATGCTCGTCATGCGGGCCATGCTTGGAACCTGGGCTGGATGAGTGTGCTGATGGATCCCGCGCTGCAAATTTCTTTCGACTACTGTCGTGATCTGACCCGGCGTGAGGCTCGCAATTTTTACTACGGCATGAAACTCACGCCCGAGCCCAAGCGATCCGCCATGTACGCCATCTACGCCTGGATGCGCACCGCCGACGACCTGGCCGACTCTCACCCCCCCCAAAGCCCGGCAACTCCCGTTGCCGGGCCCGCAACCAAAACGGGGTCAGACCCCGTTTCCGCGGCCGGGCCCACCCCGGACGCCATCACCGCCTTTTCCGCCATGACCGACCAGGCCCTGGCCGACCAGCCCGTCGCCGGCCCCGTGCAACTGCACGCACCCATGTGGCCCGCCCTGCGCCACGTGCTGCGAACTTATCCCATCGACGGCCGATTGCTGCACGAGATGATCGCCGGCCAGTGCAGCGATTCGCAAAACAAGTCCGTCGCCTTCGCCACCTTCGACGATCTCTACCAGTACTGCTACCGCGTCGCCAGCGTCGTCGGCCTGATCAGCGTCGCCATCTGGGGCCACGATGATGACTCGCGCGTCGGGCGCTGGGCTGAGCAGCGCGGCATCGCCTTCCAACTGACCAACATCCTGCGCGATGTCAAAGAAGACGCCCAGCTCGGCCGCATCTATCTGCCCCGGGAAGACCTGGCCAGATTCAACTACGACGCTGACAAGCTCAAGCGTGGCGAAGCAGACCAATCTTTCGATGAACTGATGCGTTTCCAGATTACCCGCGCCCGCGATTTTTACGAGCGTTCCTCGCCGCTGGAAGAGCACCTGTCGCCGGACTGTCGCTCCACCTGCCTGACTTTGTGCCGCATCTACCGCGCTCTGCTGGAGCGCATCGCCGCCCACCCCCGGAAGGTGCTGCAAGGCCGCGTCAGCGTACCGACGGTCAAAAAACTGGCCATCAGCCTGCGCGGCAAGTTCGGCAAGTGAAGTTTCAGCGAGCGAGCTTGCTCGCTCATCACCCGTCTGATGTAACATATTTCATCATCCACCTCGTCCCCGACGCGAAAGGATCTTTCCCATGAATAGCCGAATCCCCTTTGGTCTTTCACTGCTGACCGTGCTGCTGATGCTGGGCGGCTGCCAGTCCGCCTACTACGGCACGATGGAGAAACTCGGCTGGCACAAACGCGACATCCTCGTCGATCGTGTGCATGACGCCCGCGATGAGCAGGAGCAGGCCAAAGTGGAATTCGCCGACGCCCTCGAGCAGTTCCTGGCCGTCACCCAGGTCGATGGCGGCGAACTGGAGCAGCGCTACCGCGAGTTGAGCAATGCCTACGAATCCAGTGCCGACCAGGCCCAGGCTGTCCGCGACCGCATCGACGCCGTGGAAAATGTGGCTGAGGCCCTGTTCAAGGAGTGGCAGGAGGAATTGAAAGAATACAGCAGCAACGAGCTTCGCCGCTCCAGCGAGACCCAGTTGCGCCAGACGCGCCTGCGTTACGAGGAACTGATCGGCGCCATGCACGAAGCCGAGAGCCGCATGGACCCTGTGCTGGCCGCGTTGCACGACCAGGTGCTGTTCCTCAAACACAACCTCAACGCCCGCGCCATCGCCTCATTGCAGGAGACCGCCACCACCCTGCAGCAGGACGTCGCCAGACTCATTGAACAGATGCAGGAATCGATCGACCGGGCCAACAAGTTCATCGATGAGATGAATACGCAAGGCTAGTGCAACCGGCAGCTACCAACTGTGCCTCTGCGTCTGGCTGAGGTCAAACGCACCGTAAACCAGCCACTTTTCGCACCATCAACTGTGGCCGGCGCGATCAGATCGCGCCTACAATCCGCGGGGGCATATAGGAGACACCCAATGATTCTGGTACGTAACGTCTTTCACACGAAGATCGGGCAGACGGCAGCGGTGGTGGCTTTGTGGAAGGAGGCGCTGGCAGTCGCACAGCAAGTGGAAGGTGGGCCGGCCAATGCCCGGCTTCTCACAGATCTGGCCGGCGGTTCATTCTATACCGTGGTGCTGGAGCACACGTTCGAGTCGCTTGCTCATCTGGAGCAGGGCATGAAGACCGTGATGAGCAACAAACAGTGGCGAGCGGTCTATGAGAAAATCATCCCGCTACTGGAGGGCGGGCACCGAGAGATGTTCAACGTGGTGAGCTGACGACACAGAGCGAGAGGATGGTGGGGTTTGTTTACGTCCCTCACGGGCGTTGGTGGTCATGGGCGGCCACTGGTCGGGCGGTCTTGGGTTCGTGACGATAAACCAGGACAATCAGGGAAAGGGTGATGCCACCTGACATGGCGCCGGCGCTCAACCAGTTGAAAATCAAATCCAGTGAATCATGCCACGGCACGATAGTGCTGATGAAGGCTATGCCCACAATGGCTCCAACGGCAAAGAAGATGCAGACCAGGTATGGAAGGAACAACTTCTTAAACAATGGCAGCGCGACTATGCTGTGCATAGCAACCGGAATTATGACAATCGCCGGAATGTATGTTGGCCAAAGCGGTACGGTAATGAGGCCGAATATTGACATGACCACTATGGACAGCGGATCAATCGAACCGCCCCATCGCTCGGGATCACAACAAACCAGTGTCGTCACTGCAGTCAGCGGGGCAATAGTCAACATCGCGCCAACGGTGAGCAACGCCCTCATGAGTTGGATTTCAACCTTGCTCATTACCATTGTTGATCATGTGCTCCACAAAACGTCCTGACGCAAATCGTCGCAGTTATCGGATACCCGCAGAAACAAGCATCCAACAGGCAAGTCTATTGTCCATCACCAGCGCCGCTGGTCAACTGCTGCCGTTATTCATGCACTTCGACTTCCGATTGCGGTTTGTGATAGTTGGAAATAATCCAAGCGCAACGTGTGTGCACGCCATCTATGGCTTCACGGGCATTTGCGCCTGCAAAGCCTGATTCATGCGATGGTCATAAAAGCGACTGCGGATGACGGTGTTGTGCAGCCACTGGCCAGCTTGTGCGCGCGATTGGCGTCGATGTGACTCGGATCGCACCTCAATCCAGCCGATTCAGCGGCACACGTCCGGGGGCGGGGGCGTTAGACTAGCGGGTCTGGGACGATTTTGAACGATGGCTGACACAAGCTGCATCATCGTGGGCGGGGGGCTGGCGGGGATCGCGGCCGCGGTGCGCCTGGCGGAAGCCGGCGTGCCCGTGACAGTCATCGAGACCCGTCAGCGCCTCGGCGGCCGGGCCACCAGCTTCACCGATCCGACCACCGGCGACACGCTGGACAACTGCCAGCACGTGCTGATGCGCTGCTGCACGCACTTGCTCGATCTGTATCGCCGCCTCGGGGTGGAGGATTGCATCGAGTGGCACGACCGCTTCTATTTCATTCCAGCCGACGGCCGCGTTGACCTGATGCAGGCAGACTCGCTTCCCGCTCCCGCGCATCTGGCGCGATCGCTGCTGGGGTTCAAGCAGTTTTCGCTGCGCGAGAAGCTGGCCATCAGCCGCGCCATGTGGGCCATCATGCGCTGCGATCGTCATACGGTGACAGATCAGAACTTCGCCGACTGGCTGCGTCCTTATCGTCAGCCGCAGCGGGTGTTGGAGATGTTCTGGTCCGTCGTCATCGTCAGTGCCTGCAATGAGCAGCTCGATCGCGTCAGCGCACGCTATGCGTTACAGGTCTTTCAGGATGGCTTCCTGCGCAACCGTCACGCTCACGAGATGGGCCTGCCCGGGCCGGGCGTTCCGCTGGTGAAACTCTATGATCCTGCGGAAAATCTGATAAAAAGCAGCGGCGGAGCGATCCAGCTTTCGTGCAGTGCCGAGGCGTTTGAGTTCGATGGTCAGCGCGTCACCGGCCTGCGCCTGGGCGACGGTCAGACGCTGCAAGCCGAATGGTTCATCAGTGCCGTGCCTTTTGATCGCCTGGACAAACTGGCCACACCCGCCCCCGGAATCGCCCCCGGAAACCCCGGAATGCGGCAGGCCGACGCGCGACTGTCGCGACTCGATGAGATCACCGTCAGCCCGATCATCGGCATCCACCTGTATTTTGATCTTTCGGGGGTCATGACGCTGCCCCATGCTGCGCTGACGCAGAGCCCGTTGCAGTGGCTGTTCAACAAAGGCCCCGATCCGGTGACAGGCAAAGGCCAGCACCTGCACGGCGTCATCAGCGCCGCCCGCGAATTTGTTGATCGATCCGCTGAAGACCTGGCCCGCATGGCTGTGACGGAGATCACCCGATTGTTTCCCGTGGCGGGGAAAGCGAAGTTATTACACCATCGCGTGGTGAAGGAGAAGCGCGCAACTTTCGCAATCACCCCCGGAAGTGACAAGCTGCGGCCGCCCACCACGGGGACCATCGCCAACCTCATGCTGGCCGGTGACTGGACCGATTCGGGCTGGCCCGCAACGATGGAAGGCGCGGTCCGCAGCGGCTACCGGGCGGCGGGCGCGGTGCTGGGGCGAGACCTGGCTGTACCCGAAGTGGCGGCATCGCGGCTGTACCGGTGGCTGGCGATAAGCATTTGATGCTAATGGGTTTGCAATAATTGTTGCATGAAATTCAACAAACGCCATTGTATGTTGCGAATGTCGCGGGTACGCTTGAACTGTGACCCTTGAGCAGATCGCCAGGATGTCGGGGGTGAGCAAATCGACCGTGTCGCGCGTGATCAACGGCCGACCCGGGCCGTCCATGCGCACGGTGCGCAAGGTCAATTCAGTGGTCGAGCGCATCGGCTACACACCGGCCCCGATCGATCAGCGGCGAGGCCTGCGCAAAAGCGTCGGCGCCTCCATGCGCTATCGCCAGGTGGCGCTGGTGATGGTCGATCAGGGATACTTCATCTATCCGGAACTGTTCGTACATCTGATCGCTGGCATCGGCACGGCGCTGGCGGATCACGGGCTCAGTCTGATCGTGGCTAATCATCCGCATCGTCTGCCTTCGACGGTTCGCCGGGGCATGATCGACGGCATGCTGCTGGCAGGATCGTATCCTTCGCAGGACCTACTCGACGCACTGCCGGATGTACCGGCGGTGTGGCTGACGTCATATCTGAGTCCGCATCACACACATGTCATGCTGGGCAACGAAGCGGCCGGCCAGATCGCCGCGGAATATCTGCACCGAAACACACACGGTTTGCTGGCCCACGTGACGTTCGAGAAACAATACCTTGCCTTGGCTCGACGCAACCACGCCTTCGTCCTGACACTGCGCGATGTGGGGCGTAAGCTGGTGGAACTGAGTACGGGCAATACGGTTCACCTGCAGATGGCCGACTTATCGCAGGTGACACGAGCGCTGGTACCGGTGGCGGATCGAATCGCGGAACTCGGCTCAACGCTTGCGGGTTTGTTCTGTCCATGCGATCGGTTCACCGCGGCTCTGTATCCGCTGCTGATCCAGCGCGGCGTTCGGCCCATGCGCGATTTTCCGATCATCTCCTGCGGCAACCAGACGTGCTATCTGGCGGGCCTCGATCCCCAGCCGATCTCGATTGACCTTGCTGGAGAAGTGGTGGGGCGACGGGCGGTGGAGCAGTTGATCTCCAACATCAGCACCGCTTCACACAGCCGCGGCGAAAGCCTGGCCTTGGGCGCCGAACTGGTGCTGCCGGTTCCATCGATGCGTACCCCTGCCGAAGCCGATCAGCCTGCCATGGATGTGGAATTGCCCGCAACATTGCCGCGCATCACGTAACCAATCAAATCGTAAGTCACTGTCGCAAAGAAAATTGCGGTACACGATATTGTTGCACACTTGCTTGGGGATTTGCATTGCAAGTCTCCCGCGTCCTCGTAAACTTGAGACAGGTTCCAGCAATCGCTGAAATCTGTGCATGGTGGAGACGGATCATTTTTCTGAAGGAGATTGATCATGAAATCATCATTCTGGATTGTCATGGCTGTGACGGCGAGCCTGCTACTCGGGCAGACCGCTTTGGGTGCCGTGTTGATCGGGGATTCGTTCGACTACAATACCGGCGCATTGGCTGGCAACAGCGGCGGCACAGGTTGGGCGGACGCCTGGACGACCGCATTCAGCACCGCCACTGGCAGCATCGACGTGACCAGCGGCAGTATTGCCTTCAGCGATTACGCCACCACCGGCAACAAGGTCACGCTTGATTTCCAGACTGCGCCCGCTTTCACCTCCATCTGGGCCCTGCGCACGGTCGGTCAGAGCGTCGGCTCAGGTGATATGTGGTACAGCTTCCTGTATCAGCGGCAGGACACCGCCGGCATCACCACCAGTCGCACGGCTGAGGTCCGCTTCAACGACGGTGTCATCCACTTCGGTTCCCAGGTCAAGGCTTCAAGCTCACAGGGCATCCGGGTGCGCTACGAGGGATCCACGGGTGCATCCGCCGCTGCCACCAGCATTCAGGATGGCAATGCCTACCTGGCCATCTCCAAATTCGAGAACCTCAACAATGTCGGCTCGCAGGCCACGTTCTGGGTTCTGGACGCAGCGGGATATGACAGCATCAAGGCTGGCGGCCTCACCGAGGCGGAGCTCAACGCCACGGCGGTGCTCATCGCCACGGATGCGACGTCCACGACGGAAGTGCTCACCGCCAACCTGGACAAGATCGAGCTGGTCAACGCCACCAGTTCATACCCGTTCACGTTTGATCTGGACGAGATACGACTGGGCACATCGTTGGCCGACGTGATTCCTGAGCCGGTGACGGCGGGTTGGCTTGCAGCGGGCATTACATTGCTGTTCATCCGCCGCCGGTAATCAAAGTGCCGGTTTCTGGACAAGTTCATAGCAGCCGGACGCAAGCGTGGGCTTGGCGGCCTTGTGGCAGGCGGACATGCAATTGCTTACAACTTTCCCGTTCTCCAAGGGCCAGTGACGAAGCGCAAGTCAATGACCAAGCATTGTTTACACTTATTTACAATGTTGCATACTTCCTTTCTGCAATTCGATTGTATTGCCGGACAATCACCTGATAATTGGATGTGTCGTGCGAACTGTCCCGTATGCAGATTATGCGGCGAATCGTCAGAGATAACACCGAGTTGGAAGGAGTAGATTTATGAAGACTGCGACTTGGACGATCAGCCTGGTGCTCACCCTCTATGTGGCGCAGGTGTCCATGGCCACAGCACTGGTGGAGGAGACATTCGACTACGCGACCGGTCCCTTGGCAGGCAACAACGGCGGCACCGGATTCGACGGTCAGTGGTTTACTGATTTCAGCACAGCCACCGGTACGATCGATGTGACCAGCGGCAGCATCGCCTTCAGCGATTATGGGACAACCGGCAACAAAGTATCCCTTGATTTCCAAACCGCCCCGGCCTTCACCTCCATTTGGGCTCTGCGCACGGTCAACGCCGGCATCAGCTCGGGTGACATGTGGTACAGCTACCTGTATCAGCGGACTGACGAATCGGGCAGCACAGTCAGTCGTACGGCAGAAGTGCGCCTGTACGATGGTGTCATTCATTTCGGCACGCAAATCAAAACTGCCAGTTCGCAGGGGATCAAGGTCCGCTACGAAGGTTCATTGGGTGCCACCGCCGCCTCGGTCAGCATTCAGGATGGCAATCCGTATCTGGGAATCGCCAAATTTGAGGATCTCGGTGTCAACGGCGCGCTGGCCAGCTTCTGGGTCCTCAGTGAAACTGCGTATGACGGCATCAAAGCCGGCGGCATCGATGAGTCCGAGCTGGATGGAGCGGCCGTACTCAAGGCCACAGATAACACGAATACCATCGAAGTGCTTACAGCGATGCTCGATCAGCTATATCTGGTCAATGCTACCAGCGCCTATCCCTTCTCATTTGACATCGATGAGTTTCGTCTGGGAACAACCTTGGCGGATGTAGTGCCCGTAGCGGCTCTTCAACCCGGCGACGCCAACGGTGACGGCTTAGTCAACCTGTCTGACCTGCAGATTCTCGGTGATAACTGGCAGTCAACCACGGCCACCTGGGCCGAGGCGGACTTCACCGGCGACGGCACGGTGAACCTGGCGGACCTGCAGATCCTCGGTGACAACTGGGGCTTTGGTGTTACGCCTGACGTGGCGTTCGACGAAGCGTTGGCCGGTGTGCTCATCCCCGAGCCGACCGTGGGCGCTCTGATGGGTTGCGCGGCGTTGCTGGTGCTTCACCGCCGGAATCGTCGTTGATCGATTCGTGTTGCACTGGAATGGAGTCACACACGTGAGACGGACCAAGGGATTCACACTTATCGAACTGCTGGTGGTGATCTCGATCATCGCGCTGTTGATCGCACTCCTGTTGCCGGCTCTGACCAAGGCTCGCGAGTCAGGCCGGCGCACGACGTGCCTGAGCAATCTCAGGCAGATGATGACCGCCGCCACCGCCTACATGGCCGAGCACAAAGACCGGTTCATGTTCCAGGCCGCCCCGGACGGTGAGGTGCGCAATCCGCTCAACCCGGTCAATCCGCAGGATTACGACCCGTCCTGGCTGCTGGAGATGATCGATTATTTCGGCGTCAGCGGGCCGGGCACATCACTGATCTGTCCCACCGTGCGAGCCATCTTCGATCCCAGTACTGATGATGATGTTACAGACAAATGCACTTACTCGGCCAACGGTATGGTCACCTGGTTTGGTGGCATTGACATACCGGAGCCATCAAGTGTCGCATCGTTCGCTGACGATTTTCAATTGATGCCAAGTTCAGTGGTGCGGCCGCATGCACCAGGCGCCGTCAGCGGCTACAACATGCCAGTCGGCTTCCCTATCACCAACTCAGCCTGGGTCGGTTGGATGCGATGGGGCAACGCCACGCTCATCACGGATAAGCCACATGAGAAGGGGCGTAACCTCGCCTTTCTTGATGGTCATGCTGCTGCATTTGGTCAGAAGGACATCACCAGTCGCAAGTACGGCCTGCTGATCGGCGGTCAGGATACTTATGAACCTGAGTTGCCAAATTATCGACACCCCGCGCGCCTCGGCCGCCCCTACTGGCTGCCGCAGTGAAATCCGTGCGCAGCGTGTGCCATGTAGCTCGCAGATAGTTCGGCCCTCACCCCAACCCTCTCCCAGGGGGAGAGGGGGTTAAGGCAACCATCACCTTCTCTCATAAGAAGAGCGGGTCAAGACAGGAATCAGCCTGAAATGCAATCCATCGGTGTGATGATCAGCCGGCGGCTGCCGATCGAAACAACCCTGCCGGTGCTGGCTGAGTCGGGTGTGCGCCTGGTTCAGTTGTGGTGCCTGTTCAACGAGCTGGACGTCACCGCCCAGTCGCAGGCGGCTGCCGAGCGCGTGTTGGCTTGCACCAAACGTCTGGGTGTCAGCATCAGCGCTTTGTGTGCGGACACGGGCAAGGGATTCGTCGATCCCGATCAGTTGCCGCGCCAGATGCAGGTGCTGGAGTCAGCCTGTCGCTTGTGCCAGGTGATGAACGTCAACGTGCTCAGCAGCCATTTCGGGGCGTTCGGCGAGCAGGACGTGCCGGTGATCCGCGACACGCTTCGCCGCGTGGGTGATGTCTGCGAGCGTTACGGCGTCAGCTTCGCTTCGGAGACGGGCCTGGAGCGCGGGCCGGTGCTGCGGGCGCTGCTGGATGAGGTGAGCCATCCCCGCATTCGCGTGAATCTCGACCCGGCCAACCTGGTGCGGCGAAAGATCGACCTGCGCCAAGCGGTCGAGCAGCTTGGGCCATACATCGTGCACGCGCACGCCAAGGACGGCCGGGCCGGTGGGCCGGAGGTGGTGATCGGTCATGGTGACGTGCCCTGGTCGTCGTACCTGTATTGGCTGAGCGAAGCTGGTTACGATGGTCCGATGCTGATCGAGCGCGAAGCGGACGAAAGCTGGATGCAGGACGTGCTGGAAGGTTATCGTTTCCTGCGGAACGAACTGGCTGCTGCCCGTTAGTCTTACCATCCGCGCTACTCCCGTAACTCCTGAACCCCGAGAACATCATGGATCAACGCATGTCACAGGATTCACCGGACCGCGGCCGTTTCCGTCAGTTTCGCATTGCATGCCTGAGCCTGCTGTTGTTGACAGCGGCCCCTTGCCGAGGTGAGGGAGTGGATGAGTTGCTGTTCGGCCTGAGTTTCGATCACTCGTTGAATGCGGACGTGGCGCGCGGCGACAACCGTGCCATCGCTCACGACATGCTCACGACCACGCCCGACGGGTATCGCGGCTCAGCATTGAAGTTGGGCCCTCACCAGTGGGTGCGCTACGACGTGGAGAACAATCTTCAGTTGAAGGAAGGCACGATCACGCTGATGGTTCGCCCGGACTTTGCCCCCGGAAGTGCCTCCCCCGAAAGTGCCACCGCCGGAAGTGCTACCGTCAACGATGCTGTAACTTCCGGGGATGGCGGCAAGACGCAGAACCTGTTCGCCTGTCGCATTCGCACGAATCATCGGCTGGAGTGTTACTTCGATCTGAGCAAGCCGGGTGAGCCGCAGCTTTGTTTCGCGTTTCAGAATGAGAAACTGTCGGGCAGGATCGAACTTCCCGTGGCGGACTGGCCGGCGGGGCAATGGCAGCGGGTGAGCGTGACGTGGATGCCGCCCAATCGCGTGGCGTTGCGCATCGGGGAAGGCGAGTGGTTGGAGAAACTCACCGGGGCCTGGCCGATTCTGCCGGAGAAGATGTTCTATGACTTGTACGTCGGGTCCAACGCTGAGCAGGTTGCCGGCTCACCGCTGGGCCGACCCAATCCCTTCAATGGCGCCATCGACGAGCTTTGCATCTTCAACACCTGGGAGCACGAGCCGCTCGAGACGATTCCCGTCACGCCGCCGCCGGCCCAAGTGAAGTTGCCCGAAATCAATTGGTCGCTCGACTATCCGGCTCGCATCCTGTTTCGCCTCAAGCGATCGCAGGCCACTGGAAACTGGGAGCAAGTGCCGGTGGAAGTGGAAGTGACGCCAGAACATGGCTGGTCTCAGCTTGACGCCGCGGGCCGCCGCCGTGCGATCGATGCCCTGCGCCTGGTGCAGTATGACTACGACACGGGCAAGCCTGTGGACAACGGCAAGCTGGTCGCTTTGCGTGTCGGCGAAGAGGCATACTGGGCGGACACGTTCAAGGTGCGTTTCAATCACGAAGGTGAACTGCCTGCGCTGTATGCGTTGTACTACGACCCGGCCCCGAAGCAGGACGTGGCGCCCGAGCCGGTTGATCTGCCCATGGTGGGCGTCGGTGAGCGTCTGGCCCTGGGCGATCGTCAGACGGTCGGGCCGCTGGGCCATGGCTTGCGCGGCTCGTTCGACATCGCGGACCTCGACGGCGACGGCGACCTGGATGTCTGGTTCAGCACCGGCCACCAGCACCGCAACAACCACGACCTGTGGAACGGCCACTTTTTCTGCGAAAACCTCGGCCGCGGCAGTGGAGCGGTGGTGCTGGCTCAGCCGACGCTGATCTTCCGCGGCAACACGCCGCTGGGCCCGATTACGCCCAGCAGTTCGCCGCAGTTGGTCGATGTCAACGGTGACGGCCGGCTCGACCTGTTTCTCTACAGCCAGAGTTCTCCGCAGTGGATCGAATGGAAGCTGGAGAAAGGCCGCATCGTTCCCACGGCTTTTCGCGGGTTCACCGTGGACACCGAGGTCAAGGGCGAGCGCGGCCGGCTGATCGACTGGGATCACGATGGCAAGATCGATCTGCTGCTGGGCAAGCGCGTGTTCTTCAATCAGACCACGTCGCCTGATGAGCCGCTGGTCTTTGACGATTCCCACAGTCGCGATCTGAACGTTTCTTCGGTCAAAGATGCCGACTGGTCGAGCAGCCCGCTGGGTATGTACCCGGTGGACTGGGATGGCGACGGTCAGATGGAGTTGATCGCCACCAACTGGGCCACGCAGTTGTACGTACACGAGCCGGTTGAAGGTGAGCCTTACAACTTCGGTGACGGGCGGCGCATCACGACGTTCGATCATCACGAGTTGCAGATTCCCTCCGTGTTTCCCTATCCGGTGATGGCCGACTGGGACGGCGACGGCGATCTGGACCTGCTCTGGAGCATCGAAGGTGCGTGGTTGGGCTGGTGTGAGAACGTTGCCGGCCCGGACAAAACGCCTCAGTTGCGCCAGTCGCGCTACGTCATGCAGCAGCAGCCGGACCTCGACGCCGGCGCCATAGCGATTCCATTCCTCTATGACTGGGATGAGGACGGCGACCTGGACCTGATCGTCGGCTCTTCCGACGAGTTCGTGCACTACTACGAAAACATCGGCACGCCGCAGCAGGCGGTGTGGGGTCATCGCCGGTATATGGAAGCGGCCGGGCAGATCATCGAGTTGCGTGCGGGCGATGACGGCTCGCTGCTGGGGACGCAGGAATCGGACTGGGGTTACACCAATCCCTTGGTTGCTGACTGGGACGGCGACGGTCTGGCCGACCTGCTGGTCAGCGGCATTCGCGGTGAGCACTGGTACTTCCGCAACATCGGCCGCAAGGGCCATCCATATCTCGATGAAGGTCGATTGATCCGCGTGGACTGGGACGATCAAGCGCGTGCCACGCCCGAATGGATTCGCTACACGCCGCAGGGCGACGAACTGATCACCGCCCACCGTTGCCGCCCGGCCGCGCTGGATTGGAACGGCGACGGCATCATGGATTACGTCACGCTCGATCACGAAAGCAAGTGGGCGGTCTATTTCGGCAAGCGCGTGGAAGATCACCAGGTGATTCTCGCCCCGGGCCGGAGCGTGTTCGAGCCGATCGACCCGTTCGCCCGCGCCTTGGTGTGGAACCGCAAGCCGCTGACGGACACCGACTGGCGGGCGCACTACGCCGGCCGCACCGTGATCGAGATCGTGGATTGGAACGGCGACGGCAAACGCGACCTGATCCTGGACAACATCAACGCCCGCTACTACATGAACACCGGCAGCAACCAGCAGCCGGTCTTCGAAGATCAGGGCGACCTGGCCAAGGCCCGCATCACGCTGCACAACAGCGGACCGAGCACCGGCGACCTGGACGGCGACGGCAAACTGGACCTGGTCGTCGGCGCCGAGTCCGGGCACGTGTACTACTTCAGCCGCGCCTTCATCGAAGGCGCCAGCCCCGAAGCGGTGGTGGTGGAGGATCAGAGCAAGTAAGCATGTCTGATGTGTGATTGCTTCTATGTATGACGGCTCGTTGTCAAGGGCGAGGCGGGGTTTCCCATTCTTCTATCCGAGCATCGCGGCGCGGGCCGCTAGCCCAAGTGGGTGGTTTTCGAGAAGACC